>ONOI01000046.1 GCA_900319375.1 uncultured Bacteroidales bacterium | reverse complement strand
AGGATGTATCTTCGAAGGAAGTATTCGTGATCTCCAAGACAGATTCTCTGCTTGTACTTTCGAGCCCGCTCGTCAGGTCCGAAGTCTCTGCCCTGGCGCCTGTCCGTTATGTTTTCCCTATCAAGTCCCGCGGCGCCGACGGCACTTCGGCCGTCGTGGATGCAAGCAAGCTTTTCAGCGTTACCAACAATGATGTGATCAACCCCAAAGGTATTCAGATCGATGCCAATGCCATAGTCTATAAGGCCACGCCGCAGGACGAATTCACGGTTTTCAAGGAGTTGGTTTCCTATCCGTCTTCGGTCGGAGTCGTCAGGAACGTAACATTCAAGGCTGCCCCTGCATACGATATCGGGAAAGGCATGCTTCAGGTATTCGACGAAGAACTTTTCAGACTCGACGGAGATGTGGCTACGGTCCTTACCGTCGTTCCGGATACTCCGTTCGAGCCGAGGGTGGCAGATGGGCGCATAGGCACCCTCAATTCACCCCGTCAGGTTTTTTCGGCAGAAAGAGGTATAGAAACGCAGGAAGTGATCAATCGCTGGGATATCTCTGAGGGCAAGCATATTGTCGTTTATGTCGACACGCTTTTCTCACAGTCCCAGTTTGATGCCGTGAGCAGGGGACTGCTCGCGTGGAACGAAGCCTTCGAGGCTGCAGGTCTCGGCTCTCCGGTTGAGGTCCGTCCCTTCGAGCGCGACAGCTGTTTCTCAGCCGAGAATCCCCTTGTGAGCAAGGTCTTTGCCGACCTCCACAGTTCTTCGCAGCTTCCGTCGCTTTCGGTCCTGTCCGACCGCTCTGTCGGCAGGGTAATGTCGTGCAGCATTACCATTCCCGCCGGTATGCGTTCAGCCATGAGGCAGGAAGGCCTGCTCAAGATTGCAGACGTCGATCCCAGGTGGAGGGAGTATGATACCCCCGAAGACGCTTTCTGTGAAGCCTTGAGCGCACGCGTGATGCAGGCGTTTGCCAAAGCCCTCGGGCTGAGCGCCAATGCCGCCGGCTCATACGCCTATTCGCCCGCCCAACTTCGGGATCCGCAGTTCACCCGCGAGTATGGTATCACAGCTTCGGTTACTGACGATGTCCTTTTCAACACGCTTGCCCGTCCTTCTGATGTGGCAAAAGGCGTGAAGACTATAGTCGACAAGCCAGGTGAGTACGATTTCATGGCTGTCGAATGGATATATTCCGATGCAGGGACGAAGTCAGACCGTGAACTTGCCGACTCGATCCTCGCTTCGAAAGCCGGCAATCCGGCCTACTTGTATCTGCCGGCCATGAAAGACAGCCCGGACCCGCGTGTCTGCTCCGGGGATCTTGGCAACGATCCTTTCGAAGAGTATGCGACAGCGATGTCCAAGCTGAAGTTTATTGCAGCCGGTATCCCCGAATGGTTGGAAGCAACAGTACCGCAGAATACAGGATTCCGGTCGCTGTTGGCTGAACAGATGCTGCTTCGCCACATCGACGAGCATCGAAAGCTCGGCCGTCTTGTGGGCGGGCTGTATATCCACGACCTATCGTCGGGGTCCAAGTATGAGCCTGTGCCCGGGAAGATCCAGAAAAAAGCTATGGTTACGGCTTTCAGAGGTCTGAGCCAGTTAGATTATCTGGATTCAAACAAGGCTCTGCTTGAGTTCAGCGGTGCCTACAACGGATTTTCACCACTCATGAGAGTAAATTCCCTCAATCAGACAGGCATCACCACCCGTCTCAAGTGGGCCGCAGCAGCAGAGAAACTGGGCGTCAGTACCTACCGGCTTGAAGATCTGCTTTCCGACATTACGGATGAGGTGACAGTCAATCTGAGAAAAGGCTCCGTGCCCGAGGGAGAAGATTTCCTGGTAGGAGTCTGGATCTCCATGGGTCTTATGAGGAACGTGCCGGTTTATGTGAAGAACTACAGCGATTATATGAACAAAACCACAACTTTGGCGGACGTTTCCGACGGGGTGTCAGTTTCAGTTCCGATGTCTTTCCCCAAAAGCCTCTACGCTTCCACCCTTGAGAATGCCTGCGCAAAAGAGATGGAGCGTCTTTATGGCATACTTCTCAAGTGCCGCGACGCTGCCCGGAGCGATTACGCCAAGGATAGGATATGTTACAGCATCTCCACCATCGAGGGTGCCCTGAAGAAATAACTTTAAAACCATAATAGTTATGTTTATGAAAAAGTATTTGTCAATCGCAGTTTCGGTCCTCATCGGACTGGCTGCAGTCTCCTGCCAGCAGGAGCCGGTAGAGCCGGAAGATGCAATCACCCTGGAGGGTACTACCCTTACGGTGGGGAAGGATGCATCAGCTCCGGAAATCGTTTTCAACGCGTCCAAGGCGTGGACTGCTGAAAGCGATGCACAGTGGATTGTTCCCGATCAGACCTCCGGAGAGGCCGGGAAAGTAACCCTCAAACTTTCCGTATCGGAAAACGATACATGGGAAGAGCGCAGCGGAAAAGTAACCGTCACCGTCGGATCTGCCAAGACCGTCTTCACTGTTGTTCAGGGCACTGAGTCCGTTCTTGAGACTGGTTTCACCTTCAACATCAACGACAAGGCCCAGGACCTCCTCGTCCCCGTCAAGACCAACGTTGAGTACACCGTCACTCCTGATGAGAATTCGTCATGGATTACGGTGACCGCCACCAAAGCCGCTCCTCAGGAAGGTACAATCAAGGTCCATGTGAGCGCCAACACCGAACTCGGTCCCCGTACCGGCAGCTTCACCATCGCAGCTCCCGGATACTCACAGACCTACACGGTCGTTCAGTCGGCAGCATGGATTCCTACCGTGAGTGCCGAGGCCGTTTACCTCAGCAACAGCCAGGAACCCTACAATTCCGAGACATGGACGATGAACCTCCACCAGCAGTTTGCGGTCATCCTTGTAAGCGAAGAGGGCGACGAGGTGACTCTGCTTCTGAACAAGAACGGTTTCACGTTCAACGAAGAAACCTATGAATTCGAAGGAGAGTACTATCCTACAGACGTAATCCCTGCCGGCGAGTATGAGATCGACGCTGCCGGTAAGTATGCCGACAACACTTTCTCGATCAAGTCCTCCTCCGGTACTGAGAAGTACTATACCGGACTTGTCGTCGAGGGACGCGAACTTGTAATTTACGACGGCGCCATCACTGTCGCTCAGACAGAGGAAGGATACGAGATCACCGCGATCCTTGTCGACGCCGCAGGTGTTCAGCACAACTACTCGTATGCAGGTGCGATTGAACTTACCGAAGAGTTCTTCTCCACATCCAGCCAGGTCAACTGGAAGAACAACTTTGAGACCTATTTCACAACCAAGGTCAATGGTTGGGAAGTATCTTTCCGTCTTCCTTATGTCGGTGGAGACGCAGCCAATGCCAGCTTTGCTTCGTTCACGTTCTATTCCGCTGCAGGTGAAGCCAACCTCGATGAACTTCCCGTCGGAACCTATACCTTCGCTACTCCGGAGAATGATCCTGATCTCAAGTACAAGAAAGGTACTCTTCTTGCTCAGGCAGGTCAGCTCACCGATGTCAGCTTCAATCTGTACGGCGACTCAAGAAACATTGAAGTCAGCACGGAAGGAACCAGTGTAACCATATCCAAGAACTCTGACGGCTCGTACAATTTCAAGTACACCGGCAAAGCTAAACCCTGGGCATGGAATGATGAATGGACTGAACAGATATATGGTGATGAGTTCGACCTCAATATTGATGTCAATGTTGTACTTGGCAAGGCGACCGATCAGGCTACAAAACCTCATATCGATGCCGATACCGAGATCGTATCGCTTGACGGCGCTGCCGGAACAGTCTATATCGGATACTGGTATGGAAGCCATATCGGGGCCGACAGCTCTAATAATATGCTCCCCGCTATCGTTGACGCCGAGAGCAATCCTGTTGCCTGCAATGTCTTCTCGATCGGTTCCAACTCTTACTTCAACGATACATGGAGCGTGATGCTTGGACTTATTGCCGATGAGAACTACACTTATGAGAAGAATTTCAGCAACCGATTCTGCTCGACTCCGGTTCAGGATGGTACTTATACCTTCGGCACGGAGGCCAAGATCGGAGCTCTGATCCCTCTCAGATATGGTGCATCTTCCCGTTGCTACGCGCAGAACACATTCACGGGAACCACTTACTATCCCGTCTCCGGCTCTGTTACTCTTGCTAACGGTAAGATTACCATCGATCTTACCTGCAAGGCAACAGAAGCAGGTCTGGAGGGCAGGCCTCAGAGTCCTGCAACCG
Organism: uncultured Bacteroidales bacterium; assembly: GCA_900319375.1. GTDB lineage: Bacteria > Bacteroidota > Bacteroidia > Bacteroidales > UBA932 > Cryptobacteroides. The sequence continues at coordinate 7,948 of ONOI01000046.1, read as the reverse complement.
TGAAACTGACCGGTTCGACTCCGTTCACCTGCTACTATATCCAGGATTGGAGTGCTCTGACCAGAGTCAAACAGCTCAGCATCAATTCGCCTGTTTCGCTCGACTAAGGACAGGAATCATTAAATGAATTTCGCCCGGGCTTTTGGCCCGGGCGATTTTGTTATGCGAGTGTTGCTTCTGCCGGCGCTTCGGAGAGGTTCTGCTTCCACTGCTCGGAGCAATGGGCATCGACGGTGTCTATGATGGCCGTTTTTTCGTCTTTAATAAGATAGGAGTTGTAGGCCATGCCTTATTTTATAAAAAAGGAGAGCATGTCGCTCTCCTTTTGCTTTGAGGTGCCTAGCGGAATTGAACCGCTCTAACTGGTTTTGCAGACCAGTGCCTAACCTCCCGGCCCAAGCACCGTTTTGTCTTGCAAATATAGCGAAAATCTTTGAAATCCAAATCCACGGTCCCATATTTATCCCTATCAACAAAATTTTCAAAAAATTATTAAAAATATTTTGAAATTAAATAAAATGTTGTACCTTTGTATTCGGGTTGAGTAAGAGCTGGTTCTCAGCCGTCAACCTATTGGTTATTAGTTTTAGTGTTATTAATTATGTGGTTAGTATGAGTTGTTGCCGTGAGGTCACAACTCATTTTCTTTATGTTAGATACTGAAAGTCTCAGTTTTGCCGGTCACTGGATGGCGGAAACTGAGGCTTTCTGCATATAGCTCCAGCCTGCCGCCGTCGGGGGCGCCATAGAGGGCATCTCCCTTGATCGGGCGGCCGAGCCCCAGCGGGGAAGCGCAATGGACCCGGATCTGATGTGTGCGGCCTGTCTTGGGGCTGAAACGCACGTCCATCTCCCCGTCCGGGAAGATATCGAGAATCTCGAAGTCCGTAATCGCGGGCTTGCCGTTTTCACGGTCGACCTTCTGCCTCGGGCGGTCGTCCCAGTCGGGAGCGAGCGGGAGAGCGATAGTGCCCTTGCGCTTCGCGCGCCACGGCCGGCTGCCGGCGACCAGGTGGGCAAGGTAGGTCTTGCGGACCTCGCGCCTTTCGAACTGCTGCTGGATGTCGGCCTGGAATTCGACTGATTTCGCATAGACGATAACGCCGCTGGTATCCATATCCAACCTGTGGCAAGAGAATAACTTGCCGTGGTCCTTCTCAAGAAATTCTTGAAGCGACTCGGTGCCCGTCAGACCGGGCGCGCATAGCATCCCGGAGGGCTTGTTTGCGACCAGAATCGCCTCGTCTTCGTAGATTATTCGGATGCTTTCCGTATCCGGTTTTCGCTGCAGCGGATTCTCCTCCACCTCAAGTCCCTGCATCATCCAGCTCAGCAGCGGGCCGCACTTGCCGGTACACGACGGATAGAAGCGCCCATGCTCGCGGACCTCGCCGCTCTTCGGACTCGCCCCATACCAGAATTCGCCCATCGCCAGGGGCTTCAGGCCCCGCCTGTACGCCGCCTCCAGAAGCTTCGCTCCCGCACATTCGCCTGTCCCTCCCGGCGGCACCATACCCCTCTGCTCGAAAATCCTCTTCACATCCGACATCTCTCCCTTCGCATTATGGACTTGGTAGCTTCTGAATAATCTATCTTGGAGGTGGGCCGAGGTACTAGTGCCATCGGCTGATATCCACAGTTCTTTTATGGATAGTGTGTCAAAGATAGGCCCTACGAAGCCGGGGAGGCTGCTGCGGGCGGCGGCGAGGCCTGAGAAGGCCCGGATGGTCTGGAGGGACCCGTCGGGGCCCGAACAGACCATCACGCCGAGCATCTTGCCCTCGGCGAAGGCCGCCGCCAGCTCGGGGGAGGCCTGGATGTCCGCGATTAACCGACGCGCCGCATCTTCGACTAGAGGGTGCGGCGTGTAACGGAAGGGGTATGTGAATTTCAGAGGAAGCACTGCAATTCTCGGTAGACCCGGTGGACCGGGAAGCCCATCACGTTGTAGAACGAGCCCTCGATTCCGGAGATTCCTACATAGCCTATCCATTCCTGGATACCGTAGGAGCCTGCTTTGTCGAAGGGCTTGTATTTGTCTATATAGTACTGAATTTCGTCGTCGGACAGGGGAGCGAAGGTGACGTGGCTGCTGACCGAGAATTCCTTTCTGCGCTCTGAGTCGCGGATGACGACCGCCGTGACGACTTCGTGGGTCCTGCCCGAGAGTTTGTGGAGCATCGCGATCGCGTCCTGCCGCGAGTGGGGCTTGCCGATCACTTCGGGCTCGCGGTCGGGGTAGTCGAGGATCACGACCGTGTCTGCCGTGATCAGTATTTCGTCCGGCCGTAGCGGACGATGAAAGCCCGCCGATTTACCCTCGGCCATCAGGACGGGGATTATGCGCGCCGGCGTGCCCTCGGGGAAACTCTCCTCGAAGGTATTGCCGGTGTCGACCGTGAACGGGATGTCGAGCCCCCCGAGGAGTTCGCGCCGGCGCGGCGAGCCGCTTCCCAGAATTATCTTTTTAGAAACGCTTTTCATACTTGTCCACATCGAAGGTCCACTGGCCCTGGGCCTTGAGAACTTCCTCGATAGAGTGGCGCACACAGCCGCGTCCGCCGCCGTAGGGAGAGACTATGTCCGCCGCTTCCTTCGCCTCGGCGCACGCGTCGCAAGGCGCCACACCGATTCCTACCATCTTCAGGACGGCTACGTCCGGGATATCGTCGCCGAAGTACATAACTTCTTCGGGCTTCAGACCGTATTTGTCGCACCAGGCTAGAAGGTCACGAACTTTGTTGCGCGAATTAAGGTAGACGTCCTCCTTGGGGACTCCGCACATCAGCGCGCGGTGGATAAGGCTCTCCGAGCGGCCGCCCGTAATGACGGCGAGCTTGTAGCCGTGGATGGAGGCCATCCTTACTCCGAATGAGTCCTTGGCATTGAAGATGCGAAGGATATCGCCGTCCGGCATCGCGAGAACGCTGCCGTCTGTCATCACGCCGTCTATGTCGTAGGCGAAGCCCTTGATATTCTTAAGACTTTGAGCCATTTCCGTTATTGATGAAATCAGCTACGTTGAAAGTCCCCTTGGGAGCGCCGTTAAGGCTGATCTGGCCGAACTGCTGCTCATACTTGCCTACATTGTCCATAAGGGCGTTCATAAGCCTCTTGGCGTGTTCCGGGGCCATCACGATACGGCTTGCTACATTTGCTTTCGGGAGACCGGGAAGCATCTGGGCGAAGTCGATTACAAATTCGGTTTTGGAGTGGGAGATTACCGCAAGGTTCGAGTAGTGTCCGCCTGCGACTTCGGGCTTGATCTCGATATTGAGCTGAGGTTTTTCGTTGTTATCCATAATAATGTCGTTTTCGCAAAGTTACTAAAAATAGTTATCTTTGTAAGCTATGCAGTTATCAAGTAAATACAATCCTTCGGAAGTAGAAGATAAATGGTACGCTTATTGGCTTAAGTATAAGTGTTTCCATTCCGAGCCCGACACCAGAGAACCTTACACTATCGTAATACCCCCGCCCAATGTGACTGGTATCCTTCACATGGGCCACGTCCTCAATAACACTCTCAACGACGTCCTTATCCGTAAGGCCCGTATGGACGGAAAGAATGCCTGCTGGGTCCCCGGAACGGACCACGCCAGCATCGCTACCGAAAATAAGGTAGTAGCGAAGTTGAAGGGAATGGGCATCAACAAAGAAGACCTCACACGCGAGGAGTTCCTTAAGTATGCCTGGGAGTGGAAGGAAGAACACGGAGGAATCATCCTCCAGCAGCTCCGCAAGCTCGGAGCGTCCTGCGACTGGGACCGCACCCGCTTTACGATGGAGCCCGCTCTGAGCCAGGCCGTCATCAATACCTTCGTATACTTCTACAAGAAGGGTTGGATCTACAGGGGAGTCCGTATGGTCAACTGGGATCCGGAAGGCCACACCGCCGTCTCAGACGACGAAGTGATCCACAAAGACACTCCGAGTAAGTTCTACCATATGAGGTACTTCATCTCGGACGGAAACGGCAATCCTACCGATAAGTATATCGTAGTAGCGACTACCCGTCCTGAGACCATCATGGCGGATGCCGCGATCTGCGTCAACCCCAAGGACGAAAGACATTTCTGGATGAAGGGTAAGAAGGTTCTTATCCCTCTGATCAACAAGGAAATACCTATTATCGAAGACGATTACGTAGAGATGGACTTCGGAACCGGCTGCCTTAAGGTTACCCCGGCCCACGACGCCCACGACTACGAAATCGGCCTGCGCCATAACCTCCCTATACTCGATATCATCGACGACCACGGGCGTCTGAACGAAGACGCGCAGATCCTCGTCGGGGAAGACCGCTTCGTTGCCCGCAAGAAGATTGCGAAGATGCTTGAAGAGGCCGGAAATATCGAGAAGATAGAGGATTATACCTCTCCGATCGGCTACAGCGAGCGTACAAACGCCGTTATCGAGCCGAGGCTCAGCGCGCAGTGGTTCCTCAAGATGGACAAACTCGCTCCCCGCGCCCTCGAATCGGTCGAAGGAGGAACTGTGAAGTTCATCCCCGATAAGTATCGCAACACATACCGTCACTGGATGGAGAACGCCCGTGACTGGTGTATCAGCCGCCAGCTCTGGTGGGGCCAGCGCATTCCCGCATACTATCTGCCGGACGGTCAGGTAGTCGTAGAGAACAGTTTCGAGAAGGCCCTCAAAGCCGCAAAGGCAATTGATCCGAACATCAAGCCCGAAGACCTCAGGCAGGACGAAGACGTGCTGGATACCTGGTTCAGCAGCTGGCTGTGGCCTATCTCGGTATTCGATCCCGAGATGCCCGGTAACCCTGACCATAAACCCAACGCGGACCTTGCGTATTACTACCCGACCAGCGACCTGGTAACCGGCCCGGATATCATTTTCTTCTGGGTGGCCAGGATGATCATGGCCGGAAACGAGTTCATGAACGACAGGCCGTTCGACAACGTCTATTTCACGGGTATCGTTCGCGACAAGCTCGGAAGGAAGATGAGCAAGACTCTTGGAAACAGCCCCGACCCGCTGGATCTTATCGCCAAATACGGCGCGGATGCAGTTCGCCTGGGTATGCTCCTTTGTTCTTCTGCCGGAAACGATATCCTCTATGATGAGTCTCAGGTGGAACAGGGCCGTAATTTCTGCGGTAAGATATGGAACTCCTACCGCCTCGTAAGCGGCTGGAGCGTAGACGAAAAGGCGGAGCAGAAGGAGTCCTCGCGCCTCGCAGTGAAGTGGTTCGACAACCTCCTCTCGAAGACTATCGAGGCTGTTGAGGATCACTACTCCAAGTTCCGTATTTCAGACGCCCTGATGACCCTTTACAAGCTTTTCTGGGACCAGTATTGCTCCTGGTATCTCGAGCTCGTAAAGCCCGCCTACGGAGAGCCTATCGACGGCCGTACCTACGAAGCTACTATCGAGTTCTTCGAGAAGCTCCTCAAGCTCATACACCCTATTATGCCGTTCATCACGGAGGAACTCTGGCAGGCTATGGCAGAGCGCCGTCCCGGCGAAACCATCATGTTCGAGCGTACCCCCGTCGCCGGACCCTATGACGAGCAGTTCCTCAAGGACTTCGAGCTCGTTCAGGAAGCCGTGATGGGTCTTCGCGCAGTAAGGGCTCAGAAGCAGATCCCTCCTAAGGAGCCCCTTAAACTCTTTGTAGAGGGGAACCTCAGGGAAGAGTTGATTCCTATTCTCGAGAAGCTTGCCAACCTCAGCGAGGTGGTTTCCGGAGCTCCGGATGGGACTTGCGTGTCCTTCATAGTCGGTACCGTAAAGATGAGCGTTCTGCTGGAAGGCTTTGTCAATGCCGACGAAGAAAAAGCCAAGATCGAGGCTGAACTCGAACATCAAAAGGGCTTCCTCGAGTCTGTAAGGAAGAAGCTTTCGAACGCCTCGTTTGTAGAGCATGCTCCCGCCAAGGTGGTTGAGATGGAGAGGAAGAAAGAGGCCGACGCAACAGCGCGTATCGCCGCCCTTGAGGAGTCGTTTAAAGCATTGAACAACAATTAATTACAACACGATATGTTAATCAATCCTTTACTTTTCCAAACCCTCGGTATCTGGGAGATTCTCATCATTGCCCTCGTGATTCTTCTTCTCGTCGGAGGCAGAAAAATACCCGAGCTTATGAAGGGTCTCGGAAAGGGAGTCAGCAGCTTCAAGAAGGGAATGAAGGAGGGCGATCAGCCCGATGATCAGGACCAGCCTGAAGAGAAGAAGTAAATGATCTCTCTGGACGATGTGACTGTCGCTTATGGTAGTTTTGTCCTCCTGGACAAAATCAACTTCCATATAAGCGAGAGCGACAAGATAGGCCTTACGGGTAAGAACGGTGCGGGAAAGAGCACCATCATGAAGCTTATCTGCGGCCTTCAGTCTCCTTCTTCAGGCCACATCGACAAACCCAATCACATCTCGATCGGTTATCTGCCCCAGATAATGGAGCATAACCGCGGCCGTACCGTCCTGGAGGAGGCTATGAGCGCCTTCGACGAGGAAAACAGGATGGAGGCCGAAATCGAGGAAATCACAGCCGAACTGGGCAGGCGCACGGACTATGAGTCCGAAGAGTATCTCGAACTCACCTCCCGCCTTTCGGATCTCAACGACAGACTGTCAACCTCCCACAGCGAGCCCCCGGAAATCCAGGCCCGCCGTACTCTCGTGGGACTCGGCTTCCGCGAAAGGGAGCTGGGTCGCCTTACGGAGACCTTTTCGCAGGGCTGGAACATGAGAATCGAGCTGGCGAAGATCCTGCTTCGCCGCCCGGACGTCCTGCTGCTCGACGAGCCCACCAACCACCTCGATATCGAGTCGATAGAGTGGCTGGAAGACTACCTCGCCTCGCGCAAGGGCTCCCTGATGCTGGTTTCCCACGACCGCCGCTTCCTCGACCGCATCACCAACCGGACCATCGAGATCGTGCTTGGCCATGCCCAGGACTATAAGGTCCCATACAGCAAGTATCTCGAACTGCGGGCCGAACGGATGGCCCAGCAGACAGCGGCCTACGAGAACCAGCAGCGGATGATCGAGAAGACGGAGGATTTCATCAACAAGTTCCGTTACAAGCCTACCAAGTCCAATCAGGTCCAGTCGCGAATCAAGGCCCTGGACAAGCTTGACAGGATCGAAATCGACGAGACGGACAACGCTACCCTTACGGTCAAGTTTCCGCCGGCCCCGCGCTCGGGCGATGTCGTCTACAAGGCGACCGAGCTGACTGCGGGCTACCCTCAGAAGGTTGTTTTCCGCGGCGCCGACATCGAAATCAAGCGCGGCGAGAAGGTGGCCCTGGTCGGGCGCAACGGCGAGGGCAAGACTACCCTCATGAGGGTGATCATGGGCCAGCTGGACCCGATGGGAGGTGAGTCCAGGATAGGCCACAACGTCAGCATCGGCTATTTCGCCCAGAACCAAGAAGACGTCCTGGACAAGTCGCTGACGGTATTCGAGACGCTAGACCGTATCGCGGTAGGCGATATCCGGACCAAGCTTCGCGACATTCTCGCGCAGTTCCTCTTCCGGGGCGAGGACATCGACAAGCGGGTTAACGTCCTTAGCGGTGGCGAGAGAGCCCGGCTCGGGATGGCCAAACTGATGCTCGAGAACCACAACCTGCTGGCCCTGGACGAGCCCACTAACCATATGGACATCAAGTCCAAGGATATCCTGAAGCAGGCTCTTAAGGCCTTTGACGGCACCCTCCTTATAGTCTCCCACGACCGTGATTTCCTCGACGGCCTTGTAGATAAGTTCTACGAGTTCGAGGACGGCGTCGTGAAAGAACATCTCGAGACTGTTACTCAGTTCCTGGAGAAGCGTAAGCTGGAAACCCTGCAGGAACTCGACCGCAAGACGGCGGCGAGTGCGCCCGTAGGGGCCGCCAAACTGGCTCCCAAGCCCACCGAGCCCAAGAAGCCGGCCCTGACCTACGAGCAGCAAAAGGCCGCCTCCCGCG
>ONOI01000043.1 GCA_900319375.1 uncultured Bacteroidales bacterium | reverse complement strand
TACCGCAGACCTGAACGATGTCAACATGATCGACCCGTTCCATCTGGACGCCTATGGCGCTGTAGCGGTAAACTACAACCGCGACATAGAGATATTCCCGGTCCTCAGGGCTCTGTTCGAAGGAATCTACGGCGAATCGCCCTACAAGTCGCCTACCGACATGGGCGTGAACATGATAGGCTGGTGTATCAAGAACGACGATGTCTGCCGTAAGGCCGGTCTCAACGAGATAATCCGCCGTTATTATGCCGCTCTCTGCAACGTAGTCGAGAAAGACGCAAGCGAGAACGAGGTCAACAAGATCCTCCTCCTGATGCAGAAGGCCGGGCTCAATACGGACTATCGCCGGGCTACGGTGGCCGCGCTCGAGCGGCAGGCGAAATGTCAGAAGCCCAGCGCCGCGATCGAGTTGCAGGACGGCACCCTCATCACCGCCGAAACCAGCAGCCTGCTCGGTCCCAGCGCGGCCCTCATCCTAAACGCCTCCAAATATCTGGCCGGCATCGACCACAGCATCAAGCTCATACCTCAGTCCATGATCGAGCCTATCCAGAAAACCAAGGTAGAGTATCTCCACGGCCACAACCCCCGTCTCCACACCGACGAAGTCCTCGTAGCCCTGAGCATCCTCAGCGTCGAAGACGAGCGTTGCCGCCTTGCCCTGGAGCAGCTTCCTAAATTCAAAGGTTGTCAGGTCCACAGTACCGTTCTTCTCAGCGAGGTAGACCGCAAGGTCTTCAAGAAACTCGGAGTAGACGTTACCTGCGACCCCGTCAAGAAAATTAGCAAAATCTGATGTATACCCTTCTTATCAGCATCGTCTGCCTCGTAATAGGTTATCTCCTTTACGGCAAAGTGGTGGAAAAGGTCTTCGGACCCGACCCCAACGCAAAAACACCTGCTTACACTAAACAGGACGGCATCGACTACATCCCCATGCCGACCTGGAAAGTCTTCATGATCCAGTTCCTGAACATAGCGGGAACAGGTCCTATCTTCGGAGCCATCATGGGCGCCCTCTTCGGCCCCTCGTCCTACCTCTGGATAGTCTTTGGCTGCATCTTCGGCGGCGCAGTCCACGACTATTTCAGCGGCATGCTCTCGCTCCGGGGCGGGGGAGTCAACGTCCCCACCCTCGTGGGCCAGGAGCTCGGCTCCGCTACCCGCAAGGTGATGCTGGTCTTCTCGGTTGTGATGCTGATCCTCGTCGGAACGGTCTTCGTCTATAGCCCGGCCCTCATTCTCGGCCAGCTTACCGGCGGCAACTCGACCATGATCTGGGTCATCGGCATCCTGCTCTATTACATCCTCGCGACCATGGTCCCGATCGACAAGATAATCGGCAAGATCTACCCGGTCTTTGCGGTCGCGCTGCTGTTCATGGCCGTAGCCCTTTTCGGCTGCCTGCTCGTCAAGTGGCCCACGACCATCCCCGAAGTCTGGGATGGCCTTGGGAACCTCGCCCCCTCGAACGGCTCCCTTTTCCCGTGTCTGTTCATAACCATCGCCTGCGGCGCTGTCAGCGGCTTCCATTCAACCCAGTCGCCCCTGATGGCCCGCTGCCTGACTAACGAAAAGCTCGGTCGCCCGGTCTTCTACGGCGCCATGGTTACCGAAGGCATCGTCGCCCTGATATGGGCCGCCGTCGCCTCGTACTTCTTCTACGGCGGCGGAAACGTCGAGATGGGCGCGGTTGGAGTGACGGCCGCCCCGAAGGTAGTTACTACAGTCTCCAAGTACTGGCTGGGCGCATTCGGCAGCATCCTCGCTATCCTCGGAGTAGTCGCGGCCCCGATAACCAGCGGCGACACGGCCCTGCGTTCGGTCCGTCTGATAATCGCGGACGCCCTGAAGCTGGACCAGGCCCCCATCAAGAACCGCCTCTACGTTTCGATTCCGATCTTTGTCGCAACCGGCCTTCTTCTGTGGTACAATATCGCAGACGAAAACGGTTTCAACATTATCTGGAGGTATTTCGGCTGGGCAAACCAGACTCTGGCTGCCTTCGTCCTCTGGACTGTTACCGCCTTCCTATCACGCCACCGCAAGGGCGTGTCCTACCTTATGACGCTTATTCCTGCGGCCTTCATGACCTCGGTTACCGTTACCTTCATCCTTACAGCGAAGATAGGCTTCCGCCTGCCGACCGACTGGACGGCAGCAATAGGGATCACGACCGCAGTCCTGTCCCTGGCTCTGTTCTATTACGCTAGGCTCAGAAGGATCAGACGGAACCCTTCTCTATAAGATACTCCGCTATCTGAACCGCGTTGAGAGCGGCTCCCTTCCTTATCTGGTCGCCGACGATCCAGAAGGCGAGGCCGTTTTCCTCCGCCAGGTCCTTTCTGATTCGGCCTACATAGACCGGATCTTTTCCTGCGAGGAACAGGGGCATGGGGTATTCTTTCTTGGCCGGATTGTCCAAAACGACTATTCCCGGAGCCTTTTCGAAGGCCTCGCGGGCTTCTTTTACGCTTATCGGGCGCTCGGTCTCTACCCAGATACTCTCTGAATGGGAGCGAAGGGAAGGGACGCGGACGCAGGTGGCGCTGGTACGGACGTCGCTGTGCATTATCTTCCTTGTCTCATTGAACAACTTTGCCTCTTCCTTGGTATAACCGTCTTCGAGGAAAACGTCGATCTGAGGAATGAGGTTGAAGGCCAGCTGATACTGGAACTTCTCGACCGTTACGGGCTCCCCGGCCAGATACTGGGCGGTCTGTTTGGTAAGCTCGGCCATCGCCTGGGCTCCCGCGCCGCTGGCAGCCTGATAGGTGGAGACGTGGACCTTCCTGATGTGGCTGAGATTTTCTATCGCCTTCAGGGCGACTACCATCTGGATAGTAGTACAGTTCGGGTTGGCTATGATTCCGCGGGGACGGACGAGGGCGTCTTCAGGGTTCACTTCAGGGACTACGAGAGGAACGTCTTCATCCAGACGGAAGGCGCTGGAGTTGTCTATCATTACGGCTCCGTAGCGGGTAATATCTTCCGCAAATTCCCGCGAAGTTCCGGCTCCGGCAGAGACGAAGGCTATGTCAACCCCGTCAAATGAGTCGTCGTGTTGGAGAAGCTGGACTGTAATGTCTTCTCCTCGGAAGGTATATGTGCTCCCAGCGCTTCTCTCGGAACCGAATAACAATAACTCATCTATCGGAAAGTTCCTTTCTTGTAGAACTTTCAGAAACTCCTGACCTACTGCGCCGCTGGCGCCTACGATAGCTACTTTCATACCGTAAAGATAGCAATTATTTATTACCATCAGGTAGATACCCTCCATCGGAACTCAGTCGCTTCGCTCCTTCGGCCCCTCCCACTTCGTGGGCCCCTCCCCCTGCCCGCGTCCGGGGGTGGACACGTCCTCTGGAGGGCATCTACCTGATGGTTAATTGATGCGTGTTTTGTAACTAATTGATTAACAGTTTGTTATGCAAAACGATGTATCCGTTTTGGACTACATCGTTTTTGATAATCCGCTGAGTGTCAGGGCGTTGCGAAACACGCCCCAATGACTGCTATTGGTGTGCTTCAAGGAAAGAGACGACATCGCCGACTGTTTTGAAGCCTGCGAGGGTCTCGTCGGGAACGACGATCCCGTATTCGTCTTCGATCTTCATCAGGAGCTGAAGGATGTCGAGCGAGTCGGCGCCGAGATCTTTGGAGATGAGGGATTCGGGCTTAATCGTGGACGGATCGCTGATACGAAGCTGCTTCGCTAGGATCGCCTGCACTTTTTCGAACATAGTTTCCATTTTATTCTTCGTAGTGTGAGTATTTTACAAGTTCTGTTTCGATGCGCGGACCGATGGCTCCGGCTTCCATCCGATAGGCCTGCTCGATACATTTCTCGATGGCTTTAGCCTTGGAACTGCCGTGGCCTTTGACTACTACCTTTGAGGTACCGATAAGAACGCTTCCGCCGTAGTTCTGATAGTCCATGAAGGACTTCATGTCGGAGAACATCTTCTTCATAAACAGGGCGCCTATCTTGTAGATCGTCCGGGAGAATATGTTCTTCTTGAGCATCTTGAGAAGTTCGAGCGCGGTTCCTTCGGTACTTTTGACAAGGACATTTCCGGAGAAGCCGTCGCAGACTACCAGGTCGTACTTGCCGCTCAGGAGGTCGCGGCTTTCCATATTGCCCACGAAATTGATGCACTCGGTTTCCTCAAGAAGTTTGTAGGCTTCCTGGCGCAGGGTGTCGCCTTTCTCGGCTTCGACTCCGACATTGAGAAGAGCTACGCGAGGTTTTTTCACCCCGTAGACCGTCTCCATATAGATCGAGCCCATGATGGCGAACTGCCTGAGCATGTCGGGCTTCACCTCCACATTCGCGCCGCTGTCGCAAATTCCTACTATTCCTCCGTCCATGGTAGGCAGAACGGGGCAGAAGGCAGGGCGGATCACACCGGCGAGGCGGCCGATGCGAATCAGCGCGCCGGTGACGAGCGCTCCCGACGAGCCGGTGCTGACCAGCCCTGCAACAGAGTCGTCATCGCGCAGCATCATTATGCCCTTCATCATCGAAGAGTTGCGTTTAAGACGGATTGCGTCTGTAGGCTTGTCCTCGCACCCGATTACCTCGGGGGCATGGACTATTTCGATGCGGTCTGCGGGGTACGAACGCTCCGCAAGTTTAGCCTTGAGGATCGCCTCGTCGCCCGTAAGGATGATGCTCAGGTCTTCGAAGCGCTGCAGCGCGTCTATCGCGCCGTCTATATTGGCATCTGGGCTGTGGTCGCCGCCGAAACAGTCTACTATAATCTTTATCATATCTTTTTGATGTATGAGCGTCTGCGCTTGTGGATAGTCCTGTCGAACCTTTTCCACATATTCTGGATAACGTAGTTGTCTTCCAGATTAAGGTTGGTCTCAAGGTACTTGACGTTAGGATCTGCGAGCATATCCATCATTCCGCTGACAAATACCGTACTTACTCCGCGGTTGAGCCACTCCGGCTCCACTCCTACAAGACAGAGGTCGATTATCTCCGGTTTGCGGAGCGCTTTGAGAAGGCGGATAAGGGCCAGCGGAGTGAGGTGGCCCTGAGAGGGCTGAACGGCCTTGGCAAGCGAAGCGAAGCTTACCGCGAAGGCTATCACCTTGTCGTTTTCGTCGAGAATGACGGCAGTACGCTTGGGGTTCACCACCATCTTGAAGTTGTCTATGAGGAGTTTCTTCATTCCCTCAGTAAAGGGAACGGTCCCATACAGACCGTCGTAGGAGTGGTCGAGAACCTCGAAAAGGCCGTCGGCATACTTGCGCAGGAAATCATTCACGTTGCGGGACTCGCCGATGTGGAGATTATAGCGCTTGAGGATGAATTCTGAGAGTTTTTTCAGATCCTCCGCACCCTCCTTGGGGGCGCGAAGCTGGCTCTCGTTCCAGTCTATTTCCTTTTCGTAGCCAAGTTTCTCGATGAACTCAGGGTAGTAGGGGGCGTTGTACTGCTCTTCGAAGGTAGACAACTGGTCAAATCCCTCGATAAGAAGGCCCTCGCGTTCCAGGTCCGAATAGCCCAGAGGGCCGCATACGGTATCCATCCCTATCTCGCGAGCCCAGTTTTCGACTGCCTCGAAAAGGGCCTTCGCCACCTCGAAATCTTCTACAGAGTCGAAGCGGGTGAAACGGATGCGTTTTTCGCCTGTTTTTTCGTTAGAAGCCTTCTGAAGTATGCCCTGGATACGTCCAGCGATCTTTCCGTCTTTATAGGCGTTGAAGCAGATGTCCTCGCACTGGTCGCGGTAGAGATAGTTCTTGTCGAATATCTTCTTTTCGTCTATCCATAGGGGAGGGACGAAACAGGGGTTGTTCTTGTAAAGATCGAGAGGGAAGCGGAGGAATTGCCTCTGCTCTTTTCTCGAACAGACCTTTTTTACTTCAATCATTTATCTACACTTTGAGTGGAAGGTGACGCCAACTCCGTTGGGGCCGCAATGGCTTCCGGCCGTAGGGTTGGTGGGGATAATTCGGATTTCGAGATCGGCGCCGAACTTCTCGCGGAGCATGTCAGCAATCTGGTTCGCGACCTCGGGGGAGTCGGTGTGGCCGACTACTACGCCGTGGGCCTTGACGTCGTCGCCTTTCTCAACGACCTCGTTAACGAGGCGGTTCATAGCCTTGATGCGGCCTTTTTCGGTCCCAACGCTGACCATCTTGCCCTCTTCATTCATAGTGATGACGGGGCGAAGGCCAATCAGGCCGCCCATCGTTGCGGCAAGACCGCCGACTCGGCCGCTTCTGCGGAAGAACTTCAGGTCGTCTGCGAAGAAATACTGGGCGTAGTGGTCTACTTCTTTCTTGCCCCATTCTACGAGCTCCTCAGGGGTCTTTCCGGCCTTTACGAGCTTGAAGAAATCGCGGCCCATAAGGTAGCTGATGATGGTGATACCCTTTGAGTCGATCTCATAGAACTTGCGTTCGGGGTACTTCTTGAGCAACTCGTCTACGACCTTTCTCATGTTGCCGAAGGTCATGGTCATCGCCTCACTGAAGTGGAAATAGAAGATATCGTTTCCGGCCTTGAATTCGGGCTCGAAATAATTGCGATACTCCTCTTCTGGAATTGCGCTTGTAGTAGGAAGGATACCTCCGCGAAGGCCGTCATAGAAGGCGTGGGAGTCGAATTCCTGAAAATCTACATAAGGGTATGTAGTTTTACCGTCGATGCTGTAAGGCATACTGATGAGCTTGCATCCAAGCTCCTTGCAGTCCTGAAGATTGAAATCGCAATCAGAGTCTACGAAATAGGTTAACATAGTGTCAAAATGTAAGAATATACCGGCTGTCCGCCGTCGATAAACATAAATTCAGTCATGGGGTATTTGGCCTGGAGGGTAGCGGAAACCTCGTCCGCCTTGCCTGCGGGGACGTCCTCTCCGAAGAAGACTACCGCTACGTCGTGGTCGCCGGCTCCGGCGCTCTCGCAGAGCTCGAGCAGGGCCTGCCCGGCATCAGGGCAGTCGCAAACTATCCGGCCGCCGCAGATGGCGATATGGTCTCCTTCCTTAATTGCGACGCCGTTCATATCAGCGTCTCTGTTTGCCTTGGATACCATCCCGCAACATACAGCAGCTATTGTTTCTTTCTGGGCCTCGACCAGCGCATCCGTGTCTTTCTCGCTCTTGTCCAGTGAAGCGATTCCTACATAGCCCTCGCCGATGGTTTTGGTAGGGATGACTATTACCTTCGAGTCTTCGAACATGCTCGCGGCCTGAAGGGCGGTCATCACTATATTTGAGTTGTTGGGGTAGACGAAAACCGTCTCAGCGCCTATGCGCTTGAATGCGTCGATAAAGTCGCGGGCAGACGGATTCATAGTCTGGCCGCCGCGAATAACTTCGTCCGCTCCCGCCTCGAGGAAGGTGTTGACTATGCCCTCGCCGGAGGCGACAGTTACGACTCCATATTTCTTGCTGATCTTGAATTCGGGCTCGGCCGCAGCCTTTTTCAGCTGCGTCTCGTTGTGTTGCAGGGCCATATTCTCGATCTTGAGAGTCAGGTATTCGCCCCATCTCTGGCAGTGGTTGAGAATCTCGCCCGGGGTCTTTGTGTGGACATGGACCTTCACTATCGAGTCTTCGCGGAAACAGACGACCGATTCGCCTGCTGCGGTAAGATAATCGCGTATTTCCGAGACATCGAAGCTGTCCAGGTCTACCTTGGAAGACTGCAGGCGGAGAAGGAATTCGGTACAGTAGCCGAATCGAAGCTGGTCGTCGGGGCCGAAGGCATCGAGATCCACCTTGCCGTGGGCAGATTCAGGGGCGGGATTGCCGGGGAGATCGACGTCTTCCGGGTTTTCAAGCGCATCCGCCATTCCGCGCACGATCGAAAGGATACCGGCTCCGCCGCTGTCGATAACTCCCGCTTCCTTGAGGACGGGAAGAAGCTCGGGGGTACGGTCCAGCGAGGCTTCCATCTCGGGGATAAGGGCCGCAAAGTACTCTTCGAGGCAGTCTGCCGGTTTGTCGGCCGCTTTCTCGACTCCCTCGCGGAAAACAGTCAGGATAGTTCCTTCAACGGGTACGGAAACTGCTTTGTAAGATTCTTCCACGCCCGCGGCCAGAGCGGCTTTGAAGCCCGCAAGGTCGGTCTGCTGGAGTCCGGAGAGCCCTCGCCCGATTCCGGCGAAGATGCGCGAAAGGATCACGCCGCTGTTGCCGCGGGCTCCGAGAAGCATTCCTGAAGATATTGATTTGGCGGTTTCTCCGAGGGATTCAGTCAAGTTTGAGTTCTGACAACCTGAGTTGATTGTCATGAACATGTTGTCGCCTGTATCTCCGTCCGGGATAGGGAAGACGTTGAGGTCGTTGATGACGTCCTTGCTGGCGTGGAGCCTCGCGCAACCGCGCCGCACCATAGCCAGATAACAGGCCGAGGTTATAGTACTTGTCTTCATAATAAAAGCTAGCAAAGATACGAAATTATGACTATATTTGGCAACTTTATATATGAAAGACCACATAACTCTATTGCTGATAGCCTGTACACTAGTCTCCTCTTGCGTATTCCAGGGGAGGGGGACTAAGCGAGCTCCTGAGCGTACGCCCGAAAGCGAGCAGGCCCTTCTGGATACCGTCCAGAAATACACTACCCTTTATTTCACGGACTTCGCCGAACCTAAGACCGGCCTTGCCCGAGAGCGCTCGAACAATACCGCAGATATAGTTACTACCGGAGGATCAGGGTTCGGGCTGATGGCTATAGTAGCTGCGATTGAGAGGCAGTACATCTCCCGCGAGTACGGAATCTATCTTATAGACAAATCCCTGTCTTTCCTGGAGAGAGCCGAGCGCTTCCACGGTATGTGGGCCCACTGGTATGACGCTGCTACGGAAAAGGTGTTCTCATTCAGCAAGTACGACGACGGCGGTGATATAGTAGAGTCTGCCTTCCTGGCCCAGGGGCTTCTTACCCTGAGACAGTATTTCAAGGAAAGCGCGCCCGAACTGGCTCGCCGCTCGGACGAACTCTGGCGCGGGATGGAGTGGGACTGGTATACCCGCGGGACTGATTCGCTTTACTGGCACTGGTCGAAGAACTACGGGTGGAAGATGAACCACCGCATCACTGGTTATGACGAGTGTTTCATCGCCTACGTACTGGCAGCCTCCTCGCCTACACACCCCATCAAGCGCAAGGTCTACGAGTCCTGCTATAAAAACTCGTCTTATTACTATAACGGCAAGTCCTACTACGGCATTCCGCTTACAATAGGAATGGAGTACGGCGGTCCGCTCTTCTTTACACACTACTCTTTCCTGGGACTTGATCCCCGCGGCCTCTCAGACGGCCTTACGGATTACTATGAGCGGGGAAGAGCCCATTCTCTGATTCATTACAACTACGCTATAGAGAACCCCAAGGGCCATAAAGGCTACGGTCCGGATCTCTGGGGCTTTACCTCCTCGGACGATCCTCTCGTAGGTTATTGTTCGCATCACCCCGGTACTCCGGACGAAAACGGTACGGTTTCGCCTACAGCTGCTATTTCTTCGATAGTCTATACGCCGAAAGAGTCGATGGACTGCCTGTGGCATATGTACTACGACCTTGGAGACAAATTGTTCGGTCCGATGGGCTTTTACGATGCATACAACCCTTCGGTGGAGGAAGATAAGCAGGTTGTCCACAGCTATCTTGCCATCGATCAGGGCCCTATCGCCGTAATGATAGAGAATTATCGCAGCGGCCTTCTCTGGAAACTCTTTATGAGCGCACCGGAAATAGCCGTAGGCCTTAAGGAATTAGGATTAACTACTAATAAACAATAAAAGATGAAGCGTTTAATAACACTAATCGCCCTTGCGCTGATTTCGGCGGCGGTCTTCGCCCAGAGTATCACCGTAACCGGTACGGTTCTCGACGACCAGGGCTGGCCGCAGATGTCGGCCGGAGTGTTCGAGAAGGGCACCACCAACGGCACGGTCACCGACCTCGACGGTAAATACACCATCAAGGTTGCTCCCGACGCCGTGCTCGTTTTCTCCTTCTACGGTTTCAAGGATGTCGAGGTCCCCGTCGGCGGGAAGACCGTTATCGACGTCACCATGGAGCCTGACAACCTTCTTCTCGAAGAAGTGGTAGTCGTGGGCTACGGTACCCAGAAGGCAAAAGACCTTACGGCTCCCATCGTCAACGTGAAGGGTGAGGAGCTCAGCAAACAGGTAGCAGCCAACCCGATGAGCGCCCTCCAGGGCATGGTTAGCGGCGTGCAGATTACCCAGAGCGGTGCTCCTGGTGCAGGTCCGTCAGTGAAGATCCGCGGTGTCGGATCCATAGGCGACTATGCCAACCCTCTCTACGTGGTCGACGGTGCCTTCATGGACAACATCGACTTCCTGTCCAGCTCCGATATCGAGAGCCTGACCGTCCTCAAGGACGCTTCGGCCGCCGCCATCTACGGCGTGCGCGCAGCCAACGGCGTCATCCTCGTGACCACAAAGAAAGGTGCTTCCGGCAAGGTCAGGGTAGCTTACGACGGCTATGCAGGTGTCCAGGTCCCGACCAACATCATGAAGCTTGCGAATACGGAGCAGTACATCGAGATGTACAATCTGGTTTATGATTTCGATCCCGACGTCGACAAGTCTTTCCAGACCGTCAATCCTGCGGCAGCCGGTACAGGAATCAGCACCGACTGGTATGCCGAGATGGTCCATCCCGCTCTTACCCACAGCCATTCGCTCGACCTTTCCGGAGGTACGGACAAGTCGAATTACTCTGTCGGTCTGAGCTACTTCTATCAGGACGGTATCATGAACTACAATGTCAACGACTACAACCGTTTCAACCTCCGCGCGAGGTTGGACCAGACGATGACATCGTGGCTCAAGATGGGTGTCAACACGGTGGTTTCGCGCTACGGAAAGCATAACCCCAACTCTGGTGTGTACTACCAGGCATTCGTCAATCCTCCGGTTTATGGCGTCTACAGCGATGCCAATACCGATGCCTATCCCGAGGCTTTCGATTCGCCTCAGCGCTACGGCTTCAGCAACGCCTACGGCAACCCCGCCGCTTCGGCTTACTACCACAACAGCACCGACAACGGTCTGAAGACGGTCTTCTCGGCCTACGCAGAAGCCACTCTCACCCCCAAACTCAAGTTCAAGACCTCCTACAATCTCGATTTCAATTTCGCAGATCAGCAGTCCTATACTCCCGAGCATTTCGTGGGCGGATCGCAGGGTACTTCCGTGTCGAGCCTCAACAAGACCTACACCTACGGCACCTACCAGATCCTCGACAATACCCTCACCTATACAGATCAGATAGGGGCTCATGCCTTCACGGCAATGCTCGGCCAGTCGACCCGCATGCAGTACAACGCCTGGCTCACCGGCAGGGCGGTGAGCGTGCCTGACTTCGACGCAGCTTCGCGCTACCTCGTCAACGGATCGTACCGCAACCAGACCGCAACCGACGGAGCAAGCCGCTACAACGGAGTCTCGTTCTTCGCCAGAGGTACGTACAACTACAAGGAAAAGTATCTTGCTACGGTCACCCTTCGCGCCGACGGATCTTCGAAGTATCAGGAGAAGTGGGGCATCTTCCCGTCGTTAGGACTCGGCTGGAACATCTCCGACGAAGACTTCATGAAGGACCTGAGCATACTCAACTACCTCAAGCTCCGCGCTTCGTGGGGTATGCTCGGCAATGACAATGTTCCTGCCAACGATATCAACATCGCAGGCAATTCCGGCGTCAGTTCCTCGGCTGTCTTCGGAGACACCGTAGTGGACGGTATGGGAGCCCAGACCGTCTATCAGAACTACCTCAGGTGGGAAGTCGTGACCGAGACCAATATCGGCGCCGACTTCGCTCTTCTGGACAGCCGTCTCTCCGGCGACGTCGACCTTTACCACAGGGTCACCGACAGGGTAGTGTTCCACGCCCCCATCGCAACTGGCGGCGGTGTCGCGACCCTGCTTGCCAACAACGGCCGTGTGCTCAATGCCGGTGTCGAACTCTCGGTAAGATGGGCGGACAAGATCGGTGAAGACCTCGATTACAATGTCGGATTCAACGCTACGATCAACCACAACGAAGTCCTTGCTCTCGAAGGCCGGGACAATATCCCCGGAGCCCTCACCAACGGTGCATACGCTACCATGACCCAGGTCGGTTATCCGATCGGTGCTTTCTGGGGCTATCAGGTCGACGGTATCTTCCAGAACGATTACGATGCCCTTATGGCAGATGTGACTCAGTCTGACACCGGAGCCGGTTACTTCATCTACCACGATTTCGCAGGCAATGAAGACGGCACTCCCGACGGCAAGATAACCCCTGCCGACCGGGTTTACCTCGGCTCTCCTCTGCCTTGGCTCATGATGGGTCTCAATCTCGGCCTCAACTGGAAGAACTGGGACTTCTCCGCTGTGTTCAACGCCAATATCGGCAACAAGATTTTCAACGCCAAGCGCCTCAACAAGCAGGTGTTCCCTGAGGGTAACTACGACTACGACTTCTACGCAAATGCATGGCGTAAAGACCGCAAGTCCGACACCTATCCTTCGCCCCGTATCCTCACATCCTCGCTCATGTCCCAGAGCAACAGCTTCTTCATCGAAGACGGCTCGATGCTCCGCATCCAGAATGTTCAGGTCGGTTACACCCTCCGCAATGTCTTCGGGACCGGAAGCGTAAGATTCTACGTGAGCGCCCAGAGGCCGCTCTCTCTGTTCCGCTATAATGGTTTCACGACCGAAATAGGCGGTTCCCCGATTGCCAACGCCATAGACGGTTCGTCGGTGTACCCTATGCAGTCAATCTACACTATTGGTATCAACGCAAATTTCTAGAATTATGAAGGCTATAAGAATAATACTGATTGCGGCAGCAGCAGCACTGACCGTCTCCTGCTCCGACTTCCTGAATATTCGTCAGGAGGCAACGATGCCTTCGTCCGGTCTTGACTACTCCAAGACCGACAATATTTTCCTTCCCGTCAGCGCCGCCTACGCCAGCATGCGTCTTTCTGAAGGACGTGCCCAGTGCTATGTAGGAGTGATGGAAATCGCTTCCGACGATGCCGACAAAGGCTCCACCGAGGCTGACGGACCGACCGTCGGTCAGTTCGACAATTTTACTTATGGTCCCGACAATGGCAATGTCGAGGCTATGTGGAACTTCTTCTACGACATCTCGTCCGCCGCAAACTATGCGATCGAGTCGATGGACCTCTTCCAGAAGGCTATTACTTCTGAGCAGGGACTCATGCAGGTCGAGCAGTGCAGGGGAGAAGCTAAGATTATAAGGGCTTACGCGTATTTCAATCTAGTCCGTCTTTTCGGTACCGTGCCGATCATCGACAAGACCATGAGCTCGTCCGAACTTGCATCTATGTCGGCTTCTTCGGCAGACAAGGTCTATGAGTTTATCTACAAAGACCTCGACGATGCGATCGCGGTAGTGCCCGAATCTTTCACCGACTACAAGGGACGCTACAACAAGTACACTGCCATGGCCCTGAAGGCGAAAGTTGCCCTTTATCGCAAAGACTGGGATGAGGCTGCGCGCCTTGCAGACCTTGTTATCGCCAGCGGCAAGTTCTCGCTTATGAGCCGTTTCAAGGATGCGTTCAACGTAGAGAATGAGTATGGCTCAGAGTCGCTGATGGAGGTAGGCAGCTCGGATCTCGGCCAGACCAACGGCGACGTGATGCCGCTCTGCTACTACGGTTTCATGCAGGGTCCGCGCGGCAACAAAGAGCCTTTCCAGGGTTGGGGTTACAAAGTGCCCAGCCAGGCTCTCATCGATTTCTTCGATGCCCGCGGCGATGTAAATAATGGCAAGGTCTATGTGCCCTGCAACACCAATACGCGTTCCTATAACGCCTATGCCCTCGACCACAACATGAGGCTTATCCGCTATGCCGACGTGCTGCTTATGTTTGCCGAGGCGATGACGCAGGGGGCTTCGGTCACTCCGACCTCCGGTTACACTGCGCTTATGGCCCTCACAGAAGTCAGAAACAGGGCGGGGCTTGCTCCTGTAGCTGCAACGCTCGAGAATATCTACGACGAGCGCCGCGCCGAACTTGCCCTCGAAGAGAACCGTTTCTTCGACCTCGTCCGTTGGGGCAAGGCTGCCGAAGTGCTCGGACCTCTCGGTTTTAAGTCCGGCAAGAACGAACTGTTCCCGATTCCGGCACCTCAGAGGGAGCTCAATCCCAATCTTCCCCAAACACCAGGATACACTTATTAACCATTTTATAATCAACAAATCAATCAATGAAACAGTTTTTTGTAATCGCTGCTATGGCAGCACTTGCTCTGACAGCTTGCTCCGATCCAGAAGGAAAGGATGGCCCCAAGGACAACACCCCCAAGGTTGAGACTTGCGCAGAGAATCTCGTAGCTCATTTCCCTCTCGAGTCGGCCGACAGCGCCGTCAAGGCCGAAGGCATCACCTTCGCATCCAAGGTCGGCGCTGCAGATTTCAAGACCGGTGAGATTGGCAAGGGTTATTCCAACACAGCAGGAGACAACAGCGAGTCCTATCTCAAGTTCAACCTTGCGAAGGACAACGCCCTCTCCAAACTCGAGAATGTGACTATCACCATGTGGATCAAGAACATCGAGGAATTCCAGAAGGGAGGACTCCTTTCTGCCAACGGCAAGCTTTTCCCTACCCAGGACTGGCCTTCTTTCGTGATGATGTTCGACAACAAGAACACCGTCAAGGATGAGACTGGTGCTGACACCGGTGTCAAGACCCAGCAGATCAACGGCCGAATCATGTTTAAGACCGCAGAGGAGAAAGAGACCAATCTCTGGCTCGACACCTGGGATCCCGCATTCGCAAAGTATGCTACCTGGTTCCAGATCGCTTTCACCTATGAGGCCGCTACCGGCGCTTGGGTCCTTTATGTTGACGGCGTGAAGGTCAAGGAAGCTGAGTATGGCGACAAGATGCCTTTCGGCAAGTGCATCCCCGCAGACGCAAATGCCCTCTATCTTGGTGGCTGGTCTTCTTGGATCGAGAGATATCAAGGTGCAGCAGACTGGATGACATTCTTCGCCGGCTCGATCGATGAGATCCGTATCTTCAACAAGGCTCTCACAGAGCAGGAGATTCAGGAACTCCGCAAGGAAGAGCTCAAGATCGCGCTTTCCTAATTTTTTACCTTTTGGCGTCGGGGAGAGGGATCTCCCCGACGTCACACATGAACAGATTTATACCCTTTGTTGCCGCTCTTTTAGCTGCCGTTTCCTGCGGAACAGAAAAGCCGCAGGCAGAGCTCCCTCGTGCCATTGTAATGAGCGTGTCGATAGACGGAAGTCCGGTTCTGGACAATTCATCTATTATCGGAGTGTCTGTTTCCCCGACAATCGCGCTGGAGTTCTCCCGAGATATAACCATCGACCGTGTGTCCGTGGCCACGCTTGCGTTTTCGGGCGGAGAACTCACGGCCCGGCTCGACGATAACAACCCTGCGCTTTTGCTTCTGACTCCGGCAGTACAGCTCAATCCTTCGTCCAAATACCGCTTCGGGATAACGGCGGGTGAGAGCTTCGGAGTCGACCTGGTCGAAGGCTTCAGTTTCTCATTTACGACTGCCTACGACCAGACGGACAAGTTCCCGCGCATCAGCGATGACGAACTTTTCGAAAAGGTCCAGAAAGCAGCGTTCAGCTACTTTTGGGACTACGCCCACCCGGCCAGCGGCCTTGCCCGCGAGAGGCTCGGTTCGGGCGATACGGTAACCAGCGGCGGCAGCGGCTTCGGCCTCATGGCGATTCCAGTCGGAATCGAACGCGGCTGGATCAGCCGCACGGATGGCGCGCAGCGCATGCTCAAGATAGTGGACTTTCTCGCAGCGGCCGAACGCTTCCATGGCGCATGGCCCCACTGGTTGAACGGTTCTACCGGCAAGGCGATTCCGTTCAGCTCCAACGACAATGGGGCAGACCTGGTAGAGACGGCGTTCCTGGTCGAGGGCCTTCTGGCCGCCCGCGCCTACTTCGACGGTTCCGATGCGATGGAAAGCGAAATCCGCTCGAAGATTACCGCCCTCTGGGAGGGGGTGGAGTGGACATGGTTCCAGCAGGGAGGGCAGAATGTGCTTTACTGGCACTGGTCTCCGGACAAGGGCTGGGCTATGAACATGAAAATAACGTCGTGGAACGAGGCTCAGATAGTCTATATCCTTGCGGCGTCTTCGCCCACATATCCAATAGCGAAAGAGGTTTACGACGAAGGCTGGCGCGGCACAAACGGCTACAATTACCGCTCGCCCCTGTTCTTTGTCCATTATTCTTTCCTCGGACTGGATCCCCGAAAGCTTAAGGACGCCTATGCTTCCTACTGGGAACAGAATTGCCAGCATGTCCGTACGAACTACGAATACTGCGTCAATTCAAACAAAGGTTTCGGCTACAGCGCCGAATGCTGGGGCCTTACTGCCTCGGATTATTACAACGGCTATACCGCGTCCTCGCCTTCGAACGATACCGGTACGGTAGCCCCTACAGCCGCCCTTGCTTCGTTCCCGTATGCCCCGGACGAGGCTATGTCTGCGATGAAATATTTCTACTATATATTTGGCGACAGGCTTTGGGGAGAATACGGCTTCAAGGATGCATTCTCTATCAAAGAAAACTGGTTCGCCTCGTCGTATATCGCTATAGACGAGGGACCCATCGTAGTAATGATGGAGAACTATAGAACCGGCCTTCTCTGGGACACCTTTATGAAAGATGAAGATGTCCAGGCCGGACTTACCAAACTCGGATTTACTTGGAAATAATATTATATGAAAAAGACTTTTAGCCTGATGCTGCTTGCAGTCCTTGCACTCGGATGCTCGGACAATGCGGCATTTAAAGACGCAAAGATGGACCGTTTCGTCGACGGCCTTATGAAAAAGATGACCCTCGAGGAGAAGGTCGGACAGCTGAATCTTCCCGTAGCCGGCGATATCGTTACCGGAGAAGGGAAGAGCGTAGGCGTTGAAGACCGTATCGCCAAGGGCGAGGTAAGCGGCCTGCTCAATGTCAAGGGCGCTGCGGCAATCCGCCGCTATCAGCAGATCGCGGTAGAGCAGTCGCGCCTCGGAATTCCGCTTATCTTCGGAATGGACGTCATCCATGGATATGAGACTACCTTCCCGATTCCGCTCGGACTGTCCTGCACCTGGGATATGGCCGCGGTAGAGGAGTCTGCCCGCATCGCAGCGGTCGAGGCCTCGTCCGACGGAATTGCGTGGACCTTCAGCCCGATGGTCGATCTCGGACGCGACCCGCGCTGGGGCAGGGTAAGCGAAGGCAGCGGGGAAGACCCGTATCTGAACGCGCGAGTAGCAGAGGCGATGGTGTATGGTTACCAGGGTCGCCCGGGCGAGCAGTTCACCTCGAAAGACGAGATTATGGCCTGCGTCAAACACTTCGCGCTCTACGGCGGCGCTGAGGCCGGCCGCGACTACAACACGGTCGATATGTCCCACCAGCGCATGTTCAACGAATACATGACCGGCTACAAGGCCGCGGCCGACGCAGGCGCCGGTTCGTTCATGGCCTCGTTCAACGTGGTGGACGATGTTCCCGCTTCGGTCAACAAGTGGCTGCTGACCGATGTCCTGCGCGAGCAGTGGGGATGGGACGGTTTTGTTGTCTCAGACTATACCGGAATTTCCGAATGTATCGCCCACGGCGTTGGCGACTACCATGAGGTCGGCGTCCGCTCGCTGAACGCGGGCATGGATATGGATATGGTCGCGGAGGCTCTGTTTACCCAGACTATCCCGGGAATCAGGAATGGAGAGGTCTCGCGTAAAACGCTCTATCGCGCGGTCCGCAGGGTGCTCGAGGCAAAATACAAGCTAGGCCTGTTTGATGACCCTTATAAATTCTGCCGTGAGGAGGAAGCGGCCCGCATCCTTTACAGCGATGAAAACCGCGCCGTAGCCCGCCGCATTTCGGGTGAATCTTACGTCCTTCTGCGCAATGAAGGCGGACTTCTTCCGCTCCAGCGCAAGGGAACTATTGCTGTTGTCGGCCCTCTGGCCAATACAGGCACAAACATGCCTGGAACATGGTCTGTGGCCGCTCAACACGGTCGCACAACAACTTTGTTACGCGGAATTACCGAAATTGCCGGTCAAAATGTGAAGGTTTTGTACGCCAAGGGAAGCAATCTTTGCAGCGATTATAAGCTGGAGATGAACTCGACCATGTTTGGCCGCGAGCTCGGCCGCGATTCCCGTACCGACAAGCAGCTTCTCGACGAGGCTCTTACCATCGCCCGCAAGGCAGACGTGATTATCGCTGCTCTCGGAGAGGCTTCCGAGATGTCCGGCGAAGCTTCTTCAAGATCATCTCTTGACATTCCCGATGTTCAGAAGGATCTTCTTAAGGCTCTTCTTAAAACCGGTAAGCCGGTAGTGCTCGTTCTTTTCAACGGAAGGCCTCTGACTATTCAGTGGGAGAGCGAAAATGTTCCCGCGATTCTCGACGCATGGTTTGGCGGAACAGAGGCAGCGTATTCGATTGCCGATGTTCTGTTCGGCGATGTGAATCCTTCAGGTAAGCTTACTATGACATTCCCGAAGAACGTGGGTCAGATTCCTATCTATTACGCACATAAGAACACAGGTAGGCCTCTTGACGAGGGCGGCTGGTTCATGAAGTTCCGCTCGAACTATCTCGATGTAGACAATG
The DNA here is from genome assembly GCA_900319375.1 of uncultured Bacteroidales bacterium. Taxonomy (GTDB): domain Bacteria; phylum Bacteroidota; class Bacteroidia; order Bacteroidales; family UBA932; genus Cryptobacteroides. The sequence goes on along the minus strand of ONOI01000043.1, from coordinate 3,754 downwards.
ATCCGGTTTATCCGTTCGGATATGGACTCAGCTATACTACTTTCGAGTACGGTCCGGTCTCGCTGTCCGCTCCTTCCATGAAAGCAGGGGAGAATCTTATTGCCTCCGTAGAGGTCAAGAATACCGGTTCTGTCGCCGGAAAGGAAATTGTTCAGATGTACATTCGCGATGTTGTAGCTTCCTCTTCGCGCCCCGTACGCGAGCTCAAGGGTTTCGATAAAGTATTGCTCCAACCTGGTGAGACAAAGACTGTTAGCTTCGAGATCGACGTCGATGCCCTGTCGTTCTGGAATCAGGAAATGGAGTATGTCGCAGAGCCCGGAGAGTTTAAGGTTTACATAGGCGGCGACTCTAGAACCGTCAATGAAGCATCATTTGAGTTACTCTAGGTATATTTTTGTATATTTGACCACTAAAAAAATATTTAATTGTTGGTTAACTTTAATTTGATTATGAAGAAAACAATCATCTCAGCACTGGCGATTCTCGCCGGTGTGATGTGTTTTGGTCAGCAGATGCCTCCGCTTCCCATCGACGAAGCGGTACGTATCGGAAAGCTCGAGAACGGTCTTACCTATTATGTAAGACACAACGAAGAGCCTAAAGGCCAGGCCAATTTCTACATTGCCCAGAAAGTAGGTTCCATCCTCGAAGAGGAAGATCAGAGAGGTCTTGCCCATTTCCTTGAGCACATGTGTTTCAACGGAAGTGAAAACTTCCCCGGAAACGCCATCATCAAGTACTGCGAGAGCATTGGTGTGAAGTTCGGCGCAGACCTTAATGCCTACACTTCAATCGACGAGACAGTCTACAACATCGACAATGTTCCCGTAGGAACTTTCCCGACCGCAGTTGACACCTGCCTCCTTATCCTCCATGACTGGGCAGGCGCTCTCCTCCTTGAAGACGACGACATCGACCACGAAAGGGGAGTCATCCACGAAGAGTGGCGTTCGAGGCAGAATGCGCAGATGCGTATGCTCGACAAGATCCTTCCTGAGATTTACCCCGGAAACAAGTATGGTCAGCGTATGCCTATCGGCCTTATGTCTGTAGTAGATAACTTCCCGTATGAGGCCCTCCGCGCTTATTACAAGAAGTGGTACAGGCCCGATCAGCAGGCTATCGTAGTGGTCGGTGATATCAATGTAGACGAGGTCGAGGCTAAGATCGCTGCTACTTTCGGCAGCCTCCCCGCAGCAGGCCCCGATGCAGCCGAGCGCTACTATCCCGCTATCGAAGACAATAAGGAGCCTATCGTCAGCATCGCTTCCGATAAGGAACAGCCTTATGCGATCTCCTACATCTTTAAGAAGCACGCTGCTGTAAAGCCTGAGGAGAAGGCCGATCTCAATTATGCAGTTTATTACTACGCGATGAGTGTGGCTAACTATATGGTAAGCCAGCGTCTCACCGAAATGACTGAGAAAGCGGATCCGGACTTCGTTGATGCCAGCATCAGCACCGAGGAATTCTTCCTCTCAAAGACAGAAGAAGCTTATTCAGGAACTGTAATATTTGATGAGACTAAACTTCTGCGCGCCGTTACCTCCCTCTATCGTGAGATGCTTCGCGTCATCAGAAACGGTTTTACCGCCTCCGAGTATGAACGCGCACGTGAGGAGTTCCTTTCAAATCTTGAGACACGCTACAAGCAGCGCGACAAGAAAACCAGCGGACAGTATTGCCGCGAGTATGTACGCCACTTCATTGACAACGAACCTATCATGGGTATCGAGAACGAGTATGCTCTTTCTCAGCAGCTTGCTCCGATGATCCCTGTCGAGGCCGTTAACCAGATCGTCTCTTCGTTAATCGAGCCCGACAATCTCGTAGTAGTATGTATGCTTCCCGAGAAGGAAGGTCTCGTATATCCTAGCGAGGAAGAGGTCAAGGCCGCTCTTGCAGCTGTAGAGGCAGAGGAAATCGCTCCGTACGAGGACAAGGTTTCCGATCAGCCGCTTATCTCTAAGGAGCCCAAGGCCGGAAAGGTAAAGAAGACCGCTGCCGCTCCCTTCGGATACACCAAGCTCACTCTCAAGAACGGTGCTACCGTATTCTTCCGTCAGACCGATTTCAACGCTGACCAGGTTCTCTTCAGAGGCTTCAGCTGGGGTGGCAATTCGCTCTATCCGGATTCCGACCTCGTAAATCTTTCAGCTCTCAACGAGCTCATCGACGTAGCCGGCCTCGGAGCCTTCTCCAAGCCTGAACTTTCCAAGGCTCTTACCGGAAAGACCGTCAACCTCAACGCATCAGTGGGCGAGTACGCAGAGCAGCTCAGAGGCCGCGCAGCCCCCAAGGACTTCGAGACCCTTCTCCAGCTCAACTACCTGTACTTCACTTCACTCCGCAGCGACGACGAGTCGTTCGCATCCTGGAAGACCAAGACCGCAGCAGTCCTCGCAAATCAGGAAGCTCAGCCTCTGTCCGCTTTCCAGGACAGCCTTAAGAAGCTCTATGCCCGCCCTGAGCGTGCTTACAGCCTTAAGTCTGCTGATATCGATCAGGTTGACTATGCCCGTACGATGAAGATTGCTGCAGAGCGTTTCTCCAACGCGGCAGACTTCTGCTTCGTCATTACCGGTGCCATTAGCCTTGATGAGGCTAAGCCGCTTGTCGAGAAGTACATCGGATCTCTCCCTGCAAAGAAGAGAAAGACTGAGACCTATAAGCTCGCCGGAAACGAGCTCCGTGAGGGTCCTCTGGCGATCAGCTTCGACAAGCAGATGAGCACCCCTATGGCAATCAGCCTGTATGCCGCCATCGGCAACCAGCCTTACGACCTTAAGAGCCAGCTCGCTCTTGATCTCGCTTGCCAGACCCTTACGATGGTTCTCCTTGCAGAGATTCGTGAGAAGGACGGCGCTACCTATTCGATCGGCGCTTACGACAGGGAGATGGCCTATCCTAAGAACCAGGCCCTTGTCCAGATCGTCTATCAGACCAACCCCGACAAGGTAGAGTATACCGAGGGCAGGGTTAAGGAAATTCTCGATGAGTTCCTTAAGACCGGTCCTTCCGCAGAAGACCTCGCAAAAGCTAAGGAGTATCTTGCCAAGGAGTACAAGGCAAATCAGACTGAGAACAGCTATTTCGCCAGCCTCCTCGTAGATTATCTTACCAGCGGTGAGGACCTTGATGCCGGCTATCTTGATATCCTCAACGGCATTACTGCCGACGAGGCGAAAGCAGCCATCAAGGCCATCATCGACCAGAACAACGTCACTAAGATCGTGATGGTCGGCAAGGAGTAGTTTTTCGACTCAACTTTATACTTAGGGTGTTCCTGTTTTTCGGGAACACCCTATTGTTTTATTTCGTATATTTGTACACCTAATAACACTAAACAACTGATGAGATTATTCAGAAAGCTATTCATTTCCTGTCTGGCGGTACTGTTTCTGTTTGCAGGTGTGCCCTTGGCATATGCCCAGCAGAAGGTGACTGTAAAAGGAAAGGTCGTAGATACGGGCGGTCTGCCCGTCCCCGGCGCAGCGGTAATCGAGAAAGGAACTTCCAACGGCGTCAGTACCGGCTCTGAAGGCGAATTCGACATTGAGGTAAGGACCGGAGCTACTCTGGTCGTATCCTGCATAGGCTATTCAGACAAAGAAGCCCCTGCCCGTAACGGAGTTACCATCACCCTCTCAGAAGACAATCTCTTCCTGGACGAGGTGGTCGTTCTCGCTTACGGTACTCAGAAAAAGCAATTCGTGGTTGGTTCCGTAACTCAGGTTACCTCGAAAGACAT
>ONOI01000003.1 GCA_900319375.1 uncultured Bacteroidales bacterium | reverse complement strand
GAGTATGCCCACGCGATGGGCAACTCGATGGGAGGATTCAAGGAGTACTGGGAGCTCATCCGCAAATATCCCAAGTTCCAGGGAGGATTCATCTGGGACTTCGTGGACCAGGGTCTCCACGAAAAGGGTTTGAACGGAGCCAATATCTACTCCTACGGAGGGGATTACAACACCTACGATCCTTCAGACAACAACTTCAACTGCAACGGTCTTGTCAATCCGGACCGCAGGCCCAATCCCCACATGTATGAGGCGGCCTACTGGATGCAGAATATATGGACTGAACTCGCCGATTCCGGAAAGGTCATCATCAGCAATGAGAAATTCTTCACCGGTCTTGACAATGTAGCCCTGAGATGGGAAGTTCTGAAGAACGGTGAATTCGTCCGCGGAGGCGCTATCGATACTTTATGTGTAGGTCCTCAGCAGAAGGCCGAGTACGCCATCCCTTACGGAGAGATTACAGACGATGCCGAATGGCTTCTCAACCTCAGGTACATCCTCAAGGATGGAGAGCCCCTCGTTCCTGCAGGCCACATAGTAGCCCGCCAGCAGCTCGCCCTTACCGCTCCTCTCCCCTGCAGCGCCACCCTCGCCCCCGTACAGGGACGCATTGGAGTTCTCAACGCCAGGAACATAGTCGTTTCCGGAAGCAACTTCAAGATTGTTTTCGGCGAAGACGGATTTATCAAGACCTACGAAGTCGCCGGCCAAAGCCTCCTTGCGGAGGGTGCAACTATCCGCCCGAACTTCTGGCGCGCACCTACCGACAATGACTACGGCGCATCTCTTCAGAAGAAACTCGCTTTCTGGAAGGCTCCTGATTTCGAGCTCGAATCCATCACGGCCAAGATGGAAGGCGGAGTCCTTAAGGTCAAGGCGGATTATGCCGTCTCTTCCCGCTTCGGTCTCTCGCTCATCTACAGCATCAATGCCGCCGGCTCGATGCAGATTACCATGAGTATGGATGCTCCCGAGAGCCTTCCCAACCTCTTCCGTTTCGGTCTTCAGATCCCTATGCCGGCCTCGTTCGAGAACATCTCGTATTACGGCCGCGGACCTGTCGAGAATTACATCGACCGTCAGGGCTATGCCGCTCTCGGAATCTATAATCAGACAGTTACAGATCAGTACTACCCTTATGTCCGTCCTCAGGAAACGGGTACCAAGACCGACCTGCGCTGGTGGACTATCAGCGAAGAAGGTGGTCTGAAAGTAAACCTTACTTCAGACGCTCCTTTCTCTGCCTCTGCCCTTCACTACACAGTCGAGAGCCTCGACAGCGGTCCTGAAAAGCAACAGATGCACGGAGCCGAAATTCCTCAGGCGGATCTGACTAATCTTCTCGTCGACAAAGTCCAGATGGGACTTGGTTGTGTAGACAGCTGGTACAGCACTCCACGCCCCGAATACATGCTCCCCAGCGGCAAATATGAGTTTAATTTGAAGATAGACATATTGTAAAACTTTTTTTCTATCTTTGCGCTCCCAAGCCACATTAGCTCAGTTGGTAGAGCATCGCATTCGTAACGCGAAGGTCAACAGTTCAAGCCTGTTATGTGGCTCGCAAGGCCGCCCGGTTGGGCGGCCTTTTTGCGAGCCACACAGGCTTGAACTGTTGACGGCAGACTGCGTCTGCCCTTTTTACCCCCGCTGCTTCGCAGCTGCCCCACCGGGGCATGCCGCCTCCGCTTCGCTCCCGGCGGGTGCCTTCCGGTCGTCGCATCGCTCCTCCCTCACGGCACGCGGCTGATGCCGCTATCGGCCCTGCGGGCCTCCAATCACGATTGGGCGGCTTTTTCGGCGCAGCGGAGGCCGTCGATGGCCGAGGAGACGATGCCTCCGGAGTAGCCGGCGCCTTCGCCGCAGGGATAGAGTCCGGGGATGGAGACGTAGGATAGAGTTTCCGGGTCTCTGGGGATACGGATTGGAGAGGAGGTGCGGGATTCTACGCCGAGAAGAAGAGCTTCAGAGCAGTAATATCCGCGAATTTTTACCTGAGGAAAAGCTTTTCTCATACGGTCGGAGACCATCACAGGAAGGACTTTGTCCAGTCTTACGCTTACCGCGCCGGGGTGATATGAAGTCTCGGGAAGAGTCCCGGAAAGGCGTCCTTCGCAGAAGTCTGTCATTCGCTGGGCAGGGGCTGCCATCGGGTTTAGATCGGCGCCTTTAACTGCCTCACGGACAGCCTTATACATATCTCTTTCCACCTTCTGCTGGAAATCGTAGAGCTTGAACGGAGAGTCTCCCGGGATGTCTTCAGGCTCTATCTGGACGACTACTCCGGAGTTGGCCCAGCGGGAGTTTCGCGCGGAGTTCGACATGCCGTTGAGAACTACGGTTTCAGGCTCCGTCGAAGACGGAACGAGGATGCCGCCCGGACACATACAGAAAGAGAATACGCCGCGTCCGTCTACCTGCTGGACGAAACTGTATTCGGCAGCTGGCATGCCCTGGTGATAGCGGCCGTGGTACTGGGCACGGTTGATGAGGCTCTGAGGGTGTTCGACGCGAACGCCGAGGGCAAAGCCCTTCGGCTCGAGGCGTCCGCCGCCCGCGCTGAGCATCTCGTAGACGTCGCGTGCTGAGTGGCCGGTGGCGAGGATTACCGCTGGGGCCGTGAACTCGGAGCCGGAGGCGGTACGGACAGTGAAAAGTCCGTCATGGTCCTTCGATATAGAGTTTACACGCTGGCCGAAATGGTACTCACCGCCGTGGTCTACTACGCAATTGCGTATGTTCTCTACTATTACGGGCAGTTTGTCCGAACCGATGTGGGGGTGTGAGTCGAAAAGGATATCGGGCGAGGCGCCGAATTCGACCAGCCTGCGCAGGACCTCCATATTGTCTCCGCGTTTGGTAGAACGGGTATAAAGTTTTCCGTCGGAGAATGCGCCTGCACCGCCCTCGCCGAAGCAGTAGTTGGAGTCCGGATTTACAGCGCCTTCGCGGGAGAGCCGCGCCATATCGACCTTACGCTCGTGGACGTCCTTTCCCCTCTCGAGAACGATGGGCCTGCGGCCGAGCGTAAGGAGCCTCAGCGCGGCGAACATGCCGGCGGGGCCGGCCCCGACTACGATAACGGGCTCGGCGCCATGGACATCGAGATAGGGCTCGAGGGGCGCGGGATCGCTGTACTCGCCGGGCTCATAGACCTCGACGCGATAGCGGTAGACAGGCTCGCCACGGGCGTCGATGCTGCGCCTCACTACCACCGCCTTGAGGTCAGGGCGAGCGAAATCGCGGGCCACACGGGCCTGAACGGCCTCACGGCCCAGCGGCCGGTCGAGGGGGCATGTGAGCTCCAGGGTACGCATGGTCTAGAAATCGGCGATACGCGAGACGGGGGCGACGTCCAGCGGGCAACGCTCCCCTGCCAGATAATGGAAATAGCCGGCGATGGCTATCATCGCGGCATTGTCTGTAGTGAACTTGAATTCAGGGAGATAGACGTTCCATCCCCTCTTTGCGCCCTCTTCCAGCATCCTGGCGCGAAGGCCGCTGTTTGCGGAGACTCCGCCGCCTATCGTAATTTCCTTGATCCCGGTCTGTTTTGCGGCCTTGATAAGTTTATCCAGGAGGATGTCGATAAGGGTTTTCTGGAAAGAAGCGCAGATATCTTCCTTGTTCTTTTCCATGAACTCGGGATCGCGGGCCATCTCGTCGCGGACAAAATACAGGAGCGAGGTCTTTACTCCGCTGAAACTGTAGTCCAGCCCCGGGATATGGGGCTTGGCGAAAGTAAAGCGCTTGGGGTCTCCAAGCTTTGCGAGTTTATCTATTACAGGGCCGCCGGGATAGCCCAGGCCCATCATCTTCGAACATTTGTCGAAGGCCTCGCCTACCGCATCGTCTATAGTCTGGCCGAGGATCTCGAAATCGACAGGAGAATTGACCTTCACGATCTGGGAGTTTCCGCCGGAAACGAGCAGGCAGAGATACGGGAAAGCAGGCTCGCGTACGGGCACGTCCGACTGGCGGACAAAGCCCGCCAGGACATGGCCCTGAAGGTGATTGACCATCACGAGGGGTTTGTCCAGGGCAATTGCCAGCGATTTGGCGAAGCTGGTTCCGACCAGCAGCGAGCCCAGCAGGCCGGGGCCGCGGGTAAAGGCTATGGCCGTAAGATCCGAAGGGCTTACCCTGGCGCGCGAAAGCGCTTCGCTGACTACCGGCACTATGTTGAATTCGTGGGCACGGGAGGCCAGTTCCGGTACAACGCCGCCGAATGCGCGGTGGACGTCCTGGCTTGCGATTACGTTTGAGAGAAGGACTCTGTCTGAAATAACAGCCGCCGACGTATCGTCGCAAGAAGATTCTATTCCGAGGATAATATCTGCCATAGCGGGTCCAAAGTTAGCAATATTCGTTGAATATTACTAAATTTGGCAGATATGGCTAAGAAGCGGGGCATAAAAATAATAGCCAGGATCGTGGAAGCGATTCTGGTGATTCTCGTGTTGGGTCTGCTGGTCCTTCACCTCCCCGCCGTTCAGAATGTAGTGGCTCAGAAAGCCGCCGATTCCCTCAATAAGTCCCTCGGGGACAAGATCTCCTTTACGAGCATCAAGTTCGTTCCTTTCAGGACTCTCGTTCTGGAGGATCCGGCCGTCATAGAACACTTTAAGACCCGTTCGGACACCCTGCTTTACGCCAAAAGGCTAAGCGCTACCTTCTCTCTTAAGGGTCTTATGAATGTCAAGAACGAGAGAATGGGCGGAGTCTGCATCGACAGGCTCAAAACCGAAGGGCTGGTCTTCAACATGATCCTTTTCGACGAAGACGAAAACGGATATACCTTCAATATCAACCGTGCCTTTGGAATCCCGGAGGATAATACTAAACTGCCCGCGGACTCTCCAGACCTCTTTACGATAGGCCGCGCCGAGCTCAAAAACTCCAAGGTCAGACTGATAATGCGCGGAAAAGACGCATTCGTCTACAGCGGACACGGCATCAACTGGGCCGATATGGACCTGTTCATTCCTACAGCCCACGTTCGTAACCTAAGGTACGGAGGAGGGCGTATAGCGATGGACATAAACGATGTGACCGCTACAGACAAGTGTGGGTATACCATCCACGGAACCGGTCAGATGTCTACCGGCTACTGTAAAGACGGCAAGCGCCTCGGACTCGCGGAGGTCACCGGAGCCCATCTCTGGGACGATCGCTCAGACCTGTACATCCCCTACTATTCGATGTCCTACGGCAAGGCCTTCGATTTCAGCGACTACATCAATAAAGTCGACATGAGCCTGCGCCTGCGCCGCAGTACCCTTGCAATGACTACCGTGGCCGCTTTCGCGGGAGTGTTCGCGGACTGCCCTGTCGTTCTCGACATCAAGCGCGGCTCCGCCGACGGCCCCGTCAACGACCTCCATGTCCGCGAACTCGAGTTTACAGACCGCTACAGCGGGGTCGCGGCAGACCTCGACTTCGTGATGACCAACCTCATCCTTACGGAAAAGGAGCCCGAGATCTCGGCTGAAGTGCGTTATCTGGACTTCACCTCCCGCCAGCTTACGGACCTCATCGCAGCCTTCGCGCCCCAGGCTGGAATCGATATCTCCAACTTCGCTACCGACGTCAAGGCCAGATTCGCCGGAAATGCCAGCGGCTGGCTCAACCATATGCACACCGACGGCGCCCTCACCACCAACCACGGCGAGATCAAAGTCAACGCAAACACCAGCCGGATCGACTCTATCCCCCATAACCACAACGCCTTCCGCTTCGACGGAAAGATGGAACTCGACGAGGTCGACCTTGGCCGCTTCATAAGCATCGACGCCCTCGGCCGTACCTCGATGACTATAACCGCAGCCGGAGACTTCAACCACGAAGTAACGAAAGCCAAGGTAGACACTTTCAAGATAGACCACATCAAGTTACTGGACTATACCTACAGGGGCATCAGGGGCAAGGGAACCTTAGACGACGGAGTCTTCGACGCAAATATCATCAGCTCCGACCCCAATGCCAACATCCTTTTCAGCGGACGCGTTTCAACCAAAAAGAGCGCCCGAGGGCTGTATGTTGCCAGGGGCAACCTCAATCTCGCAAATCTCGACCTCGAAAAGACCGGTCTCGACAAGCGCGGAGGCGGCTCCGCCCTTCGCGGAAACATAAGCGCCAACGCCGCCCTCGACTCGCTCGGAAACATCTTCGGTAATGTCTCCGGACAGAATTTCCGCTACATTACAGATGAAGCCTCGAACAATATCGGAAACTTCTCCCTCTCCTTCAACGATATGTCCGAGCAGGGCTCATCCGGGACTTCCAACCACAAAATGGTCCTCTGGAGCCAGCGCTTTGGAAGAGCCTCCTACAGTTCGAGCGTTCCGGTTACTAAATTCCCCGATTTCGTCAGGGAGGCTATCCTCAACAAATACCTCCCTTCTCTTACGAAGGAAGAGTACAGCGGTTCAAACAAAGGCCAGTCATTCTCGATCGAAGTGAACCTTGAAGACACAAGGGCGCTGCTCTCCCCTCTCAAGAAAGATATCTACATCAACTCGGGCTCCAAACTCAAGCTTGCGATGAACAAGGCCGGCAATCTGGACGCCTCGTTCGATTCAGACAACATACGCCTCGGAGACATACGAATCAAAGGCATAGAAATCAGGGGCAGCGAAAGTCCTAAGGCCTTCAGGCTCAGGACCGTCAACCCTATCACGGTAAACCTTCCCGACCTCCAGATTTCGGATATAGAACTTTCCTCCAGCCTGATGAGGGACAGCCTCACCTTCGACGCATCGGCCGTAAGTACCAGGATAGAGTCTGCCAAACTGTCGCTCGGAGCCGGATTCTACCGCGACTCTTCGGATTCTCTTGCAATCCGGGGAAAGATGGGTGATTCTTTCGTGGTCTTCGACGGAGACAAGTGGTCTTTCCGAGGCGGCAGGCTGGATTACCACACGACCGGAAGCGTTGCAGTCCAGGATATGGGAATCTATCTCGGAGACCAGACCCTGGATATCTCAGGCGAAATGTCCAATAAAGAGCCGGCAGAGATGATGCTTACCCTGAGAAATTTCGATCTGTCGGTAATCAGCCATTTCCTCAGCGAAGACGCCCTGGTAACCGTCGACGGTCTTCTCAGCGGAGAAGCCCGCTACAGTACTCCTCTGGACAGCAATGCGGGGCTCGACGTTTCCCTCGTGTGTCCGGATCTTAAGCTCAGCGGGGCCTCGATCGGCCGGGTGACGATGGGTGCGACCATGGACGATGAATACGACAACCGAATCAGTTTCAAGGCTTCTCACTTCTCCCCCTCCGGAGTGGAGGATCTCCGCATCAGACAGGACGAATCCCACTTCGACCTCAATTCGAAGAATATCAAGTCTACCCTTACTCTGAGCGGACTGGATCCCGCCCTTCTGCAGCCCATCGTAAAGGAAACCGTCAATTTCGGAAAAGGTTCGCTGGACGGAAAGGTTTGTATCGACTATACGATAGGCGCAGACAAGATAGATCTCAGCAGGTCTTACCTTACGCTTAAAGATACTCTTACAGTTATCCCTACCGGAGTGCGCTACGCGCTGGACGGAGACATACGCGGCGACCGCGAAGGCCTGGATATCAGAGAGATAAACATCAAAGACTTCCACCGCGGCTCCGCAAAGATCCGCGGACGGGTAGGCGACTTGAACGCTACCCTCAGCTCTCTCGAAGTAGTAAGCGATAAGGGCAGCGCGGATATGTTCAGCGGCCAGTTGTATACCAGCGGCGATGTGGGGCTCCGCCTCGAAGAAGGAAAGGTCCTCAGGGTCGCAGCCGACCTTGCAACCGCCAGAACCGGCAACCTTACCATCTCGCTCGGAGGAATGGCCAAGCAGGAATCCGCTACCCTTACCTTCCTTGCTCCTCCTTCCGAAGAGGAGATCGAAGAAGAAGAGATGAAAAAGCCCGCCAAAGTTGTAGTCAAGACTTCCGACCAGCCTGCTGAGGAAGAGGGACTCAGGCTTCTGGCAGACGTAAGCCTTACTACCACCCCCGCCGTTCAGCTCAGCGCCGAGATCGATGCCGGAGGAGACAACGTAGTGACCGTCGGTGGAAACGGAACCGTAAAGGTCACCTACGACTCCCAGACAGACGAGCTTGCCCTTGGAGGCGATTATACCATACGGGAAGGCCGCTTCAAGCTCTCCGCCGCAGGAGTCTTCAGCAAGGACTTCGACATTTCAGACGGAAGCTCGGTAAGGTTTGCGGGCGATCTGATGGATACAGAGCTGGATATTACCGCAACAAACACCGTCAAGGCTTCAGTCGGAACCCTAATCTCCGATACTACCTCGGTCTCCACCCGCAGGGATGTAATATGCGGAATCTCCGTAAGCGACCGCCTCCGTAACCCGAAGCTTCAGTTCAGTGTAGACGTCCCCGACCTCGATCCCGCTACCGAAGCCCTGGTTAGAAGCGAGCTCAATACCGAAGACAAAGTTCAGAAGCAGTTCCTGGCCCTCGTCGCTACCGGTTCCTTCCTTCCCGGCGACCAGAGCGGTATCAACAACCAGTTCGGTTCCGGAATTATCCTGAGCAACCTTACAGCCATTGCTTCAGGCCAGATAAGTTCCCTCCTTCAGCGGGCCGGTATCCCGGTCGACCTGGGAGTAAACTACATGCAGAACGAAGCCGGCAACGACATAGTAGACCTCAATCTATCGACCCAGTTCTTCGACAACAGGGTGATAGTAAACGGCTCAGTCGGAAACAGACAATACAGCACCACCAGCGACGACAACCTGGTCGGAGATATCGATGTGGAAATCAAGATGGACAGGTCTGGAAGGCTCAGGGCGAAGTTATTCTCCCACTCAGCAGACGACTATACCAACTACCTCGACAACTCGCAGCGAAGCGGCGCCGGTATCTCCTATCAGAGAGAGTTCGACAACCTCTGGGATTTTCTTAAGAGCATCTTCAAAAAGAACGCTCCGGAACCTGTCCACGGACAGCAGACCCTTACTATAGAAGACTGATGGATTACGGAAAACTATACCTCATCCCCTCTCCTCTCGGCGAGAATGACCCGGCAGAAGTGATTCCGGGCCCTACCCTTGAGCTCCTGAAGACCATCGGGACCTACGTAGTAGAGAACGCGCGAACCGTTCGCCGTTATCTCTCGCGCGCAGGCCTCAAGGGCCATATCGAAGAGTTGAGAATGGTCGAGCTGAGCGAACACACCACCGAGGCGGAGGTGGAGGAGATGGCAGCGCTTTTCGAGGGCGGCACAAACGTCGGCCTCATCAGCGAAGCCGGGCTTCCGGCCGTAGCCGACCCGGGTGCCGCCCTCGTCGCCCTCTGCCACCGCCGTGGGATCAAGGTAGTGCCTCTGGTAGGCCCCTCGTCCCTGATGATGGCCCTGATGGGCAGCGGCCTCAACGGCCAGTCGTTCGCGTTCAGGGGCTACCTTCCCGCGAAAACCGACGAGCGCCGTGCGGCTATCAAGGAGTGCGAACGCCTCTCAGGTGCCCTGCGTCAGACCCAGATTTTCATCGAAACCCCATACCGCAACGACGCCCTGCTCTCAGACCTTCTCGCCGGCCTTAGCGAGACTACGGAACTGTGCCTCGCCGCAGACATCACTCTCCCTACCCAGACTATCCGGACGATGAGCGTCGGGCAGTGGAAAAAACAGCATTTCACCATCGGCAAGAGGCCGTGTGTTTTCCTGATACTCAAATGAAAGGGACTATAGAACTCAACGGAATCCGGTTCCACGCCTACCACGGCTGCTTCGAGCGCGAACGCAGCGAGGGCGGCAGTTACACGGTAGATTTCTCGGCCACTCTCGATATCGAGCGTGCTGCCCAGAGCGACGACCTGGCCGATACCGTAGACCTCCAGGAGGTATACCGCATAATCGAGCGGGAGATGATGGTTCCCTCCAGCCTTATCGAACATGTCGCAGCGCGCATAGCCTCCTCCCTTAAGGAAGAATTCCCGCAGCTCCTATCCGTCACCGTCAGGCTTACCAAGCTCACTCCTCCCCTTCCCGGCCCGGCAGATTCCTCCTCAGTTACCATAACCCTATGACTAAGATAGCGCTGATGACACTGGGCTGCAAGCTCAATTACGCAGAGACCTCCACCTACGAAAGGGGCTTTCGCTCCGCCGGGCTTGAGGTAGTCCCGTACAAGCAGAGCGCGGATCTGTACCTGATCAACACCTGCTCGGTTACAGCTACCGCAGACCAGAAATCGCGCAACCTCATCCGCAGGGTCCACCGCACCAATCCGGACGCGAAGATAGTAGTCACCGGCTGCTCTGCCGAGCTGCGGCGCGCCGAGATCGAGAAGATCGAAGGAGTGTGGAAGGTCTTCGGCTGCAGGGAAAAGGCCAGGATCGTCCCCGACTGCCTTGCCGGCCTCGGCTTCCCCGCCGAAACGGTTACGGCCGATGCAGTCTTCGGCGCCTACAGCAGCGGCGAGCGTACCCGCAGTTTCCTCAAGGTCCAGGACGGATGCGACAATTACTGCAACTACTGTACAGTCCCCTACGCCCGCGGCGCCAGCCGGAATCTGCCCATCTGCGAATGTGTACGGATGGCGCGAGAGATAGCGGCCCAGGGAGTCAAGGAAATAGTCCTTACCGGCGTCAATACCGGCGACTACGGCAAAACTACCGGCGAGAGCTTTCTGAGCCTTCTCCAGGCTCTGAACGAGGTAGACGGAATCGAACGCTACCGTATCTCGAGTATCGAACCGAATCTCCTGAGCTCTGAAATCATAGACTGGATCGCCTCCGGGACTAAATTCCAGCCCCATTTCCACATCCCGCTCCAGACCGGATCGGACCAGCTTCTCGCCTCGATGGGCCGTCACTATACTACGGCCTTCTTCGCGGGCAAGCTTGCCTACATACGCCGAGTCCTCGGCAGCGGCGTTTTCTTCGGAATAGACGTGATGGTCGGACTCCCAGGCGAGACTCCCGAACTTTTCGAAGATACGGTCGCGTTCCTAAGGCAGATACGCCCCGCCTTCATCCATGTCTTCCCCTACTCCCGCAGGCCCGGAACCCCCGCCGCCGACATGCCCGGCCAGGTCGACGAAGAGGAGAAAAAGCGCAGGGTCGCAGTTCTCGAAGAGCTCTGCCTCCAGCTCCACTCCGAGTTCGTGGCCTCGCAGAAAGGAACCACCGTCAGCGTGCTGTTCGAATCGAAGGAAAAAGACGGGACCATGGGCGGCTATTCCGGCAACTACATCCGGGTTACAAGACCCTACGACCCGGCCCTTTCGGGCAAAATAGTGGAGGTTACATTATGACGAAAGCAAAGCTCACATTCCTCGGAACCGGCACCTCCCAGGGCATCCCGATCATCGCCTGCGACTGCCCGGTCTGTACCTCTCCCGACCCTCGCGACAAGCGCCTTCGCGCCTCAGCCCTGGTCGAGTACGGGGGGCTCACTATCGTCGTCGACTGCGGGCCCGATTTCCGTCTTCAGATGCTCCGTCAGGGAGTACACCACATAGACGCCGTCCTGCTCACACACAATCATAAAGACCACACCGGCGGTCTGGACGAGCTCCGCTCCTTCAACCTTATGGAGCGAAAACCGGTAAATATCTACTGCGAGCCTTATGTTGAACATTCAATGAGACAGGAATACAGCTACGCTTTCGCAGAGCCGCGCTACCCTGGATCTCCGGAATGGAATGTCCACAACATCGACGGCCATCATCCCTTCAAGGTCCATTCAAATGCTATCGAGCCTACTCTGGTATGGGTGTCCGGAAAGGGTTATCACTACGAGCGGCCTTCTGTCGAAGGGCCCGTCCCCGAGGTGGAAATAATCCCTATCCAGGGCTGGCACCACAAACAGAAAGGTCTGTCTGTGTTGGGCTATCGTTTTGGGGATATTGCGTATCTTACGGATATGAATCTTATTGAGGATGAGGAGTTTGACAAGCTCAAAGGCCTGAAAGCCGTTACGATCAACTGCGTCAAGCGTACCCCACACTTCTCCCATTTCTCTCTTGACGAGGCCCTTGCCTTCTTCGAGCGCGTAGGAGCCGAGCAGTCCTACATCACTCACCTCTCCCACATGCTCCCATCCCACGCCGATCTCGACTCCGAACTTCCCGCTAACGTTCATCCGGCGTATGACGGATTGGTAATAGAAGGGTAACATTGCCCCCAGCGGGACTCGTCTCGCAAGTCTTTGACTTGCTCGCTCGGACCCTTCCATTGCTATCTTCGTCATGCTCTTCGCGTGAGTAAACTCACCCTCATCGCATAACTCGCTATCAACGGACACCTCCCCGCTCCCCGTGGCCGCGGGTGGCCACGCCCGCTGGGGGCTAATGTCACCCTTCTTATACGAGCGTGTGTGGTAGGATGAACGGTGCGGGTGATTAGGGTCTGCGAAATTGCGGGGCTGTCTGCTATATCGCACCTTTGTCTAATAGTTCACGGGCGATGTCGGGGGCGTCGGGAGAGAGGCCGGAGGCGGGGTCGGAGCAGTAGGCAGCGAGGTCTTTTTCGGTCCAGTTGGGGTTAGAGGCGAACCATTGCCGAAGGAGTTTGCGCGTTTCTGAGCGCTTGCGGCGGCAGACGTCGCAGGTTCCGCAGGGCTTGCTGTCTTGCTGGCCGAAGTAGCGAAGGAGGTACGAGGCGCGGCATTCGCCGGTCTCGCTGACGTAGTCGAGAACGGCCTGGCCGCGCTGGTGGAACGACTCGCGCAGCATCGTGTATTTTTCTGTCTGCAGGTCGAGGTTTCCGGGTTCCAGGCGGTTATGGCGCAGGATGATGACCGAGCTGTTGTCGCAAGGGACGTAGCGGATGATGTGGGAGATCGAAAGGTCGTAGAGCATCTTTCGAAGAGCAGGGACGGTAAGGCCCTGGCGATGGCAGACGTATTCTTCGTCTATCGGGACCGGGTACGAGAAGATGCCTGTATACATGCGCATAAGGGTCTCGAGAAGGCTGACGAGAGACGCGTCGCCGAGGTCGATGTCGTAGAGGCGCGAGCGGTCGGGGACTATCTTGACCCGGGTCGGGATGTCGACGTCTTCGCTATATGAGATGTGGCCCGAGGTTTCGAGGTAATGGAGGGCGTAATGGACGTTTGAGCTGCTGAGGCTGAAGCGTTTGCAAAAGTCTTCGAGGCTGAATTTCAGTTCGCGGCCGGCTCCCGTTTCGTAGGGGATGCCGTAGAAGACGTGGAGTTTCTGGTAGACGTCTTCGATATAGGCGGGCGAAGGGAAACTGGCACTTTCGAGGCGGCGCAGGCGGTCGACGTCCTTCCCGCTCCAGAGAAGGACCGCATACGAGCGTTTTCCGTCTCTTCCGGCGCGCCCCGCTTCCTGGAAATAGGCTTCGGGCGAGTCGGGAAGGTCTAGGTGGATGACGAAGCGGACGTCCGGCTTGTCTATTCCCATTCCGAAGGCGTTGGTACAGACCATCACGCGGGTCCTGCCGCTCTTCCAGGCTTCCTGGCGGGAGGTTCGCGAGGCGGTAGAGAGTCCGGCATGGTAATAGTCGGCATCGATTCCGAGCGCCCGGAGCTGCGAGGCAAGTTCTTCGCACCCCCTGCGGCTGCGGCGGTAGATGATCCCCGTTCCGGCTACTGAATTGCAAATCCCGACTATCTGGCCGATTTTGTCTTCACACTCACGGACGATGTACGAGAGATTAGGGCGTTCGAAGCCGGATTTCAGAAGCAGCGGCTCGCGGAAGCGGAGCTTCTGCATTATGTCCTCGCAGACGGGCGGGGTCGCAGTAGCCGTAAGAGCGAGGACGGGGGCGTCCAGGAGCTCTCGTATCGCTCCGATCTGGAGGTAGTCCGGCCGGAAATCGTAGCCCCATTGGGAGATGCAGTGGGCTTCGTCCACCACGATGAGCGAAATGGGCAGGATGTCCAGGTATGAGCGGAAAAGCGAGGTCGCGAGGCGTTCGGGCGAGACATAGAGGAACTTACAGTCGGGGTCGTAGGCCGCATTGTTAAGGGCGGTATCGACCTCGCGGCGTTCCATTCCGGCGTGGATGGCAAGAGCCTTGATTCCTTTTGCCTCGAGATTCTGGACCTGGTCCTTCATCAGTGCGACGAGAGGAGTAACGACAAGAGCAAGGCCGCCGCTCATCAGAGCGGGTACCTGGAAACAGACTGACTTCCCTCCTCCGGTAGGCAGAACGGCGAGCACGTCTTTGCCTGCAAGAGCCGATTCTATAATCTGCTCCTGCATCGGGCGGAAGGTTTCGTAGCCCCAAAACCGCTTTAATGTCTCAAGCGCTGTCATTACTGCAAAAATACCAAATTGTTATGATTTGTCTATTAGCAAATTTATGCTAAATTTGTGTCCGATTTCCAGACACGGAAAATTCTTTAATTTTTTCAAATACATTATGGCAAATATCGATCTTAGCAAGTACGGCATCAAAGGAGTTAAAGAGATACTCTACAACCCCACCTACGAAGTCCTTTACAACGAAGAAACAAAGCCCGGTCTCGAGGGCTACGACAAAGGACAGGTTACCGAACTTGGCGCAATCAACGTTATGACCGGAATCTACACCGGCCGTTCTCCTAAAGACAAGTACATCGTCTACGACAAGACAACCAAGGAAGGCGCTCCCGGAGAGATCTGGTGGACTACCGAAGGCTATCCGAACGACAACCACAAAATGTCCGAGAAGACATGGAAAGCTGTCAAGAAGCTTGCTCTGAATCAGCTCAGCAAGAAGCGTCTCTATGTAGTCGATGGTTTCTGCGGAACACACGCCGACACCCGTATGAAGGTCCGCTTCATTATGGAGGTCGCATGGCAGGCCCACTTCGTGACCAACATGTTCATCCGTCCGAAGAATCAGAAGGAGTTCGACCAGGAGCCCGATTTCGTAGTCTACTGCGCAGCTAAAGCAAAGGTTGAGAATTACGCAGAGCTCGGTCTCAGGAGCGAGACTTGCGTTGCCTTCAACGTCACTTCCCGCGAGCAGGTTATCCTCAACACCTGGTACGGCGGCGAGATGAAGAAGGGTATGTTCTCGATGATGAACTACTACCTTCCTCTTAAGGGAATCGCAGCTATGCACTGCTCCGCAAATACCGACATGAACGGCGAGAATACCGCTATCTTCTTCGGTCTTTCCGGAACCGGCAAGACTACCCTCTCTACCGATCCTAAGCGTCTCCTCATCGGTGACGACGAACACGGCTGGGACAACAAGGGTGTCTTCAACTTCGAAGGCGGCTGCTACGCTAAGGTCATCAAGCTCGACAAAGAGTCCGAGCCCGATATCTACAACGCAATCCGTCGCGACGCCCTCCTCGAGAACGTAACAGTAGACAAGAACGGAGTTATCGACTTCAACGACAAGAGCGTTACCGAGAACACCCGCGTCTCCTACCCTATCTACCACATCGAGAAGATCGTCCGTCCGGAGAGCCAGGGCCCCGCAGCAAAGCAGGTCATCTTCCTTTCCGCAGACGCATTCGGAGTTCTTCCCCCGGTCTCCATCCTTACCCCCGAGCAGACTAAGTACTACTTCCTCAGCGGATTTACCGCCAAGCTCGCAGGTACCGAGCGCGGAATTACCGAGCCTACTCCTACCTTCTCCGCCTGCTTCGGCCAGGCCTTCCTTGAGCTTCACCCGACCAAGTACGCCGAGGAGCTCGTAAAGAAGATGAAGAAGAGCGGCGCAAAGGCCTACCTCGTCAACACCGGCTGGAACGGAACAGGAAAGCGTATCTCCATTAAGGATACCCGCGGAATCATCGACGCCATCCTCAACGGCTCGATCGACAAGGCTCCTACCAAGAAGATTCCTTTCTTCGATTTCGAAGTCCCTACCAAGCTTGAGGGAGTTGATACCGGAATTCTCGATCCTCGCGACACCTACGCAAAGCCCGAGGAGTGGGAAGTCAAGGCAAAAGACCTCGCCGGCCGCTTCATCAAGAACTTCAAGAAGTACGAGACCAACGCTGCAGGCAAGGCCCTCGTAAAGGCTGGTCCTAAGGTTGACTAATTCAGGGTTTACCCTTAATTATAGCAGCCGCGTCCGGCAAAGGACGCGGCTGTTTTATTTCGATTTGTTGCGAAAGATGCTTATCTTTACGAGTCGTAAAAAGGATTAGGCAATGACTTTTACAATGATTATTCAGCTGCTGATTGTTCTTGCAGCTCTATATGTAGGCTCCCGCTACGGGTCCCTCGCCCTTGGTGCAATATCCGGTATCGGCCTTGCGATTCTGGTATTCGGCTTCGGTCTGAAGCCCGGAACTCCTCCTACAGACGTAATCTACATCATCATCGCCGCAGTAACCTGCGCGGGTACCCTCCAGGCCTCAGGCGGTATGGACTGGATGATACAGCTGGCGGAAAAGATCCTGAGAAAGCATCCTAACAGAATTACTTTCCTTGGACCGCTCGTGACCTTCTTCCTGACGGTTCTTGTAGGTACGGGACATGTCGTATATACTATCATGCCTATTATCTGCGATATCGCCCTTAAGAAGAATATCCGGCCCGAAAGGCCTTGCGGCGTGTCTTCAATAGCCTCGCAGGTCGGTATTACATGTTCGCCTATCGCAGCCGCCGTAGTAGCTTTCGTAACCATCTCGAATGCCAACGGCTATATGGTCAGCATCCCTCAGGTCCTGATGGTTACTATCCCGGCCTGTCTTTGTGGTATTATCTGCGCTTCATTCGCTTCGTGGCACAGAGGCAAGGACCTCGACAAAGATCCCGAGTTCCAGAAAAGAGTTGCGGATCCCAAGATCCACAAATACATGTACGGCAATACCGCGACTACTCTCGACAAGGAAATCACAAAAGAAGCCAAGGCCTCCGTATTTATCTTCCTTGGAGCCCTACTTGTTATTGTCTTCTTTGCTTTCCTCCAGATGATTAAGACTCCGGAAGGTATTCCGGTCGCGAAGTCTATCAATCTTCCCAAGATGAACCTCTGCATCCAGATCATCATGCTCTGCGCTGCAGCTCTCAATATTATCTTCTGTAAGGTCAACCTTCCCAACACCGTTTCAGGTTCGGTGTGGAAGTCCGGTATGGTCGCAGTAATCGCTATCTACGGTATCGCCTGGCTGGCAGACACCTATTTCGGCAACTACCTGGACCAGATGAAGGAAATGCTTACAGGTCTTGTTACCGCATATCCCTGGTCTATCGCTTTCGTGTTCTTCCTCGTCAGCGTTCTTATCAACTCTCAGGGCGCAGTCGTAGTCGCGATGCTTCCGCTCGCCTATCAGCTCGGTATCGCCGGGCCAGTCCTTCTCGGAGTTCTCCCCAGCGTCTACGGATACTTCTTCATCCCGAATTATCCTTCCGATATCGCTACCGTCAACTTCGACCGAAGCGGAACGACGGTAATCGGAAAGTACCTGCTGAACCACAGCTTCATGATGCCTGGTCTTGTCAGCGTGTTCGTCTCGACTATCATCGGCTACCTGATTACAAACGTATTCTTCCCCGGTTATTTCGCCAGCTTCATACAGTAATGAGAAAGTCTCTTATCCCCGTCTTGTCGGCAGCGCTGCTCCTGACTCTTAATTCCTGCTCGTACAAGGAGCACCTTTTCCTTCCGATAGAGGGAACTACCTGGACCCTGAAGATAGACGACGTAACTACCTGGGTCTGTTTCCACAATTCAGACAGCGCCAGCCTTCTCCAACACAACGCTGCGCTCGGCCGCGTTCAGGCAGACCATGGTACCTACACTGCAGACGGCCATGTCCTTACAGTCAAGACGGAATATGCTTCGGA
This sequence comes from uncultured Bacteroidales bacterium, assembly GCA_900319375.1. Lineage (GTDB taxonomy): Bacteria > Bacteroidota > Bacteroidia > Bacteroidales > UBA932 > Cryptobacteroides. The sequence continues at coordinate 81,233 of ONOI01000003.1, read as the reverse complement.
ATACACTATCAACAGGACTTTCTTCAATCTGAAGCGTGTCAATAAAAACGACAACTACACCCAGATCTCGCCTTGTTCTTATCCGACCCTTGCAGGTTCCGTTTGGTCGACTCCGATCCATGGCGATCTCCACATAGCCTATTTCCTTTCCGATACTGAGTGTGTAGATATTCTATACGCCAACCTAACCCGCGTTGACGCCTCAGCCCCCTACGGATGGAGCGGAGTGAGAAATTCCGCGAAGATCAGCGGCAATACGGTCGAGGCAGGCGGGCTTTCCGCAACTCTTTATAAAGGGATTATGACCAGCGGCGTCTACGCGCTTCAGATGGTAGACGATCCCATCGAAGAAGAAGAAGAAGAAGAAGAAGAGGGAACGTCCGGTCTAAAAGGTACCGTATGGACCTACAACAATACCGGCCACCCCGCTGATATTCCTATCGCCTACATTTTCAACGGCAAGGACAGTTTCGTCCGTATTTCCGGCCTTTACGCCGGGACCGTGTCTGATTCCCGCGTAAGTCCTATTATCTTCGATATAGCAAGCGGAACATACAGCGAAAGCGGCGGTACTCTTACTCTTACCGTAGGAGAGAATAAAGAAAGCTGCCCCATTTCCGGAAGCAGCTTTACTCTGTCTGAAAGGACTTTCAATAAACTCTCTTACTGATCCTTTTTAGCTGAAAACATTTCCTTAAGTTTCGGGAGGTAACCCTTTCCGATAACCCAGCCACATCCCAGAACGAATCCGAGGAAGGTCCACACTATAAGGGTCTTCGCACGGCTGTTGGAAGGCTTGGCGGGTACGGTAACGGGCTGAACTACGGTAAGGATAGGAGTATCCCTCTTTACCTGCATCTTCGCCTGCTCGAGCTGTTTTGCCATCTCGGAGTAGATCGAGGAAGCGACATTGTACTTCATCTGGATCCTCTCCTGCTCGATGCGAGCCCTTGAAGAACTCATCTGCTGGGAGCGGTCGCGAACAGTAGCGAGCTGGCTCTGATAGGACTCGGCTTCAGCCTTGCTTTCGTCGTAGCGGGCCTGGATATAATCAAGATTGTCCTGAGCCTTCTCCGTACGGAAACGGGTGACCTCTTTCTGGAGAAGGGTCTGGGCTGCCATCGCCAGTTCTGCTGTCTGAATGGGTTCTGATCCTGTAACAGAAAGAGTTATATAACCCTCTTTCTTGTCTACGGACAGAGTCACATTCTGAGCAAGGATCTTCATAAACTTCTCCTCGTCCTTAGTCAGAAGAATAGGCTTGGGAGCGTTGTCTGCTTCTCCCGAGGGAAGAGTTATTTCCGGCTTCTCCCCACGGATCGCGCCCATTATCACTCCGGGCAGGCCTATTGTGTACTTCAGGACATAGCTCATTACGCTGGGCTTGACATACTCCTTCTGGTAGGTAAACATACTTACCGCGGTGTCTGCCTTTGCGTAGTGGAGCGGAGTATAAAGGAGCTCTTTACGGAAGGGGACGCTGTTTACTATCTGAGGATAGATAAGCGGCGAAAGATCGGCAGTATTGTTCGCCATTCCGAGGTCTACGCCCGCAAGGGCTGCAAGGCTGCCGAGAGACGAGTTCGAGCGGGAACTCATCTGAGGAACCATCGTAGACTGTACGGTGTAGGTGCGCTTCATAGTCAGCGCGGCGACCAGTCCGAGGACGATGAACACTGCAGTAACGATGATTATCGTCTTGCGACCGTCCCAGAGGCTGCGGACCATAGCCATTATATCTATACCGCCATCTTCCTCCTCTACGGGAACGTTGTAATTCTTGTTTTCGTCCATATACTAGAGTCTTTCTATGAGCAGGATGAAGGATGCGATGGAGGTGATGGAGGCCATAGTCCTTGAGAGAACCTGATCCCAGTCGACTTTAGTCTTCTCCTTGGGCTCTTCGACTTTAGCCCTCTTCTCCGGATCGATCATAACGGTAATAGTACTGCCGGGCTCAACAGTAGGATAGTTGCGGATTCCGAGGAAGCGCTTGGTTCCCTTAGTCTGGTAGTTGGGCAGGGTAACAGTGATACTGTTTTTGTCAGCTGTCTTTACAAGACCGCCGGCGTAATTGTCGATATACCACTTAGCGTTGTGTGAGCCGTGGTAAACCAAAGTTTTCTGGCTCGAAGTAAAGTCTGCAGGAACATACTGAGCCATACGGGTACCAAGTTCACGGATTACGACTATGTTTTCTGCACGGACTATGTTGACTACATCACCGTCCATAAGGATGGGATCGTCCCAGTTCTTCTTTGAGCGGAATTTGGTAACGTCTTTAAGATCGATTCCGATTTGACCTCTGCCGTTGAAAGTACGGAACAGCGAGCAATAAGGAGAAGCGTCCTCAAGAAGGCCGCCTGCGAGTTCGAGAACCTCGGAGAGCTGAGTCCTGCTGTCTTCGATTACATAGACGCCAGGATATTTGACTCGGCCGTTGATCTCGACCGTACGGCCGTGTGTGAAGTTCGGGGTCATACGGACGACGATGTGGTCGTAAGGCTGAAGCTGGAAGTTCTGATCCTTAGGATAATAGTTCTCGTCAACTTCGAGTACGATAGTGTCGAAGTGGACCTCGTCTTTCTTGGAGACGTTCATACGGAAGACCTGAACCTTGTCGTAAGCTGCTCCGACCGTAAATCCGCCGGCCATCGTAAGGAGGTCATGGACGCTTACAGAAGAATCGAAGGTAATGTTCACCGTATTCTTTACTGCGCCGCTGACTCTAAGCTCACCGATGTTGGTATAGGTTGTGTTGTCGTAGACGCGGAGTTCGTCGCCGGGCTGGAGGAGGGTGTCTCCTTCAGACTCGATATTGACCGCTATATACTCCCTCTTAGCGGGGTTGGTAACGTCTTTACGGAAGATGTAAGCTACGGGATAGACGGTGGGCCTGAGTCCGCCGGCATACTCGATAGCCTGGCTAACTGTCATGCGGTCGTTCAGACCGAATGTTTTTGTGAAGGGGTTGCGTACCTGGCCGCTTACCGTAATGTTGTCTGTATCGCGGTAAGTAGACAGAGCAAGAACTGTTACCACATCCCTTTCAATAAGCTGGAAGTCGGGGTTGCCGTTTTCTCCGGGGAAAGGAACGGTAAGGACTTCGACAGTCTGATCGGGGCGCGTACGCTCTACGAAGACATAGTCCTTACGGGCTGTGAAGCGAGGCTCGGCCCTGTTGATAAGGGCGAGAAGGCTGCTGTTCTTCTCCAGGTCGTAGTTGCCGCCATAGTAGACATCGCCATTGATTGAAACGTAATTCTCCATAGGACGGTCTGAAGCCTTGACGCGAACTATATCGCCTGCGGCGAGTTCTGCCTTGACAGCTCCGGACTGTACCTTTGCGAGGTCGAATTCCAGATACTTGAGTTCGCCGTTTTCGCGACGCTCAATCTGGACGAAGTTGGGATATGCATCGTCTCTGAGGCCGCCTGCGAAGGCAAGGAGGTCCTTAAGGTTTTCGCCGTCTGCCATCTCATAGCGCATAGGGCGCTTGACCGCTCCCTCGATGCGGACTATTTTACTGGCTACAGGGACGAAGAGGACGTCGTTGTTCTGGATATCGAACTGAGTCTTTCCGCCTGCTCCGGTCATGAACTTATAGAGATCGAGACGCTCGGTCTTGCCTGAACGTGAACGCTGGATATTACGGATGGAACCCATCGAGGTAGGGCCGCCGGCCGCTGCGAGAGCGTTGAAGGCGTTGTTGAGGGCGCTGATGGTAAAGCCGCCCTGGACTCCGACCTCGCCGTAGATGTTGACCATCACGGTACGGGCTGTAGTAATAGTAACTGCGATCTGATCCTTGCGGAAAGAATAGTGCTGGGCGAGTTTGCTGGTAATAGCTTCGCGGCCCTGGGCAAGGCTCATTCCCTTAAGGAAAATCTTTGAGGAACCGGCAGGCTGGATAGAGCCGTCTGCACTGATTCTCTGGTGTATTTCAGTCTGAGATGAACCGAAGATAGAGATATGAACTTCGTCGCCTTCTCCGAGGATGTAGGTATCGGGGGCCTGAGCTCCGTCTGTAGTACGGAAAACATCCATCGCAGTACCGGTAAAGAGAGCATGACCATAAATATCATCTCCTGCGGTAGACGAAACATTATTCTGTTCGAGAGCGACTTCAAGGGCCTGCTCGGCAGCAGCCTCTCCGAGAGTCGTCTGAGGGAACTCGTTGGGAGTGGCGGCGGGAGCCGCAGCGGCAGGGGCTTCAGTAGCGGCCGCGGCGGTAGTAGCCGCCTTCTCTTCCTGCATTCTGCCAAGGATTTCCATCACTCGACCCTGATAATTCGCATACTCGGTCGGGGGGATATTATCAACGTCGATGCCTTCTTCCATAAGCCTTGCTCGGACTTCGGACTCCTCAAGGCCGCGTTTTGCGAGTTCTGAACGGGCCATGGCAAGCATATTTGCGCTCTGGGCGAGGGCCGAGAGCGAGATCAGCATGCACATGACAGCTGTAAGAAACTTTTTCATATCTGTTATGTTATTTATTACCAAACGATAAGCGCCCAAAGATACGAATAATATTTGGAATATCCTTTAGGATATCTTGCTGTAGTCTTGGACTCTGTATTTTTCCTTTCTCAGTTCGAGGGCAAGGCGCGCGTTGCGAGGATCAGTAAGCGAAGGGTCCGATTTCAGGACTTTCTGGGCATAGGCGCGGGCTTCGCCCAGAATCAGGCCGTCCTTTGCAAGCGAAGCTATATTGAGAGAAATAGGCAGACCGCTCTGCATCGTACCCTCCAGGTCCCCCGGTCCCCTCATCTTCATATCTTCTTCCGCTATCTCGAATCCGTTTTCAGTGCGGCACATAAGTTCGAGCCTCTGAAGCGATTCCTTCGAGGTCTTAAGGTCGCGGATGAGGATGCAGTGGGAGTCGGCGGCGCCTCGTCCGACGCGTCCGCGCAGCTGGTGGAGCTGCGAGAGGCCGAAGCGTTCGGCGCTCATGATTACCATCACGGACGCGTTCGGGACGTCGACGCCGACCTCGATCACAGTCGTCGAGACGAGTATATCGGCCCTTCCGGCCGCGAATGCGTCCATGTTGAAATTCTTCACGTCACTAGCCTGCTGCCCGTGGACCATCGCGGTCTTGTACTGAGGCAGCGGGAACTCCTTCATTATGTCTTCGTATCCCCTCTCGAGGTTGCTCAGATCCAGTTTCTCGTTCTCGAATATCATCGGATAGACGACGAAGACCTGCCGCCCCTTCGCAATCTCCGAGCGCATGAAGTTATACACCGCCGGCATTATTGCCGGGGTGTGTAAGGTTGTCCTCACGGGCTTGCGTCCCGGCGGCATCTCGTCTATCACCGAGACGTCCAGGTCTCCATAGACGGTCATTGCGAGAGTTCGCGGGATAGGGGTCGCTGTCATCACCAGGACGTGCGGCGGGATACCTTCCGGTCCCTTAGACCAAAGCTTCGCCCTCTGGTCTACCCCAAAGCGGTGTTGCTCATCGATTACAGCAAGACCAAGATTCTTGAATATGACATTGTCTTCGATAAGGGCGTGTGTCCCGACCAGCAGACCGATCGATCCGTCTTCCAGTCCGGAATGGATCTCCCTGCGGTCTTTAGTTCCGGTAGAGCCGGTAAGGAGAGCACATTTTACCGAAGTATTCGCAAGGTATTTGCAGATATTGGAGTAGTGTTGCTGAGCGAGGACCTCGGTCGGAGCCATTATACAGGTCTGATAGCCGTTTCCAGTTGCGAGAAGACAGCTTAGTACCGCGACCAGGGTCTTTCCGGAGCCTACATCGCCCTGAAGGAGACGGTTCATCTGGTGACCAGACATAAGGTCTTCCCTTATTTCTTTGATGACGCGTTGCTGAGCCCCGGTCAGCTTATAAGGAAGAGAATTGTAGCAGGCGTTGAAGTCCGGCCCTACCTTGGGCATTACTATGCCGTTGTCTCCCCTTGAGCGTATATATTTTTGTTTAAGCAGGCTCAACTGGAGCAGAAACAGCTCCTCGAATTTAAGTCTGCGGGTAGCTTTCTGTAGAGCGTAGGTATCGGAAGGGAAATGAATATTTTTAAGGGCATACTGGAGGCCGCAGAGGCCCAGCTCGCCCATCACGTAGTCCGGCAGGGTTTCAGTGATTTCCGGCAGACACAGGGCGAGCGCCGCACTCTGCATCTTACACATCACCTTGCCTGTTATTCCGGCGGTCTTCAGCCTCTCGGTACTGGGGTATACTCCCGTAAGGGCGCCCTGAGACATGTTGCCTTCCTGAGGGACATCCACCTCGGGGTGTACGATATTATAACGGCCGTTGAATTCCGAAGGCTTTCCGAAAAAGATGAAGGTAAGGCCAGGGGCGAGTCTTTCATAATTCCACCTGATTCCCTTGAAGAAGACCACCTCCATCCTTCCGGTCTGGTCTTCGACAATTACGCTGAGCCTCTTCGCGGCATTGAAGTGGATTTTCTCGCCATCCGTCTTCACGATAGATCCTGCGGGGCCGTAAAGCGTCCGGCTCACTACCCTCGCCTGGATTTGAATCGAGGTTACATCCTGACTTACCGAGGCGATATTCTGAATAGAGCTTCTGTCTATGTATCGGAAAGGGTACAGGCGTATCAGATCGCCGATAGTAGCGATCCCCAATTCTTTCTGGAGGAGTTCGGCCCTTTTCGGACCCACTCCTTTCAGATACTTGATTTCACTCTGAAGCTCTCCCATACGTTCTTACAAATATAATAAAAGGTCTGAAATACTGCCTTTTTTATTTTTCTTCGTATCTTAGTATGCTTTTTAAGACTAAGACCGGATGAAAAAGTTTCTCAAACTGTTTTGTATCGTAGCTGTATGCTTCTGCATAGGCTATGGAATATCTGCCCTTATGACAAAAGTTATAAAACCCAATAAAACCGAATCTGGATACATCCCCCAGTCCGACATTCAGATAGCGGACGGAGTGATGACCCCCGAGACTCTTCTTTCCCTGGGACGCCTTTCAGACCCTCAGCTCTCCCCCGACGGAAATAAGATACTCTACGGAGTGAGCTACACTTCCATCGAGCAGAACCGCAGCTGCCGCAATCTCTTTGTATGCGATACAGACGGAAGCAACAAAATTCAGTTGACCCGTTACGCAAAGAGCGCCAGCAACGCCAGATGGTCTCCGGACGGAAAGAAGATTTACTTCCTCCAGGACGGCCAGCTCTGGGCTGCGGCCTTTGGCGGGAAGAAACTGGGCGCCAAGTACCAGCTCAGCGACATCCCTTCCGGAATCAGCGAGTTCAAACTCTCCCCCGACGGAAATCAGATTCTTTATATCTCTACCATAAAGGGCCCCGTCACTACCCCCAAAGACAGCGACCCAGCCCTCGACAAGGCTCAGGCTTATGTAGCTACAGACCTTATGTACAGGCATTGGGACCACTGGGTACTCGAAACTCCCAGAACCTACGTAGCAAGCCTTGCAAATGGAAAGATTACTCCGGAGAGCAGCATCGACCTTCTGGGCGACGAGCCGTTCGAACTCCCGACCGAGCCTTTCGGCGGAGCCGAGCAGCTCGATTGGGCTCCTGACGGCCGTCACATCGCCTACAGTTGCCGCAAGAAGACCGGAAAGGAGTATGCTTTCTCGACCAACTGCGGTATCTATGTATATGATATCCTTACCGGCGAGACTACTCCCGTAAAGGTAGACGGCGGATACGACACAGACCCCGTCTGGAGCCCCGACGGAACTAAACTTGCCTGGATTTCGATGGCCCGCGACGGCTACGAGGCAGACAAGCAGAGGATCATCGTTGCCGAGATAGGCTACCCTCAGACAGACGAGGGTCAGGCTTCCGGAGTTATCGTCGGCGAGATAAAGGAACTCACCGCGACCTTCAAGTACGACGCCTCCGGCCTTCTCTGGGCGGAAGACAGCAAGTCGCTGTATTTCAACTCGATAACCGAAGGTACCGGCAAGATATTCAGCGTATGTCTTGACGGCGAAACTACCCAGCTTACAAAGGACGGCTGGAACTACGACTTCTTCAGCCCCTTCGCAGTCAAGGAAGACGGAACTCTTCTTACCAGCTACTACTGCCTCAACTTCCCTGTCGAGCTCGTAGCTGTAAATAAAGACGGCTTCAAGCAGATTACCTGCGAGAACAAACACATCCTCGACCAACTCGACGAGCCTACCTCCGAGAGCGTGATCGTAAAGACTGTAGACAATCAGGACATGCAGTGCTGGATTCTCTACCCTCCGAAATTTGATCCTTCAAAGGTCTATCCAGCAGTCGAAATCGTACTCGGCGGCCCTCAGGGAACGAACTCCCAGGACTGGAGCTACCGCTGGTGTTACCGCCTGATGGCCCAGCAGGGTTATATCGTAATCATGCCCAACCGCCGTGGAACTACGGCGTTCGGCCAGCCGTGGAAAGAGCAGATCAGCGGCGACTACCCCGGCCTCAATATGCAGGACTACCTGTCCGCAGGCCGTTGGATCAAGAGTAAGCCCTACGTAGGCAAGCTCGCCTGCGTCGGTGCCTCCTACGGCGGATTCTCGGCCTACATGCTCGAGGGTCTCCATGGCGACCTGTACGACTGCTTCATCGCCCACGCCGGAATCTTCGACGAAAAGGCGCTGTGGTACACGACCGAAGAGATGTGGTTCGCGAACTGGGACAACGGCGGTCTGACCGAATACGACTACCGCCCGGGCGAGACCGGTCCCGCCGGAGACGGCATCTATTTCGGCGGAATGCAGCAGGCCGGTGCCCCTTATGCGAAGACCGCGAAGGCTAAGAATCACTACGCAAAGGATCCTCAGAGCAATATCCTCAAGTGGCACACCCCCATTCTCTGCATCCATGGCATGATGGACTTCCGCATCCCCTATACTCAGGGCATGGCGGCATTCAACGCTGCCCAGATGATGGGCGTGCCGAGCAAGCTGCTCATCTTCCCCGAAGAAAATCACTGGATCCTCCAGCCTCAGAATTCCCTCTTCTGGCATCGCGAGTTCTACGCATGGCTGGATAAATGGTGTAAGGAATAATATGCTTGCCGTTCTGCTATCCGCTTTGCTCGGGCTAAGCGGCCCGGCGAAGGTCTGTCAATACGAAAAGGCCGAATTCACAATCACGGTCTTTGGCGGCCAGTGGGATAATCCCTACCGTCAGGAAGAAGCGGCCATGGACATGGAATACTATGCTCCCGACGGGGAACACGGCGTCCTTCCCTGCTTCTATGGCGGCTCTGACAGTACCTGGACAGCCCGCTTCACTCCCATCCAGTCCGGAAGGTACTCCCTTCGCTTCATCTATACTGAGAGCGAAGATTTCGCTTCAGATCTCGACGACCTTTCTCTGATAGTCTACCCCGCCGAAGGGCAGGGCTTCCTCCACCCCGGAGACAACTGGACTTTCAGATTTGATAACGGAGATCTTTTCAGAGGAATAGGCGAAAACATCTGCTGGGAATCGCGTACGGAAGACGACAACCCTCATCTTAGCGAACTCCACCAGCAGGCAGACATCTACAATTACGACGTGATGCTCCCCAGGCTCAAAGCCCATGGCGGAAATTTCACCAGGATGTGGATGTGTAGCTGGAACTTCCCCATCGACAGGCAGAAAGATTTCAACAATCCACGGTATACCGAGTGTGACGGGCCGATCAACATCAGCGCGGTCGAGAGGCTGGACCATGTCCTCAATCTGGCGGAGAGCCTGGATATCAAGATAATGCTATGCATGGGCCAGGGCAATGTCAAGGCAGACGAAGACTTCTTCACCTCCGAAGACGCGAAGGCGCGCTACCGCAACTACCTTCGATATATCGTAGCCCGCTGGGGTTACAGCCCCGCGATAGCGGCATGGGAATTCTTCAACGAAGTAGACAACATCCAGTTTGCAGACAGCGAAAACCCCATCCCTGCCGCGGCAATCTCCCTCTGGCATTCCGAAATGGCCGCGTACCTTCGCAGCATCGACCCTCACTGCCATATGATCACCACCTCGATCTCCCACCGCGATATCGAGGGTCTGAACTCTATCCCGGAGATAGACTTCAACCAGAAACATATCTATAAAGCCACAGCCGATATCCCCGCTACCATCAACAGATACGAAGAGGAATTCGACAAGCCCTACGTCATCGGCGAAGCCGGATACGAGTGGGACTGGTATAAGAATTTCGAAGAAATAGCGGACGGTCTCGATATGGACTTTACCCGCGCGATGTACTATGGACTCTTCAACCCTACCCCGATAGTTCCTATGAGCTGGTGGTGGGAATGGTTCGACTCACGCGGGACAGACGAAAAGATAGCCGAAGTCCGCGCCCTTAGCGATCAGATGCTTGAGGCGGGCGGCGGCAGCTTCGAGCCCCTCGAGGTACGTGTAGCCGGCAATGATGGCTATGCAGTAAGATGTGGAAAGAAAGTGTTCGTCTACATTTTCAACCCTACCTCCAAACCGATAACCACATTCTCCGTTATAGTCGGAGACCACAAAACATACAGACTCACTAAGCTAAACATCCTTCCTAATAAGGAACAAACCTTTATTTTATGAAACTAATCAAGACGCTTGCAACGCTGCTTGTCCTGCTCTGCGGAGCGACAAGCCTCAGCGCTCAAAGCCTTACCGTCACAGGAACGGTTCGCGACGTCTCAGGCTACCCGCTTCCGGGAGCAGCCGTGATGGTCGCAGGTACCGGCAACGGTGCCGTCACCGACCTGGATGGCCGCTATGAGCTCCGCAATGTCGCGGAGGCCGCAAGCCTGACTGTCGACATCCTTGGTTACAAGGGCCAGACAGTGAAGGTCGGCGGCCGTGCAGTGATAGACTTCGTACTTGAGGAAGACAGCGTACTCCTCGAAGAGACGGTAGTCGTCGGCTATGGTCAAGTAAAAAAGAGCGACCTTACCGGCTCTGTCGCTTCCGTTAAGGCGGAAAAAATCACGGACATTCCCGCGAACTCGGTCGACGCCCTGCTCCAGGGCCGTGTGGCCGGTGTTCAGGTTACCAATGCCTCGCAGGACCCTGGCGCTTCTTCGACCGTCAGAATCCGCGGTAACTCCTCCCTCAACGGATCGAACTCGCCTCTGGTCGTCATCGACGGATTCCCCTACGGCGAGGCCGGCGCTATAAGCCAGATCAACCCGCAGGACATCATTTCGATGGAGGTCCTCAAGGACGCATCCGCCTCGGCAATCTATGGTTCGCGCGGCGCCAACGGCGTTATCCTTATCACCACCAGAAAAGCCCAGGGGACAAAGAACAGGATCAGCGTCCGTCAGCAGACTACCCTTTCGCAGTTTACCCAGCCGCTCCACCTTTGGAGAGATCCTGTCCTGATGGCTATGCTCTCCAATGAGAGCCGCGCCAACTCGGGCCTTACACAGCTCTATGTAGGCGCAGTAAATGCCAACGGTATCTACTACCCGTCGATTGAAGAACTCCAGAGCGGAGAATGGAGTACCAACACCCGCTGGGATGACATAGTCTTCAACAAAGCGCCTATCTCAGACAATACGACGGTAAAGATCCAGAGCTCTAACGACAAGACGATGTTCACCGCCTCGGCCAACTACTACCGCGACAACGGTATGTACATCGAGGATACGTATACCAAATACGGAGCGAACTTCGCCGTGGACCACAAAATCTTCGAAAACCTGAGGATGAAGGCCAGCGCCAATGTTACCCAGAACAAACGCCACAACAACGGTTACCTTTCCTACAACCGTAACCCGATATTCCCCGTCTACGACGACGAAGGAAATTTCTGGCAGTACAGCGTTCAGGACTACTATCATCCTCTGGCACTCACTAAGTTCCGCAAGCAGGACAAGAGCGGACTTGACCTCATCACCTACATGGCCCTGGACTACAGGCCCTGGGAATGGCTGGACATTACCGCCCAGGTCAACTACAAACACGGTGAGACGATCTCAGACTACTACTACCCAAAGAAGTACACCGAAAGGGGTGTATTCAATAATGGTTATGGAGCAATCCAGAACTGGAGGGACGACAACCTGGTAGTTGAGAGTTATGCCACCTTCGACAAGGAGTTCGGCATTCATCATCTCACCGCCATGGCGGGTTATTCCTACGAAAGTTACGAGTCGCGCAGCAGTGATCTCGCTGCCGTAGGTTTCGTAAACGAATCGCTTGGCAACGAAAACCTCGCTTCCGGCGATCCTGAAAAGTATCAGATTCAAAACAGCCTATATGCAACCAAGTTGATCTCCGGTCTGTTCCGTTTCAACTATACTCTTGCAGGCAAGTACCTCGCCACATTTACCGCCCGTGCCGACGGTTCCTCCAAGTTCGGTGCAGACAATAAGTGGGCATTCTTCCCTTCCGGAGCTCTCAGCTGGAAGATGAGCGAAGAGGACTGGCTGAAGGACATTTCCTGGGTCAACCTGATGAAACTCCGCGCTTCTTACGGTATCTCCGGTAACCAGGGTATTTCGGCCTATCAGACCCTCAGCCGCTACGGCCAACACAAATACTTCTATGATGGAAGCTGGACTACCGCTATCGGTCCCGGCTACAAATCCGGAACCACCGGAGACGGCGGTATCTACGCTATCTGGAGCGGTATTCCGAACACCGGTCTGAAATGGGAAACCACCTCTCAGTTAGACCTCGGATTCGACGGCACTTTCTTCAATGAAAGGCTCAATGTGACTTTCGACTGGTACTACAAACACACATCAGATTTGCTGCGCCAGCGCAACATCGCCCCCTCATCCGGCTACGACAAGATGTGGGTCAACGATGGAGAAATCCTCAACCGTGGTATTGAAATCACCCTCGACGGCATCTTCTACCGCGATCGCGACTGGAACGTTGGAGGAACTCTCATCTTCTCCAAGAACCGCAACTCCGTACTCAGCCTTGGAAACTCGGTCGAAGCCGGTCTCAACAAGGACGTCCGCACCGGAATGGAATATGAATTCTACGGCAACTCCTCGGAGCAGTATCGTGGATTTACCAACATCCTCGCCGTAGGCTACCCGATGTACGTATTCTACGGTTATGTGACCGACGGCATCATCCAGAGTCTCGCCGAGGGACTTAGCGCCGGCCTCAGCGGCGATGACGCGCAGCCCGGCGAATTCAAGTATGTGGATATCTACAACGGCGACAGGCTCGACATAATCAACGAAGACGACCGTTGCATAATCGGAGATCCCAACCCCGACTTCCTCGCTTCCCTCTCGCTCAACGCCAGTTGGAAGAATCTGGATTTCAGCGTGTTCTTCAACGGAGTCTTCGGCAATGACGTGATCAACAGCAAACGCTTCGATCAGCCCAACAATATGCCTTTCCGCTGGACTCCGGACAACCCCACCAACCTCTACCCCAAACTGAGCGATACCCGCCAGACCAGGTTCTCGAGCTGGTGGATTGAAGACGGTTCCTTCGTAAGAATCCAGACTATGACTCTGGGCTACAAGATTCCTCTCTCAAAGAAGGATATGGGCAGGGTTTTACGCCTGTACATCTCCGCAGACAACCTCTACACTTTTACCAAGTTCTCCGGTTACGATCCTGAAGTAAGCGCACTTGGACTCTACAGCGGCGGCTATCCCCGCCTTCGCAAATGGACATTCGGTCTTGATTTCAATTTCTAGAAAGCGATGAAAACACGTAACATTATACTCGCAGCGCTCGCATCACTTACAGTATGCGCCTGCTCCCTGGACGAATATCCCTATGGATTCTATTCAGAGGAAAATTTCTATAAGACCGACGCCGACGCCCTTGCAGCGACCAACTACATCTACGACGCTATAAACTATATCGAGTACTCCCGCGCCATCGTCTTCCTGGGCGATATGAATACGGACGTAATGTATCCGAAAGGAGACGCCAAGACCTCCACGAAGGAACTTGACGGATGGAAGCCTTCCACCTTCAAGACCAATACGACCCTCAATAACTTCTACCACTACTCTTACATAACCATCAACAGGGCAAACGTAGTGATAGAAAATGTGGCCGCGATGAAGGATCTGGACGAAGACACCCGTAATCAGTATGTTGGAGAAGCCTACTTTATGAGGGCCTACTCCTACTTCAATCTTGCAAGGAACTTCGGCCGTGTACCTATGCACCTCAAACCGGTCCGCAAACTCGAAGACGCTACAGTAGGAGCGGCCAAGACTCTCGACGAAGTCTGGAACCAGATTTTCGACGATCTCGACAAGGCTATTTCTCTTACCAAGATCTATCCCGTTCCGGTAACAGGCCGTACAGACCGCATAGCCGCATACTCGCTGGCTTCGTTCGCCTACCTTTACCTTGCTACCGCCAAGGAAACAGGCGTGCCTCAGTATGTAGATATGAGTTTCAATGTAGACGATTACTACGGTAAGGCTGTCGAGTACGCAGGCCACGTAGTAGATGACCCCGCCCAGACAACCTACGGACTTGATCCGAACTTGATGGACATCTACGATGTAGAAAAGCCTACAGGTCCGGAACACATCTTCCTTATGAGTATGGACCGCACCGGCGAGACCGAAGGTCAGTATTCCAAGATTTCGAAGATGTATATTCCTTATATCGCCGGCGGTACTGTCTACATCAAGAACGGCGATACCGGACAGCTTATCCCGACCCACGACGGCTGGAGCGAATACTGTACTCAGACAGAGTTCTACAACAGTTTCGAAGCCGGCGATCTCCGCCACGACTGGCTGTTCTGCACTACCGTTTACAATGCAGACGGAATCGCTACTTTCGGCGGGGATTCAGGCAAGAGCCTCTCGTATCCTTTCTGCCGCAAGTTCATCGACCCCGAGTTTGTCGGAGAAAAGACCTCGACGAAGCCTTTCCTCATCCGCTACTCCGAGGTAGCACTGACATATGCTGAAGCAGCAGGTCCTACCCCCAAGGCCTATGAACTGGTCAACGCCATCAGGGCCAGGGCCGGCCTCGGTCCCCTCGCGTCCGGAATGACCACATCCGCTTTCCGCGAGGCAGTCCGTAATGAGCGTGTCTTCGAACTTGCTTTCGAAGGCCACCTCTGCTATGACTTCCGCAGGCTCAACAAGCTCCACACCGACATCACAGCGGCGCGCGAGCAGGGTCTCACCGCTGAGGAGATGGTCTTCTACCCCATCCCTTCACTCGAGACCGACCTCAACCCTTATATCGAATAAGCTCAAAACATGTCGAATATGAAACTCTATAAACTAACAGTACTTCTTCTGGCAGGCGCCTCGCTGCTGTTCTCCTGTGCACCCGAAGGGTATACCGGACTGGACGGAGGATATGCCTTCCATGAAAGAAACATAGTTTCCATCGCCTTTGAGCGTCAGATCGGCGATGCCGTGATCGAGACTGTAAGCGATTCAACCGGCACAGTCGAGATCAGACTGGCAGTAGATATGATCGAGGATCTTTCACAAGTCAGTCTTACCTCTCTGGTCGTTGCCTATGGAGCAACAGCCAGCGCCGCCAGAAATGATAAAGTAGACTTTACCGGCAGTTCAACCCCGACCATCACGGTCACCTCTCAAGCCGGAGAAAAAAGAGTTTACTCAATCAACATGATACCTTTCGTTGAAAGTTTCGCCGGCAACTACGCCATCAATGGATCTTATATCCTTGGCGGCCTTGGCGAGGCTACCAGCGCTGAGCCATGGAGCTGGGGAGTCCTTCTTCTCGCCACTCCCGAATCGAAGAGCTGGTGCTGGGCGAAATGGGCCTCTCTCGGATATGGTCCCGCGGCCAATTACGACAATTACCTCGAGATTACCTGCACCGAAATCAATGATGACGGCACTACTGAAGGTACCTGTATCAACTACGGCGGTGTAGACGGCAAACACTGGAACTGTCTGCTCGACGGAGCTCAGAATAAGGAGAAAGACGGTCAGGACCTCGACCTCCACAATTTCTACAGAGTGATCCCTATAGGAGAAAGCACCTGGAAGAAAGACTACGCTCTCGGAACAATCACCTTCAAGGACGCCTCCGGCAAGGAACGCGTATGCTCTATCTTCGACAGCGATATAGTCATCTGCGAAGGAGCTGCGAAGAAAGTAGTCGTAGAGAACCAGTGTATGGCATTCTCCGTCCCCGGAGATACAAGATGGGATGCTACTACTACCCCTCGTCTCAATCCTATCCTCTACACCGACTACATGAAATTCGTTGTCGCTCCCCGCTATTACTTCCTCCTTGTCACCAAGGTCGACCAGATACCCGCCGCATCCAAAGTTATCGGCGATGAGGGCGATATCGACATCGAAGACATTCCTGACGATCCCGGCACTGGAGATAATCCGGGCACTGGAGATAATCCGGGGACGGGTGACAATCCGGGAACCTCGACCGACTTATCTGCGATTGCCGGGGATTACAAGGTCACCTCTCTCAAAATTCTTGGCGGAGGACGCACGGGATTCGACGAGATTAAGGACAAACCTTGGGACTGGACCGGTTATGTAGACAATTATTCGCCCACCAACGCGACTAAGGAATACGACAATACCCTTACGATAACCATAGACGGAACTTCCGGAACCCTCAACTACGGACCGGGAGCCGACGGAGAGTATTGGGACTACACCTACAAGAACAACATGAACGGCACGAACAACACTTATGGCGACATAACTGTTGACATGTCATTCAACTTCGGGCAGTTACCCCACGGCGAGAGCACCTTCACCATCAATACCGAGACGATGGTCGCGACTATCAAAGGCTCCGGCAGTACCGTCAACGGAATGGTTTACGGTCCCGGAACTCATACCGACTCGGCGACTTCCGTCTCCCTGACAGTCCCCTCCAATTGTATCGCAATTGCTTTCCAGTTGAAGCCTTATGACGGTACCGACTACACCTACGAGGACAGGTTTAGTAGCTCGGATCTCAACATGATCGTCTTCCATCCCAATTATTACGTAATGATTTTCCAGAAAAAATGATGAAAAGCAGATTACTTATTCTTATGCTCGGCGCGTCCCTTTTTGCAGGATGCTCCTATGTAGAATTACCGGGCAAAGATGAAAAGGATTATACTGAAGGCGAACTGAAGGAGCTGACTCTCATTGATAGTCAAGCCACCCCTGAGACCCGCGCACTCTATTCGAATCTGTGGGCCATAAAAGAAAAAGGCTTCATGTTCGGACACCACGACGACCTCTGGTGTGGCCGATATTGGATAGGAACCGAAGGCAGATCCGATACCAAAGAGGTCTGCGGCGACTACCCTGCTGTCCTTGGCATCGATTTCGCCGAACTCATCGACGACCGCTATGCCGACGACCCTCAGACCAACGAATGGAAACTCCGGAGCGTCAAGCAAGCCTACGATATGGGTATGGTTACCATCGTCTGCCTGCATATGGACAATCCCCTGCGCTTCAACGTTCCCGGCGCGGAACACTACAATATCGGAGGCGCATGGGATAACTCAGACAACACGGTCGTAAGCAAGATCCTTACCGACGGCAGCGATGTCCAGAACACTTTCAAGGCGTGGATGGACCGTCTGGCCGACATCATCAAGGGTTTGAAAGGCTCCGACGGCAAGACCATCCCTATCATCCTCCGTCCCTTCCACGAACACAACCACACCTGGAGTTGGTGGGGCTCGAAGTGTACCACAGAACAGGAGTTCAAGGATTTGTGGCAGTGGACCGTCAAGTATCTTCGCGACACGAAGGGCGTCCACAATGCCATCTATGCCATCTCTCCTCAGATTGACAGCCAGCAGAGCGAAAGCGAATACCTCCTTCGCTGGCCCGGCGACGACTACGTAGATTTCCTGGGAATGGATTGCTATCAGGGTATCAACAACCTTGTTTTCACGTCCAACCTCAAGACTCTGTCCAACATTTCCCAGTCCAAGCATAAGCCTTGCGGAGTTACCGAGACCGGTGTCGAAGGTTTCACCAGGACAACATACTGGACAGAGAATATCCACGCTCCTATGACTGGGCGTAAGGTCAGCCTTCTCGTCACCTGGCGCAACAAATTTGTCGGCGCGAACGAATCCGACAAGCACTTCTTCTCCGTTTATCCCGGACACCCATCGGAAGCGGACTTCGTGAAGATGTATAAGATGGACAATACATTCTTCTGCTCCGACCTCCCGGACATGTACACGATGGCCGAAGGAATCACGGTAGAATAATCTTTAGCGTAATTTACTGAATGTTGGTACTACTCTGCGGATTTTCCCGCAGAGTAGTACTAAGTTTTTTACTGCTCCGGGCGCATTTTGGCGTATTTGAGGAGGAGGGTCTTGCGGCCGAAGTGGTCGAACTCGACCTCGGCTTTGAGCTCGGGAACGACGCCGGTGATGGAAAGGATCTTTCCGGGGCCGAAGCGGTTGTGTTCGATGCGTTCGCCCTCATAGAGTTCGGTCATATGGACAGGCTCGAAGTCGGCGTACTGAACTTCGGGCTTCGAGGGCAGAGGGGTACGGACTGGGGAAGAGCCAGCCTGCGGAGCAGGACTGGACGAACCGGGGCGCGAGACGCCTGAGAATCCCTGGCGGGAAGTACCGGCGGGACCGGTTCTGGGGACTGTTACGGGGCGAGACGAGGCGCCGTACGGGCTGCCGAAGCGCGAGCCGGAAGAGGGCCGGTCTGATCCAGACATAGTCCCACGTGAACCGAAGCGTGAGCCAAAGCCGCCAAAGCCGCTTCTGGGCGCGAAAACGAAGGCCTCTTCCTCATCAATGGGTTTTTCGAGATACTTCGGATCGATCTCGCGAACGAAGCGGGAGATCGAGTTCTGTTCGTGGCGGCCGTTACGGAAGCGGTCATGGGCATAGGCAAGAATGACGTCTTTCTTCGCGCGGGTAAGCGCAACGTAGAACAGACGCCTCTCCTCTTCCAGATCCTGAGCGCTGAAGACCATATTCGACGAAGGGAATAGATTCTCCTCGAGCCCCACTATCATTACATACGGGAACTCAAGGCCCTTCGCGGAATGGACCGTCATCAGGGCTACCCTATTCGTATCATCTTCTTCGGTAGGAGTATCTACGTTTGAGAGCAGGGAAACATTTTCCAGATAATCGCCGAGAGTCACGACCGGTGCTTCATCGCCATTGCTTTCCGCCTCCTCAACCAGTTCATTGACGTATACCGCTACCGAATTGACGAGTTCCTCGACATTCGCCGTGCGGGACATACCCTCAACGCTTGTGTCTGCTTTATAAAAAGGATAGATGCCGGATTCATCCGCGATACGCTTCGCCAGATCGGCGGCATCTTCCTTAGCCGCGGCGATGGCAAACTTGTCTATCATCCCGCAGAAGGCGCGAAGTTTAGCGACGACTGCCTCGCGAAGAATGCTCAGCAACTCTTCTGAATAGACAGCCTTAAAGAGGCTTATTCCTTTTTGACGTGCAAAAGTTTCCAGAGCGGTAATCGTCGTATCTCCTATTCCCCTGGCGGGCTTGTTCACCGCACGTTTGAAGGCTTCATCATCTGAAGGGTTGACGGCCAGTTTGAAATAGGCCATCAGGTCTTTTACCTCCGCGCGATCGAAGAAGGAATTACCGGAATATATCATATAAGGTATATTGCGGCGCCTGAGAGTCTCTTCCAGCGAACGCGACTGGGCGTTGGTCCTGTAGAGTATTGCGAAATCGCGGTACTGGGCATGTTCTTCCCGCATACGGGAAACTATTTCCTGAACGACCATAGCCGACTCTTCGGCATCCGTCATGCAGTCGAGAACGCGAATCTTCTCGCCGGTCGCGCCTTCAGAGAAACACTCTTTAGGGATACGGCCTTCGTTGTGGGCTATGACGCTGTTGGCGGCCTCGACTATCGTTTTAGTAGAGCGGTAGTTCTGTTCGAGGCGGACTATCTTACATTCCGGGTAATCTTTCTTGAAATTGAGGATGTTCTCGATCTTCGCTCCGCGGAAGGCGTATATAGACTGCGAATCGTCTCCTACTACGCAGATATTGCGATAGATCATAGAGAGCTTTTTCAGGATGACATACTGCGAGAAATTTGTATCCTGATACTCGTCTACCATTATATAATGGAAGCTGGAAGCGAGATCCTGAAGAGCCTCCTGATTGTCTCTCAGAAGGATATTCATATTGACCAGGATATCGTCGAAGTCCATCACGCCCGAGGCTTTCAGCTTCTGCTGATAGAGCCGGTACAGCTCGGCCATCCTGCCTCGCTGGGCACGGCGGTCTGCTGCAACCAGGTCTTCGCGGGCGGAATAGCGATCCCAGGTCACGAGATTGTTTTTCGCATTGGAAATCCTGGCGAGGACGTCCTTGGGCTTATAATTCTTATCCTGATCCAGCTTCAGCTCCTTAAGGCAGACCTTGATAGCGGAAGTAGAATCGGAGGTATCGTAGATTGTAAACTGATCCGGATAGCCAAGGGATGCGGCGTATTTCCTAAGAAAACGAACGAAAACGGAGTGGAAGGTTCCCATCACGACACGGCGGGCGCGCTTCTCCCCTACCATCAAGGCGATACGCTCCTTCATCTCGCCGGCGGCTTTTTTGGTGAAAGTCAGGGCCAGGATCCGGGAAGGGTCAACGCCGGTGGCGAGCAGGTAAGCTACCCTGCTCGTCAACACTCTTGTCTTTCCGGAGCCTGCGCCGGCTACTATGAGGACAGGACCCTCGACGGCCTGGACCGCGTCTTTCTGCGCGGGGTTGAGTCCCTCCAAAATCACGCTCACATTGTTTTCCATATTACCCACGAAAATACGGATTTTTTCCGTATCTTCGTGGTTCAATTTGAAATTCAATTCAAACTATATCTACAATGTCCAAAACAATCGTTTTGAAAAAGGGTCTCGACCTCCCTATTACGGGATGCGCCGAGAAACGCCTGAGCAAGACATTGCTGAGCGATGTAGTAGCAATTCAGCCCACTGATTTCAAGGGCCTGCTGCCTCGTCTGCTCGTCAAGGAAGGAGATACGGTTCTGGCCGGATCCCCCGTCTTCTCAGACAAGAACAACCCTGACATCCTCATCACCTCCCCCGCCAGCGGTACGGTGAAGGCGGTTGTCAGGGGCGAGAAGAGAAAGCTTCTCGCAGTACTGATCCAAACCGATCCAGAGCAGAAGTTTGCAGACTTCGAAGTAAAGAGCGTCGCTCAGCTCGAAGCCGAGGACGTAAAGAAGGCTCTTCTCGGCAGCGGACTGTGGCCCTGGCTTATCCAGCGCCCCTACGGTATTCTCGCGAATCCCGCCGTTACCCCGAAAGCAATTTTCGTCTCTGCATTCAACACTACCCCTGGCGCCGCAGACACAGACTTCGCATTCGAAGGCGAGATTGCAGCTATCCAGGCCGGTATCGACGCCCTGTCTAAGATTGCCGAAGTCCACGTCAGCTTCAATGCGAAGACTTACGCGAACTCGCCTCTTGCCAGGCTGAACGCTACCAAACATTTCTTCGAGGGCAAATGCCCTGCGGGAAACGTAGGCGTACAGATCAGCCACATCAGCCCCATCAAGAAGGAAGAAACCGTATGGACCATCTCCCTTCAGGGTCTTGCAGCAGTAGGAAAGCTCTTTACGAAGGGTAAGTACGATGTACGCAGGCTCGTAGCGGTGAGCGGCCCGATGGCTATCCAGCCAGCATATGTCAGCGCTCTGCCCGGAACTCCCATGACCGCGCTCAAGGCCTTCTACAGTACCAACGCAGATATCGTCCGCGTAGTCAGCGGAGATGTCCTCAGCGGAAAGACCGTAGGAGTCGAGGGCTATCTGGGATACTTCGACAACACTGTCACCCTCATCAAGGAAGGAACCGAGAAGGAACCGTTCGGATGGGCCATGCCGCTCCGTCTGAAACAGTACAGTACCGATCATACCTACTTCAGCTGGCTTACCCCCTGGAGAAAGTACGATATGGATACCAACCTCCACGGCGGCCCCCGCGCATTCGTAATGAACGACGCCTACTACGCCAAGGTACTTCCTATGGACATCTATCCTCTCTATCTCATCAAGGCATGTCTTGCCGGCGACATCGAGAAGATGGAGAAGTTCGGTATCTACGAAGTGCTCCCCGAGGATCTCGCAGTCTGCGAGTTCGTGGATCCTTCCAAGAACTACATTCAGGATATAATTGCAAAGGGTATCGACCTGATGCTTAAAGAAATGGCTTAAAAGTATGAACAAGATTTTTGAAAAAGGCGGCAAACTCTATTGGCTGCACTCAACTATCGATGCTTTTGAGACATTCCTCGCCGTCCCCGGTACAGTGGCGAAGAAAGGCGCCCATGTCCGCGACGCGGTCGATCTCAAACGCATTATGATCATCGCCGTGATTTCTGCAGTTCCTGCAGCTATCTTCGGCATGTGGAATGTCGGTTTCCAGCACTCGCTGGCCACCGGCCTTGATATGAACATCTGGCAGGAGTTCTGGTTCGGCTTCTGGAAGGTGCTTCCTCTGTTCGTTGTCTCCTACGTAGTAGGTCTCGCTATCGAGTTCGCATCTTCCCAGATCAGGGGCGAAGAAGTCAACGAGGGTTACCTCGTATCGGGTTTCTTCATCCCTCTGATCGTCCCTGTAGACGTTCCGCTGTGGATGCTCGCGGTAGCAGTCGCTTTCGCGGTCATCTTCGGCAAGGAAGTCTTTGGCGGAACCGGAATGAACATCTGGAACCCCGCTCTCCTTACCCGTGCTTTCCTCTTCTTCTCCTATCCGAGCAAGATGTCCGGCTCTGAGACATGGATCAGCCTCAAGGGTGCGGAGACGGTAGACGGCTTTACCGGCGCTACCCCGCTCGCCCTTGCGGCAGACGGCGGAATGGGCGGCCTCATCAACACAACCGCCCAGTATGGAACCGATTTCTGGACCATGTTCTGGGGCGGCATCCCCGGATCCGTGGGTGAGACTTCGGTAATCGCCATCCTGCTCGGCGCTGCGATCCTCCTCTGGACCGGCGTGGCAAGCTGGAAGATTATGGTCAGCGAGGTTGTGGGTCTGCTCTGCGTAGCGGGCCTTGCAAACGTAGCCGGCCTGTCCGACATCCCCTGCTTCTACCACCTCGTGATGGGCGGCTTCGCATTCGGCGCCGTCTTCATGGCCACGGACCCCGTCACCTCGGCCCAGACCGAGACCGGAAAGTGGATCTACGGCTTCCTGATTGGTGCGATCTGCGCCGTTATCAGGCTCTTCAACCCCGGCTATGCGGAGGGTATGATGCTGGCCATCCTGCTGGGCAACACCTTTGCCCCGCTCATTGACCACTGCGTCACCTCGATCCACACCGGCAGAAGGAACAAAATCGCTAAAGCATAAGGAGGAAGGTTATGAATACAAACAGCAACGTCTATACGGTCATCTACACGACCCTCATCTGCGTGATTGTGGCAGCCGTCCTCGCATTTGCATCGCAGAGTCTCAAGCCCAGGCAGGATGCCAACGAGAAGGCTGAGACCATCAGGCAGATCCTGACCGCAGCCCAGTTCGAGTTCGACGCTTCGTCAAACGAAGCCATCCTCGGCTTCTATAAGTCCAATATCGCGGAGGCCTTCCTCGTGGATGCTGACGGACAGAAAACCGGCACCCTTGACACCAAGACAGCTCAGATCTACGGAGTGTCCGACCTCAAGGCCCAGAACTACAACATCAAGGGAGAGGCTGACTACAATCTTCCTGTTTACATCTTCAAGAACGGAACCACCGTCCTGCCCGTCTACGGTGCAGGTCTCTGGGGACCGGTCTGGGGATACATCGCGCTCGACAGCAGCTGTACTCAGATCGCAGGCGCCTACTTCGATCACGAATCCGAGACCCCCGGTCTTGGCGGCAAGATCAAGGATGACCCTGAGTTCCGTGCGCAGTTCGCCGGCAAGACCGTCAACACCGCAGACGAAGTTCCCTTCCACATCGTGAAGGGCGGCGCTCCCGCAGGCCAGACCAATGCCATCGACGCCATCTCCGGCGCTACGATGACCAGCAAGGGCCTCGACGAAGCCATCAACATCTGGCTCAAGGCATACGCAAACTATGCCGCTGCAGCCAATAATACCACAGAGGAGGAATAAGCCATGGCACAGAAACTCAAAGAAACTATCCTCAACCCGATACTCAAGGGTAATCCGATTACCGTCCTGATCCTCGGCGTCTGCTCTTCTCTCGCAGTTACGGTCGAGCTCAAGGGCGCCTGCGTTATGGCCCTCTCAGTGATTATCGTTACCGGAGTGTCGAGCTTCATCTGCTCGCTGCTCCGCAAGACCATCCCTAACCGCGCACGTATCATCATACAGCTCGTGGTGGTAGCAATGATGGTTATCCTCGTGGACCAGGTGCTCAAGGCCTTTGCCTATTCAATCGACAAGCAGCTCTCGGTCTACATCGGCCTCATCATTACGAACTGTATCGTGATGGGACGTATCGAAGCATTCGCCCTCGGCAACAAGCCCTGGCCTTCCTTACTTGACGGAGTGGCCAACGGCGTAGGTTACGGTCTCATCCTGGTCATCGTCGCGTTCTTCCGCGAGCTGCTCGGAAGCGGAACTCTCTTCGGATTCCCGGTTCTGTCATCTCTCGGATACGTCAACAACGGCCTTATGATTCTTCCTCCTATGGCCCTCATCCTTATCGGATGCATCATCTGGGTCCAAAGGAGCATTGACAAGTCTCTCCAGGAAAAATAACACTACTAAGGAATTATGGAATATTTAAGCTTATTCGTAAAGTCAATCTTCGTTGACAATATGATCTTTGCATACTTCCTCGGTATGTGTTCGTACCTGGCAGTATCAAAGAATGTAAAGACCGCCAACGGCCTCGGCATCGCGGTAATCTTCGTGCTTCTCATCACCCTCCCCGTCAACTACCTGCTCAAC
Source organism: uncultured Bacteroidales bacterium (assembly GCA_900319375.1). GTDB lineage: Bacteria > Bacteroidota > Bacteroidia > Bacteroidales > UBA932 > Cryptobacteroides. The sequence goes on along the minus strand of ONOI01000003.1, from coordinate 56,443 downwards.
AAGTTCGTGCTTCAGCCCGGCGCTCTGAGCTGGCTCGGAGAGAGTTTCGCTAGCGTAGACCTCAGCTTCCTGAGCTTCATCCTCTTCATCGCCGTAATCGCCGCCATCGTACAGGTAGTCGAGATGGTTGTGGAAAAGTTCCTCCCCTCCCTCTACTCGTCTCTGGGCATCTTCCTCCCGCTGATCGCAGTAAACTGCGCCATCCTCGGAGGTTCGCTCTTTATGCAGCAGCGTGATTTCGCGGGCTTCGGAGAGGCTACCGTCTACGCTCTCGGCTCCGGTATCGGCTGGTATCTCGCCATCGTCACACTCGCTGCAATACGCGAAAAGATGGCCTACAGCAATGTTCCCGCAGCCCTGAAGGGAACGGGCATAGCATTCATCACCGTCGGCCTGATGGGTATCGCCTTCATGGCCTTTATGGGAATTTCACTTTAAAGGATAGAGAATATGAACAATACACTTATTTCTGCAATGGTGCTGATGGTGATTGTCATCCTCATCCTGGTGGCAATTCTCCTCATAATCAAGGCGGCCATTACCCCCAAGGGTAAGGTCAAGATCGACATAAACGACGGTAAGAAAGTTCTCGAAGCGACTCCCGGCGGAAACCTCATGGGTACCCTCGCCGAGGGTGGCATCTTCCTCCCCTCCGCATGCGGCGGAAAGGCAAACTGCGGCCAGTGTAAGATTATAGTCGAGGAAGGCGGCGGAGAAATCCTCCCCACCGAAGTCGGCTTCTTCAACCGCAAGCAGATCAAGGAAGGCTGGAGACTTGGTTGCCAGGTCAAGGTAAAAGACAATCTCAAGGTCAGGATGGACGAAAGCGCTCTGAGCGTCAAGAAGCTCGAGTGTGAGGTCATCTCCAACGAGAACGTAGCTACCTTCATCAAGGAATTCACCGTACGTCTTCCTGAAGGCGAACACATCGACTTCAAGAGCGGCGAGTACATCCAGATCGATATCCCCGAGTACGAGGCTGACTTCTCCGATATGGGAGTTGCAGACATCTACAAGGGCGACTGGGAGAAATACGGCATTACCAGCCTGAAGTTCAAGAACACCGTTCCTACTATCAGGGCATACTCAATGGCCTCATATCCCGCCGAGAAGGACGTCATCAAACTCAACGTCCGTATCGCAACTCCTCCGTTCGACAGGACTCAGCCCAAGGGCGTGTTCAAATTCGTTCCGGGAGTTCCTCCGGGAATCGCATCAACTTACGTCTTCTCCCGCAAGCCGGGCGACAAGGTGATGATCAGCGGCCCTTACGGCGAGTTCCTCCTTCCGAAGGACGATCCGGACGATATGGAGTACGTGTTCGTAGGCGGCGGCGCCGGTATGGCACCTCTCCGCTCACACATCATGCATCTCTTCAAGACGCTTAAGACAAAGCGTGAAGTCCACTTCTTCTACGGTGCCCGTGCTCTTGTCGAGGCCTTCTACCTTGAGGATTTCGCGGAGATCGAGAAGGAATTCCCGAACTTCCACTTCCACCTCGCACTCGACCGCCCGGATCCGGCGGCAGATGCAGCAGGAGTGAAGTATACCGCAGGCTTTGTCCACAACGTGATGAACGAGACCTATCTGAAGGACCACGAAGCTCCGGAGGATATCAAGTACTTCATGTGTGGTCCTCCTATGATGACAAAGTGTGTGTGCGACCTGCTCGACTCGCTCGGCGTCGCACCCGAGAGCATCCTCTTCGACAACTTCGGAGGTTAATGGAAAAGCTCAAAATACTTGTAATGACTATGCTCCCGCTTCTGGCGGGAGCTTGTCGTATAAATGGGGGCAAAGAAACGCTTTACCCTTCCCCGCCCGAACCTATACAGGAGGTAAAACAGGACTCAACGGTTCTGGATAGCCAGATCAATTTCGCGGCGCCTTACCCTATAGAGAGTCTTGACCTTTTCGTGTATAGGGCAGATGGCCTGCGGGATCTCCAATTACACAGGCGCGTCTGCGCCGACAAAGCCCTCCTGAGCCTGAGCGACAGCCTCCCGAAAACACTTGCCGTAGTAGCCAATGTCCGCGGGACTTTTAATCTTGATGCCTTGAATCACTTCGATTCTCTGGAAGAGCTGGTATTCCGCTTTACCGACGACAATCCTAAGGCCCCGCTCATGACCGGCATCGGCTCCTTTGTCCCGGGCCGGGACACGACAATCGCGCTGACTCCCCTGCTCTGTACTGTCCAGCTTACCGAAGTCTCGAACTGGATGGACGGCGACCGGCTGGCAGAAAACCCGCGAGTCTGGCTCGAGAATGTCAACGGCCAGGCGGAGATGTTCCGAGAGCGCGGGTTTTCGGTCCGCGACCCGGTCGCCTCGAAAAAGGTTCGACTTCCCTACGATATCGGCCTTTATTCCCAATACCCTGGGACGATACTCTACTGCTACCCCAACGATCTTCCCAACCCTACTACCGGTAACCCGGCAACGGAACTGATATTCCAATACGAGGTAGAAGGTCAGACCCGTACTTTAAGATATATTCTGCACCCTATCCAGAGAGGCACCGTTATTCCCGTTGAAGTTATGATTCGATAGTGTCCTTAAGTCCCGCATTTTTATTACATTTGTAAGTTACACCTTGAGAAAAATAATGCGAGGACTTAACACTCACATCACCATCTGCGGCGGGGGCTCACTGGGCCACGTATGCGCAGGCGTCCTTTCTTCTCTTCCCGGAGTAAGCGTCAGAATCCTTTCCGGACATCCCGAGAAATGGAGTGACAGTCTCGAGGTTACAGACCCGGACGGAAAGGTTTACTCGGGAAAACTTGACTCAGTCTCATCAGATCCTTCCAAAACCGTCAAAGGCAGCGATATAGTACTTCTTTGCGTTCCCGGTTATCTGATTGAAAAGACCCTCAAAACGATCAAGCCATTCATAGGAGAAGCCGCGGTAGGCTCGGTAGTCTCAAGCACCGGCTTTTTCTTCTTTGCCCACGAAATACTCAGCCACGGCGCGAAACTATTTGGTTTCCAAAGAGTTCCGTACATAGCAAGGGTCGCGGAATATGGTTCGAAAGCCCTTCTTCTTGGCTATAAGAACAACCTGATTGCAGCGCTCGAAAACCTTCCTGCAGAGTTCACCAAGACTCTGGGAGAACTCTTCGGAACTCCGGTAGTCCTTGCAGATAATTATCTCCAGGTCTCCCTGACCAACTCCAATCCCATTCTTCATACCGGCAGGCTTTACTCAATGTTTTGCGGCCGGGAAGACGAGGTCTTCGACCACAACATCCTCTTTTACAAGGAGTGGACTGACGAGGCTTCCCAGACTCTTATTGAGATGGATAAGGAGTTCTTCACTCTCCTGGATAAACTCGAGGTTAAAGGCATCCCTACCCTCCTGGAGTATTACGAGAGCAATGATGCCCCCTCGCTTACACGCAAAATATCCTCGATAGCCGCTTTCCAGAATATCACCAGCCCGATGATACCCTGCGAGGGAGGCTGGAAGCTGGATCGCGCCAGCCGCTATTTTACCGAAGACTTCCCCTTCGGGCTCAGGTGGATCAAGGAACTGGCGGAAAAGAACAATTTAGAGACTCCGGTCATAGACAAGGTCTACGGCTGGGGCATGAAACTTATATGACTTACAGCGCAGAAAAAGCTATAATACTCGCGGCAGGATTCGGTTCCAGGATGGTTCCCGTAACGCTCGAAAGGCCCAAGCCTCTCGTAAGGGTAAACGGAGTAAGAATCATCGATACTATTATCGACGCCCTGCAGGATGCCGGAATCGAAGACATTACGATAGTCCGCGGTTACAAAAAGGAGTGTTTCGACGAACTCCTCGAAAAATACCCGGACATCAAGTTCATAGACAACGATCTTTTCGATAAGACCAACAGCATCTCTTCCGCCCATGCAGCCCTGGACCTCATTGAAGGCGGCATCTACATCTGCGAGGCAGACCTGCTTATCGCAAATCCCGACGTCATCAGGAAATGGCACTCCGGCTCGGATTACCTCGGCTCTTTCGCCAGGCAGACCGATGACTGGTGTCTGAGCGAGAAGGACGGCTATGCGACCAACTACCGCAAGGGAGGAGAGGAGTGCTACAACTGCTACGGTATCTCCTATTGGACCCCGGAAGACTGCGACAAACTGCGCAGGGATATCGAGAGTGTATGGAACGAAGAAGGCGGCAGAGACGTTTTCTATGAGTTCGTACCTCTGGTTCTCAGAAAAGACAATTATAAAGTTAAGATACACGAATGCCAGAAGGGCGATATAGTGGAGATTGATTCCTTCCAGGAACTCTGCGCGATTGACCCTTCATACAAAAACTACAAGCAATGAAAGTTTATAAAGGCGCTATCCTTACAGTGGACTCCAAGGACACTGTAGCAAAGTATCTGGTCGAAGACGGCGGACGCATAATCTATGTAGGCAAGACTCTCCCCAAGGAGTACGCCGGCGCTGAGGCCGTAGATCTGGGCAGCAAGGCCCTCATCCCCTCTTTTGTGGATACCCATCAACATTTTGCGTCGTTCTCCATCTTCAATGCAGGACTCAATGTGATGGATGCGGAGTCCAACGAGGAAATCTCGAAGATGGTCGCCGAATTCTACAAGAAGAGCGGCAACGCCAAGACCCTTATCGCATTCGGCGCCTCTCCTTATTCGGTAAAGGAGCGCAGGCTCATCAGCCGCGAGGAACTGGACAAGGTCTGTCCGGACAAGGAGATAATGGTAGTCAAGTACGACGGCCATGCCTGCATCGTCAACAGCAAACTGCTTCAGAAAATAGACAAACAGGTAAATACCCTGCGCGGTTATCACCCGGATACCGGCGAGATGAACCAGGAAGCCTTCTTCAAGGTATCCGACTACATCACCGGCAGCCTCAGCATCGTGGACCTTTTCTCCAAGATGCAGCAGGCGGCAGACTTCCAGGCCGAGCGCGGTATCGGAATGGTCCATACCGTCAGCGGAGTAGGTTTCATCGGAGATCTCGATATTACTACCGAAAAGATCTTTGCCAAGAGCCTCAAGAACGGCTTCCAGGTCCGCGTATTCCCGCAGTCGATGGAGATCAAGGTCGCTAAATCGCGCAAGCTGCCCCGTATCGGCGGTTGCTTCAAGTGTGCGCTGGACGGCTGCTTCGGCTCCGGCGATGCCGCCATGAACGAGCCTTATACCGACGGAACCGACGGAGTCCTCTATTACTCGGACGAGACGGTTACCGAATTCTGCAAGGCGGCGAACCGCGCCGGGCTCCAGATCGAAATGCACGCCATCGGCGACAAGGCTTTCGATCAGGCGACCCGGTGCCTCAAGGCCGCCCTCGACGACTTCCCCCGCAAGGACCACCGCCACGGAATTATCCACGACTGCCTCCCTACCGAAGAAGGAATCAAGATCTGCAGCGAATACAATATCGCAATGCCCGTCCAGAGCGCATTCATAGAGTGGAAGCAGGAACCCGACGAGTATCTCGAAAGTCTGATGGGAAAAGAGCGCTGCTCGCGCCTCAACCCTATCAAGACCTTTGTGGGCAACGGAATCGTAGTAGGCCTCGGTTCGGATGCTCCATGCACCTCTCCCGACCCCATCGTGTGGATAGACAAATGTGTCAACAACCCCAACGAAAAGGAGCGCGTCAGTATCCAGCAGGCCATCAGGATGGCTACCTACAACGGCTACTTCATCAGCTTCGACGAAAAGGAGCGCGGCTCGCTCGAAAAGGGCAAGATTGCGGATATGGTAATCCTCAGCGCCAACCCATACGAGATTCCTGCCAGTGAGATAAAAGATCTTAAGGTAGAGCAGCTCATCCTCGAAGGGAAGCCTTACGAAAGCGCCCGGGAAGGAGTACTCAAAGCCGTCTTCCGCGGTCTTGGATCGAAAAACAGGTTCTAACAGATGACAAAAGTACGCCACGCAGTCATCCTCGCAGCCGGAGCGGCCACCCGCTTCGTTCCCCTCTCGCTCGAGCAGCCGAAAGGTCTGTTTTCGGTTGGCGGACAGCGACTTATAGACAGGCAGATAGAACAGCTCAAGGAAGCCGGGATAGACGATATTACAGTTGTTCTCGGCTACAAAAAGGAGATGTTCTCATACCTGAGCGAAAAATACGGGGTAAGACTGGTGGACAATCCGCGTTACAACATAACCAACAATATAGATAGCCTGCTCTGCGCGGCCGACTATCTTGAAGACGCCTACATCTGTTCCTGCGACGATTACTTTACCGAGAACCCCTTCAACACTGAAGAAGAACACAGTTTCTACGCAGGAGAAGAAGTGGATTTCGCATCGAAAGAGATGTTCGTAAGCGTAGACCACTCCGGACGTATAACCCGGATGGAAAAAGGCCGCAAGAGAGGCAAGATCCTTCTCGGACATTCCTTCTGGACAGCCGAATTCGCCCGCAAGTTCATCCTTGCAGCGAAATCAGACAAGGAAGGAAAATACAGTCAGTCTTACTGGGAGTGGCTGGTCAGGGATTATCTCCAGGTACTTCCCCCCTTCTACTTCAAGCAGTACCCTCAGGGCAAGATTTTCGAATTCGACTTCTTCGAAGAACTGCGTGCCTTCGACAGCGACTACATAGCCGACTCCCGCAGCCGGATTATAGATAATATCAAGAGCGTTTTCAGCTGCTCAGATGCCGATATTACCGATTTCCGAAAGATAAGCGAAGGACTTACCAACACATCATTTATCTTCAGGGTAGATGGCAAGGACTACATCTACCGCCACCCCGGCGACGGAACGGAGAAAATCATTGACCGAACTCATGAAAAACGTTCGCTCGAAAAGGCGAAAGAACTGGGCATAGACCCTACCTATATCTACCTCGACGAGCGCGAGGGCTGGAAGATCAGCTGGTATGTACCTGAATTCCGCGAGCCGGATTATGCTTCAGACGAGGATTCATCGAAGGTTCTGGCTGTTCTTAGGGAACTTCACTCCTCACCTGTAAAACTCGACTGGGGTCTCAAGCCCTGGGAAGACTCGCTGGAGATAGAGAAGATGCTGGAAGAGAAAGCTCCCGGCTGCTTCGCTCCCTATCTGGAACTTAAAGAGCGCATCGGCCGTCTCTACGAAAAGACGCTTGGCGACGGAGTCGGTCCATGTTTCTGCCATGGCGACACCTACCGCCACAACTGGATGTTCCGTCCTGACGGCAGCGTTATCCTTATAGACTGGGAGTATTCGGGCTGCTCCGATCCGGGAATCGACGTAGGATACTACATAGTCGACGCCATGTACGATCGCACCAAGGCCAAGGCCTTCATACGCGAGTACCTGAAAGAAAGCTGGACACCGGTTCTCGAAGAACATTATCTTATCTACACGGCACTCATCGCCTGGTACTGGTTCGTTTGGGCCCTGTACCGCGAATCTTGCGGAGCTACCGTAGGCGAAAGCCTCGGAAATTGGCTCGAAATGGCAAAATACTACTCGAAATGACACTTTCCCAATTCTGGAAGAAAATCTACTCCAATCCCCGCCGCATCAGGCGCCGTAAGCGCTACGGCCTCCCGGCGATGATAGCCTTCAGGGATGCTATGAAAAAGGCCGGAATTCCATGGTCGCCCGTATATGGGACCCTGCTCGGGGCCATCCGCGAAAAGGGCTTCATCCCCCACGACGACGACATCGATACCGGCGTATGGAACGACGCCATCCCGGGCGGGCTCGAAAACCTCCACCGCTGCCTCGAAGAGGCCGGCTTTACCTATGCCCACTCCCTTCTGGTCGACGGCGGACAGTTCGCGCGCGAGGAGACATGGAAATGGCATGGGCTCCACGTAGACATCTTCTTCTTCGATACTATAGAAGGCGAACGCTGCAAAGGCTATATGTTCTATCCCTTCAAGGGAACTGCCAACTACCGCGAGTCCAACAAACTCTACGGAGGACTGAGGGTAGTAGAGTTCGAGGTCCCGTTCTCGAAAGAAACCGAGATGATGCCCTTCGACGGGATTGAGATTCCTGTTACGAAGAGCGCCGAGGGTTTCGTAGTAGCCCGCTATGGACTTGACTGGCGCACCCCGGACCCTACCTTCGTCTACCCCCGCCCCGGAGTGTCGGGCAATGTTGAAAGGCCGGAAAAACTTGCTGTAAAGACCGTACAATGAGACAGATAGGAATAGACGAGGTCCACGATATACTCTTTTCTATACTCTGCGACATAGACGATTTCTGCCGTAAGGAAGGCCTTCGCTGGTCGATGGGCTACGGGACAGTCCTCGGCGCAGTCCGCTACGGAGACTTCATCCCCTGGGACGATGATGCAGACATAGTAATGCCGCGCGAAGATTTCGACCGTTTCGTAGCTACATACAAAGGAAAATACGAGTGTATACTCAACACCCGCAGAAAGGACGTTTTCTACGTCGCCGGAGTAGCCAAGGTCCACGACCCGGCAACGGACAAGTTTGTAGCCAGCCGCAGCAAGTATATCTCACACTACGGCGTAAGCGTCGACATCTTCCCTCTCGACCCCGTTCCCGACGACGAGGCAGCATTCAACTCCCTCGTAAGGAAGAGCATCCATGCCCACAGACGTCTGCTCTACCGCAGCCGCAAGACCGGATCCCCGCTTCTCCTTCTCGATTCCCATTTCCACAGCCTCGACTGGTGGCTCGGGCGTTGCGACCGCCTCGCCCGCAGCTATAAGGCCGAAGACTGCTCGCGCATCGCTATCCTCATGGGCAGCAAATCGGCGCGCAATGTCCACCCCAAAGACTTTTTCGACCACCTCAAGCCGCTGAGCCTGCGCGGCCGTCTGTTCCCAGCCCCCGAGGACACGGACTCGTATCTGACGCAGATGTATGGGCCGGACTACATGACTCCCCCGCCAGTCAGCGAACGCGGCGGACATGGGGGCGAGGTCTGGGCCCTCTAAAACAATTCCGGATAATCCTTGATCGCGCTGCGATCGTAGAGCAGGGCCCACAGGCGGGCCTTGCGCAGTATCTTACGCCACGTGCGGCGTATGGGCGAAGTCTCGATCGAGTCGCGGTAGAAGCGGTAGAGATCGAGGTAGTTGCGCAGCTGGTGGGACTTCTTGCGGGCGCGTTTCCCGCGGCTCATCGCGTCCGAATCCGAACGGCGATAGTGATACAGCGGCTCGGGCAGCCGGACTGCCTTCTTCGCACGGTCGAGCAGCTGCAGGCTCTGGACCATGTCCTCGGCCTGGCCATAGCGCGGGAAGAAAATCTCCGGGCTGAAGAGCGTACGCCGCCAGAATTTCAGGACCACGCTCGGGTGTGCGTCGTGGACCAGGACGGCATCCGCAAAATCCTGCGGGGTCGCGAACTCCTTGTCTGTAATCACCCTCGAACGGCCGTCTCCGAACTCCTTCCAGGCGAAGAAATAGACCACGTCCGCCCCCGTCTCCCCGGCCTTGAGGGCCAGCTTTTCGACGGCGTCAGGCTCGATCCAGTCGTCCGCGTCGACATGGAGAATGTAATCCCCGGTCGCTGCCGCGATGCCGCTCTTGCGGGCCTGGGGCAGACCTTCGTTCACGGGCTTACGTATGATCTGGATACGGTCCTTGAGAGAGGCGAACTCGCGCTCGATCAGAGACTCGAGGATATCGATGCTGCTGTCCGGGCTGCAGTCGTCTACAAATATGAACTGAATCGAAGGCCAGCTCTGGCCCAGAACACTGCGGGCGCACTGCTCTATATATTTCTCAACCTTATAGATAGGAACTATCAGACTTACGGTTGTCATTTGGAGGCGTATTTGGCGATAACCTTGCGGAATTCTTCCTCGCGGGCCGGAGTCATATCCACATCATTGATACAAATCCACTTACGGTCAGGATTCTGGAGAAAAGCGTCCAATTGGGCCTGAAGTATCACCTTTCCTGTATGATACATATAATCCGGAAGGACGTAGTTGCAGACATTGTACTCCCTTCTGAATGTACTCAGCGATGAGAGTAAATCCCCTTCTACCTTACTCATTATTTCCTCTCCTACAGACTTTACCTGAGGCGAAGGAGAATGCTGGGGACGGATAAAGATAGGACATGGCGAAAGACCTGCCGCCTTACGGGCTACCCTATCCGTCTTTCGGACTATCTTCTTGAACATATTGGGATAGAAAAGGTGCTTGGCAAAGCCCCTGCAGATCTTGTCCCCGACAAAGAACTCGTCTTCGCTTCCCGGGGCGACCGGGATACAGTCGTCGTTGATATACAGATACTTATCGCTCATACCCTTTATCCTGTAAAGGTACATCTCGATAGTATTGCAGTTGAAGGTAGGCAGATACTGCTCCGGGATGAAGTCTTTGTGGAGGACTACCTCGACCTTGTCTTCAAGTCCTGCGGGAACCTGGGAAGGAAGGGCTACGACAAGGAATATCTTGTCTATAAAGGGAAGGAAACGGCGGATATTGCCAACCTGCCACTCCAGCATTCCCCAGTCGCGGTAACGCCTTGAAGGCTCTTTTCCCGCTACCGCAGCATACTGCTTCTTCCACTCCGGGTCCGACCCGTTTACGTAAGTGATAACTGCATCTATCATTTTATATACTTTGCTGTATAGGTGTCTGTTTTTGCAAGGTCTTCTGGAGTTCCTGCGAAGACTACTTCGCCTCCGCGGTCTCCGGCATCAGGACCGAGGTCTATTACCCAGTCCGCCGCCTTGATGACATCCGTATTGTGTTCTACGACAAGCACGCTGTGGCCGCGCTCCAAAAGGGCGTCGAAAGCCTTCAGAAGGCGTTCCACATCGCTGAAATGAAGTCCGGTAGTAGGCTCGTCGAAGATGAACATTATCTTTTCGCGTCCGCTCTTTTCGCGGCTCATCGCAAGGAAGTAGGCCAGTTTGATACGCTGGCTCTCGCCTCCGGAAAGGGTAGACGAACTCTGGGCCAGTTTAAGATATTCGAGACCTACGTCTACCAGCGGCTGAAGTTTCTGAGCTATCTCCTTAGCCTCCGGTTCAGGCCCTTCTGAGAAGAACTCAATTGCCTCGGACACGCTCATATTCAGGATATCGTCTACATTCTTTCCGCGGTAGCGCACCTCTAGTATCTCGGGTTTGAAACGCTTTCCTCCGCAGGACTCGCAGACCATCTTTACATCCGACATAAACTGCATCTCGATAGTCACTACGCCCTCTCCCTGACACTCCGGGCAGCGGCCTCCTTCCTGGTTGAACGAGAAGAACGAAGGGCCGAAGCCGCTTACTTTGGCGTACTGCTGGTCGGAAAGGAGCTTGCGGATAAGGTCGTAGACCTTCAGGTATGTTACGGGATTCGAGCGGGAGCTCTTCCCTATCGGGTTCTGGTCTACGTATTCTACGCGCGTAATGCGGTCGAGGTTGCCCGTAAGGCCCTTGAACGCCCCGGGCGGATCGCCTGCTTCGTTTATGTGGCGGTAGAGGGCTGGATAGAAGATATCGCCAACGAGGGTCGACTTTCCCGAACCGGACACGCCGCTGACTACGGTAAGGACGCCCAGCGGGATCCGGACATCTATCGTCTTCAGGTTATGCTCCATCGCGCCCTGGACCGTGATGCTGTAGGTCCATGGACGTTTCTCCCTGACATAGCGGGTCTTACGGCCGCTCAGGTATTGCAGGGTAAGCGACCGTGAGAACTTTTCCTCAGGCAGGGAGTCGGAGTACCGGCCTTCGAAGACTATCTCGCCTCCGCGCGAGCCGGCAAACGGTCCCATGTCGATAAGGACGTCCGCGGCGCGGATTATCTCCTCGTCGTGTTCGACGACTATGACCGTGTTGCCGAGGTCGCGGAGGCGCTTAAGTACGCCGATAAGGCGTTCGGTGTCGCGCGGATGTAGGCCGATCGAGGGCTCGTCGAGGATGTACATGGAGCCGACGAGCGAACTGCCGAGGGCGGTAACGAGGTTCACCCTCTGGCTCTCTCCACCCGAAAGGGTGTTCATCGCGCGGCTGAGGGTAAGGTAGCCCAGTCCTACATCCTCCAGACACTGCAGGCGGCTGAGGACTTCGAACAGGGGCTCGTTTACTACCTCGCGGTCTTCGGGGCTAAGGTCTATCGTCTGGAAGAAGGCTATGCTCTCCTCAACTGTCATCGACAGGAGGTCGTGGATTGTTTTGCCGGCCACCTTGACATAGAGGGCTTCCGGGCGAAGGCGGCTGCCGTGGCATGCGTGGCAGATAGTCTTGCCGCTGAAGCGGCTGAGCATATACTTGTACTGTATCTTGTAGCGCTGGGTCTCAACCCAGTCGAAGAATTCATTAAGGCCGATCAGGCGCTCTGGATTGGAGTCGTAAGAGTCTCCTGGTGCGGGCGGATCGCCTTCCCATATAAGACGCTTCGAGCGCTCGTCCAGCTTGATATACGGGGTAAAGATATCCAGACCGTACTTAGCCGAGACCTCGACCATGTGGTCCTTGAACCAGGCCATCTTCTCGCCGCGCCAGCAGGCTATTGCTCCGTCGTAGATGCTTTTTGTCTTATCCGGGATTACCAGGTCCTCGCTGATTCCGATTATCTTTCCAAGACCGCCGCAGACCGGGCATGCCCCGAGGGGGCTGTTGAAACTGAAGAGGAACTCATCCGGCTGGCGGAACTTGATGCCGTCCAGTTCGAAACGGTCGGAGAACTCGCGCTCGCCCTCCTCAGTAATGACGGACATGGCGCCGTCGCCGGCCTTGAATGCGTCTCCCAGCGAGGAGATGAGCCTCGCGCGGTCGGAGCGGTCGCTGAAACGGTCTACGAGCAACTTTGCGCCTTCCGGCTGCTGCCCGCCCTGGAGCGTTTCGTCTATTTTCACGGGCTTTCCGCCTACGTAGAGGCGGCTGAAACCCTCTTCTTTAAGTCCGAGCAGGGTCGAGACCCAGTCTTCGCCCCACTTTATCGGGGCAAGTATCATTACCGTTCCCTGGGCGCCGTCAAGGTATTTGAGAACATCCGCTACGGAATCTGAATGGACCAGGCCGCCGGAAATGGGGCTGTAGGTCTTTCCTATTCTTGCGAAAACGAGGCGAAGGAAATCGTAAATCTCGGTTGTAGTTGCAACTGTTGAGCGAGGGTTTTTGACAGTCACCTTCTGCTCAATTGCGATTGCTGGAGGAACGCCGTCGATCGATTCGACATCGGGCTTGTTCATCCTGCCGAGGAACTGGCGGGCATACGACGAGAGGCTCTGGGCAAAGCGCCTTTGTCCTTCTGCGAAAAGAGTATCAAAAGCAAGAGAAGACTTTCCGGATCCGGACACGCCGGTAATCACCACGATCTTGTCTCGCGGGATCTCTACCGACACGTGTTTAAGGTTGTTGACGGTCGCGTTCCGGATTATTATCTTCTCTTCCATCTATTTTATCTTGTCTACCGCGGCGCGGACGGAACCGCACTCGAGCAGCAACGCCCGGGCTTTATCGTAGTCTTTTATCCCAGTTTCCTCCATCACCATACGGGTCCCGCGGTCTACCAGTTTCGAGTTCGCGAGCTGCATGTCTATCATCTTGTTTCCGCGGACATGGCCCAGGCGGATCATGACCGAGGTCGAGATCATATTGAGGATCATTTTCTGAGCCGTCCCGGCCTTCATGCGGGTACTTCCCGTTACAAATTCCGGGCCCACGACGGCCACTATCGGCACCTCCGCCGCTGCCGCCACCGCCGAATCGGGGTTGCAGGTGATACATGCGGTTAGGAGCCCCGCCGCACGCGCCGCCTTGATAGCCCCGACGGCATACGGGGTGCTGCCGGATGCGGCTATGCCTACCAGGGTATCTACAGGCCTGGGCGAGTACGGGGCAAGGTCGCGCCATGCTCCGTCGGGATCGTCTTCCGCTCCTTCAACCGAATTGCGAAGGGCCGTATCGCCTCCTGAGATGACGCCGATAAAAAGCCCCTTATCAGCGCCGAAGGTGGGCGGTATCTCGGATGCGTCCAGAACGCCCAGCCTGCCGCTGGTCCCGGACCCTGCGTAGAAGACCCTGCCACCCTTTTCCATTCGGGCGACTATCCCGTCGACCAGCTTCTCGATCTGCGGGATCGCGCCTCCTACAGCCTGGGCTACAGTCCTGTCTTCCCCGTTGATTCCTTCCAGGAGTTCGCGGGTAGACATACGCTCGAGAGCGTCGTGGCGGGAGGCTTGTTCGGTTACTTTCATTTCTTTTTACTGAATATCAGGAGGCCGATGTAGGTAAGCAGGCCGTTGACTATAAGCAGGCTGAAGCCCAGGTCGAAACCGAGCCAGCGCTTACCCGCCGTATTGAGGAGGAAGCAGAGAAGAGGGGCCGCTACAGCTATGTAGGGCGCCGCACCGTCGCGAAGCCTGCGCTCTGTAAGGATGCCGAAGAAGAACAGTCCGAGCAGCGGGCCGTAGGTATACGAGGCCAGCTTGTATACCAGGTTGATGACGGCATCGTTGCTGACCATGTACAGAATCACTATTATGACGAGGAAAACGGCTGCCGTAAGGGCATGTACCCGCTTTCTTGAGCGGACGTCTTCCGTTTTGAGAAAATCTACGCAGACGGAGGTAGTGATCGAAGTCAGGGCCGCTCCTGCCGAAGGGTAGGCCGCTGAAATCAGGCCTATGAGAAAGATAACGCCCGCGCCGACGCTGAAATAGCGGCTGGCAATAGTCGGGTAAATCTGGTCGGTCTTCGAAATTCCGAGAGCCTCGAGCCCGCCCAGGCCATTTGTGTAGACACAGAGAAGGGCGCCCATCATAAGAAAGAACAGATTCACCGCCACGATAATTCCGGCGGTAGTATACATATTCTTCTGCGCTGCTTTTATGTCTTTACAAGCCAGGTTCTTCTGCATCATCGACTGGTCGAGACCGGTCATCGCTATAGTTACGAAGATGCCGGAGACGAACTGCTTGACGGCATTTGTCCCGTGGGACCAGTCCCAGTCGAACCAGGCTGTATACGTACGAGCCCTCTCAACAAGAGCGCTTCCGCTAAGAGCCATCTCCTTCGAGATAAAGTGGATCGTAAGGCCTACTGCGAGAAGCATGAAAGTAGTCTGAAGGACATCGGTCCAGATTATAGTCTTCACTCCGCCCCTGTAGGTATATAGGTATAGCAGAGTCAAGAAGATGGCGGCTATCACTGCAAACTCAAGGGTCCCGCTTCCCCACTTTCCGGGAAGGAAAGACTGGAAAACGAGGATTACTACGAAGATTCTGACGGCAGCCCCGAGTAGTCTTGAGATCATGAACACGACCGTTCCCGTTTTCTCGGATTTGTCGCCGAAGCGTTCGCCCAGATAGGTGTAGATCGAAGTCAGGTTCTTACGATAGTACAGCGGCAGCAGGGCCTTCGCAATCACTATATAGCCTACTACAAAGCCGAGTACCATCGGCATATAGAAGAAGTTCTGGACCCAGACATTGCCGGGAACCGAAATGAAGCTGACTCCGGAAATCGACGCTCCTACCATCCCATAGGCCACGACGGGCCATGGGGCCTTACGGTCGCCGCTGAAAAACGATCCGCTGCCCGCCCCACGCGAAGTAAGGTACGAGACAAGGAACAGCAGCGCCGTATAGGATACGAACGCAACCAGAAACCAGACCAGCGGAAATTCGTGCATTATCTGACGGCTTTAAAGAGTCTTTTAAGGATTCCGAACGATTCGTCGGCAAGATTGCTCCAGAAATCGTCGTACATCTGGCAGGATTTGTCTGCATCGTAGTGGACGTCGCTGATAACCTTGTAGGCTATGAAAGGAACACCCAGCTTATAGCAGACCTGAGCGATAGCTGCAGCCTCCATATCGCAGGCAAGGGCATCCGGGCGGACCGCCTTTACCTTTGCGTCGTCCTCTGCGCTGGTAAGGAACTGGTCGCCAGTACAGATAGTACCGATATGGACTTTAGGATCGGCTCCGAACTCAGCAGCTATCTTGCGAAGAAGGGTAGGTTCGGCTTCGAAAAGGACTGGAAGGCCCTGAATCTGCCCAGCCTCGTTCTCGACTCCACACCATACGTCGTGATAGGCGCAGGCGCTTCCGATCACTACATCTCCTATCCCTACGGTAGGATCCACTCCCCCGGCGCAGCCGGTGTTGATGATGGCATCGACCCCGTCTTCGGCTATGAGTTTGTATGCTGCGACTGCAGCGTTAACCTTTCCGATTCCGGAAGCTCTTACTACTATATTACCTTCTGATCCGGCAAGCTCCGACACGAGGCGGAACTCCTTGTCCATTGCTGTAAGTACTCCTATTTTCATATTCTTTCGGGCAGTTCTTTTCTACGTATGTAATTCTCAGGTTCAGGCATATCGTAAACGCTACTCCT
This sequence comes from uncultured Bacteroidales bacterium, assembly GCA_900319375.1. Lineage (GTDB taxonomy): Bacteria > Bacteroidota > Bacteroidia > Bacteroidales > UBA932 > Cryptobacteroides. Next base: position 40,205 of record ONOI01000003.1, on the reverse strand, counting down.
CAGATATGCTCCGAATTCCTTGAGGTCCGATAATTCGGCCTGCTTTTCGGGGGTGATTACCTGACCTATCCCTATCCTCATTCTCTTGCCATTTTTGTTGAATATCTCCGAGGGGAGGCGCAGAAGACGTACCTTCCAGTCTATAAGCCCGAGTCGATAATAGAAGCGGGAATTTCCGTCAAAGAAACGTACGGGGACTATCGGGACTCCAAGTTTTTTTATCAGCTTAAGGGCAGCTTCCTGCCACTCCCTGTCCCGGACACACTTTTCCTTTGGATCGAGGTCAGATACCGCGCCAGAAGGGAAGATTCCAAGAGGGTGTCCGCTTCTTATCTGAAGTATACTCTCCTTCACTCCGTTTACGCTCTCCGCCTTAGCCGCCTCGCGCTTCTCTCCGGTAGGGACTACAGTAATGAAATTGCTTTCAAGGGGCCAGATGCGCGAGAGGAGTTTGTTGATCATTATCTTATACGAGGGATCTACTCTCCCGAAGATATTGACCAGGGCGCAGCCGTCTACCCCTCCGTAAGGATGGTTGTGGATTGTAATGAATGCGCCCTTGGGAAGATCGGAGAGAGGAAGGCCTCCCAACTCATAATCAACTCCCAGTTCTTCAAGCACATCCTGACTGAATTTCCAACCCTCAACGTCGGAGTGATCGTCGACCAGTTTCTCTACTTTCGACATGCGGGTAAACTTCTTGAAGGCGCGGGCAAGAGCGCCGCCGATCCGACCTCTGAACAGAGGTACGGCGGCCGCCATCTCACTTATCGGTAGCATTTCACGCATAGACTCCAAAGTTACTCAATTATTTTCATTATCTTTATGTGATTTTTTAGCCACAGACTCATGTCAGAACTCAAAGGACATATTTCCCAGATAGTGGGACCGGTAGTGGACGTCCACTTCGAATTCCCCGCCGGAGCGCAGAAAGATCTCCCCTTAATCCACGAAGCCATGTTAACCACCCGCCAGGACGGCCGCGAGGTCGTTATCGAGGTGCAGCAACACATAGGTGAGGATACCGTCAGGTGCGTCGCCATGGACAGTACTGACGGTCTGATGCGCGGAAAAGAGGTAAGAAGTACGGGAAGCTCCATCTCGATGCCCGTAGGCCCTCAGATCAGGGGGCGCGTGATGAATGTCACCGGAAACGCGATAGACGGCCTTGGCGAGCTGGACCGCAGCGAGAGCCTGCCGATCCACCGCGAACCGCCTAAGTTCGAGGATCTCAAGACCTCGCGCGAGGTTCTCTATACCGGTATCAAGGTAATCGACCTGCTGGAGCCTTACCTGAAGGGCGGTAAGATCGGCCTCTTCGGAGGAGCCGGCGTAGGAAAGACCGTTCTCATCAAGGAACTCATCAACAATATCGCTAAAAAACACAACGGCTTCTCGGTGTTCGCCGGAGTCGGCGAGCGTACGAGGGAGGGTAACGACCTCCTTCGCGAGATGATAGAGTCCGGCGTCATCAAATATGGCGACGAGTTCGACAAGAGCATGGAAGAGGGACACTGGGACCTTACGAAAGTCGACCGCGAGCAACTCGCGAAGAGCCAGGTAGCGATGGTCTTCGGCCAGATGAACGAACCCCCGGGAGCCCGTTCGAGCGTGGCGCTCAGCGGCCTTACCCTGGCCGAGTCGTTCCGCGACAGCCCCAATCCTTCGGATCCCCACGACATCCTCTTCTTTATAGATAACATCTTCCGTTTCACCCAAGCCGGCTCGGAAGTATCCGCCCTTCTTGGACGTATGCCTTCAGCCGTAGGTTACCAGCCTACCCTTGCTACTGAAATGGGTAAGATGCAGGAGCGCATTACCTCAACAAAGAACGGATCCATCACCTCGGTCCAGGCGGTTTATGTCCCTGCCGACGACCTTACAGACCCCGCCCCGGCTACTACCTTCTCGCATCTCGATGCGACTACCGTTCTTAGCCGTAAGATAGCCGAGCTGGGTATCTACCCGGCCGTAGATCCTCTGGAGTCTACCTCCAGAATCCTCGACCCGAGTGTCGTAGGCGATGATCACTACGAAACTGCCCAAAGGGTGAAGCAGATCCTTCAGCGAAACAAGGAACTTCAGGATATCATCGCAATCCTGGGTATGGACGAACTCTCAGATGAAGACAAACTTACCGTCAACAGAGCCAGGCGTATCCAGCGCTTCCTCTCTCAGCCCTTCGCAGTCGCGAGCCAGTTTACCGGCGTACCGGGCGTGATGGTCGATATCGAAGATACCGTCAAGGGCTTCAAGATGATACTCGACGGCGAGGTGGATGACATCCCCGAGCAGGCCTTCCTTAATGTAGGAACTATAGAAGAAGCGATAGAAAAAGGCAAGAAAATTCTCGCCCAGGCTGCCGCATAATGATAAAAGTAAGAATAATCTCTCCCGAAGCCGAACTCTTCAACGGCGAAGCCCAGGCGGTGTTCCTGCCCGGCACGCTAGGCGAGTTCGAGGTGCTTCAGGACCATGCCCCTATCATCTCATCGCTGGATAAGGGCGAGGTCAAGCTGCGCCTTGAGGGCGGAGAGATGAAAGTCTTCGGCATTTCGTCCGGCTTTGTCCGGACCGGCCGCGGAGAGATGACCGTTTGTGTAGAATCATGAAAAAGATAGCCGGCATACTGATCGCGCTTCTGCTTCCGCTGTTTGCGTGGGGGCAGGACCTCGACATGGACGAATACCTCTTCGGCCATGTAGGCGATTCGTACGGCTGGCACATAACAACCATCAAGGGCGAGCCGGTCTCGATCCACCTCCCGATTATCGTGCGCAGCAAGACTACCGGATGGCACGTCTTCAGCTCGAAACATATCGAGGAAGGAGAAGAGTACGAGGGCTTCGTCCTGGGCGAAAACGGGAAACTGGTCGAACTCCAGCCTTCCGGAGATCCGGTAAGGCCGCTGGATATTTCGATCACCAAGAATGTCCTCGGGCTGATGGTCAACTCCCTTATTCTCGTCCTGATCGTTCTTCTGACGGCACGCTGGTACAGGCGCCACGACGCCCTGAAGCAGGCCCCGCGCGGCTTTACGGGTCTTATGGAGATGCTCGTAATGATGATAGAGAACGACGTCATCAAAGAGTGTATAGGGCCGGACTACCGCCGGTACTCCCCTTACCTGCTGACGGCTTTCTTCTTTATCTTCATAAACAACCTGATGGGTATAGTCCCGTTCTTCCCCGGAGGAGCCAATATTACAGGCAATATAGCCATCACGATGACTCTTGCCGTCTGTACCTTCATCGCAGTAAACCTGTTCGGAAACAAACACTACTGGAAGGACATCCTCTGGCCGGACGTTCCTACCTGGCTTAAGGTCCCTCTCCCGCTGATGCCTCTTATTGAAATAATAGGTATGTTTACCAAGCCCTTCAGCTTGATGGTAAGGCTCTTTGCGAATATCCTCGCGGGCCACTTTATGCTGCTGGGTGTTATCGCTGTTATCTTCCTTACGGCGAAGATGGGAGTCGGGCTCAACGCCGGCCTCAGCGTTATCTCCGTCCTGTTCGGAATCTTCATGGACATCCTCGAACTGCTGGTGGCCTTTATCCAGGCCTATGTGTTCACGATGCTTTCCAGCGTATTTATCGGATTATCTAGACAACATTCAAATTCATAGCTTATGTTACTTACAGTTATCCTCCAGGCAGCCGCAGGTGCTGCATTAGGAAAAGCCGCAGCGGCCCTCGGCGCAGGTGTAGCCGCATTCGCCGCAGCTATCGGTATCGGAAAGATCGGTAAGTCCGCCCTTGAGGCCGGCGCCCGTCAGCCCGAGTACACGAGCAAGTTCCAGCTGCTCGCCATCATCATCGGCGCCCTCGTAGAAGGTGCCTGTCTGTTCGCAATCCTCGTCTGTCTGCTCGGTATCTTAAGGTAATATGTCTCTCATTACTCCAGATTTCGGTCTGCTGTTCTGGATGACCCTGATCTTTGCGGTGGTGTTCTTCATCCTCGCTAAGTTCGGTTTCCCTGTCATCACAGGAATGGTAGAGAAGAGATCGGACCGTATTGACGAGAGCCTGAGAAAAGCCGAAGAGGCCGACAAAGCAATTGCAGAACTCACCGCCCGCGGGCAGAAGATCATCTCCGATGCCCAGGCCGAGCAGGCCAGGATCCTTCGCGAGGCTTCCGCGACCTCGGACTCGATAGTGGCGAAAGCCCGGGACGAGGCTAAGGAGGAAGCCGCAAAGATCCTGCAGCAAGCTCGGACAGACATCGCAGCGGAGAAAGAATCTGCGCTCAGGGATATTCGCCGCGTAGTAGCGAATATGTCGGTAGAAGTAGCCGAGAAGGTTCTCAGGACCGATCTGGGCGAAGACAAGAAGCAGGATGCTTACCTCGACAGGCTTATCGAAGAAGTACAGAGAACACAAGACAAAAGTTAACGGCTGATGAACACCGGAGCTATCTCGAAGCGTTACGCAAAAGCGCTGCTGGAACTCTCGCGGGAGTCCGGCAGGGGCGAGCGTGACTACGCCCAGGCCCTTGCGCTGCTCGAGCATCCGGACCGTAAGCCGGCGAAGCTGGAGGAAGACATCGAAAAACTTGTCCAACTCCTTCTTCGCAACGGACGTTTACCGTACGTGAAGTTCATCCTCCGCAGTTTTGTCGACCTGTACCGAAAAGAAAACGGGATAGTGGAAGTCCGCCTAACGATGGCTTCCCCTTCCCCCGGCCTTGAAGAAAAACTCCGGCAGACTCTCGCCTCAACCATAGGCGGAACGATACTCTTCACATCAAAGGTAGACCCCGACCTCATAGGGGGATTTGTGCTTGAGGTAGACGACAGGCAGCTCAATGCCAGCGCAAAGAGCCAACTGGACAAAATCCGCCGCAAGCTTGATGAACTTAACAAACGAATCGTGTAGTCAATGTCACAAAACAACATTAAACCCAGCGAAATATCCGATGTTCTGCTCCGGCAGCTACAAAACATAGACACTTCCCTGCAGTGGGAGGAGGTCGGTTTCGTCCTGCAGGTCAGCGACGGTGTAGTCCGTATCCATGGTCTTGCGTCGTGCGAGGCCGGCGAACTGCTCGAGTTTGAGAGCGGAGAGATGGCGGTGGCGATGAACCTCGAAGAGGACAATGTCGGCGCGATCCTGCTCGGCCAGACGGATAAGATCGCTGAAGGAATGAAGGTCTCCAGAACGGGGCGCATCGCCTCGATTCGAGTGGGCGAAAAGATGCTGGGCAGGGTTGTAGACCCGCTCGGAAACCCGCTCGACGGCCTGGGCGAGATAGGCGGCGAGCTCTTCGAGATGCCCCTCGAGCGCAAGGCCCCGGGCGTTATCTACCGCCAGCCCGTCACCCAGCCGCTTCAGACCGGCATCATGGCCATCGACGCCATGATTCCGATCGGCCGTGGCCAGCGCGAGCTTATCATCGGCGACCGCCAGACCGGTAAGACCGCCATCCCTATCGACACGATTATCAACCAGCGGGAGAACTACCTTAAGGGCGACCCGGTTTATTGCATCTACGTTGCCGTGGGCCAGAAAGGCTCGACTATCGCCAATCTTGTCGAGACCCTCCGTTCGAAGGGGGCCATGGACTATACGATAGTCGTGGCGGCGACTGCCGCGGATGCTGCCGCCGTCCAGTACTTCGCCCCGTTCGCGGGCGCCGCAATCGGCGAGTACTTCCGCGACACCGGCCGCCACGCCCTTGTAGTCTACGACGACCTCTCGAAACAGGCTGTGGCCTACCGTGAGGTTTCGCTTATTCTTCGCCGCCCCTCCGGCCGCGAGGCTTACCCGGGCGATGTCTTCTACCTCCACTCCCGTCTTCTGGAGCGCGCTGCGAAAATCATTGAGCAGCAGGAGGTTGCAGAGCAGATGAACGACCTGCCGGAGTCGCTGAGAGGCCGAGTCAAGGCCGGCGGTTCTCTGACCGCTCTCCCTATGATCGAGACCCAGGCCGGCGATGTCTCGGCCTACATCCCTACTAACGTCATCTCCATTACCGACGGCCAGATCTACCTCGAGCCGGGTCTCTTCAACCAGGGCCAGCGTCCGGCTATTAATGTAGGTATCTCCGTTTCCCGTGTCGGCGGCGCAGCCCAGGTTAAGTCCATGAAGAAGGTCGCCGGTACCTTGAAGATCGAGCAGGCTCAGTACAACGAACTCGAAGCCTTTTCGAAGTTCTCTTCGGATGTCGACAAGATTACCGAGATGGCTCTCGACAAGGGACGCAAGAATACCCGCCTGCTGATCCAGCCCAAACACGCTCCGATGCCGGTCGGCGAACAGGTAGCTATCCTCTACTGCGGAACCCACGCTCTGATGGCTCCTATAAGCCTTGACCAGGTCCATGAATTCAAGGATCTGTTCCTTACCAAGATGAGGGCGGATCATGCCGACGTTTTGGAATCGCTCGCAGCCGGAAACATCACACCTGAAGATATTAAGGCTATCGAAAAAACCGCAGCTCTCGTCTGCAAGAGCCTGACTGAATAGTTTATCTAATGGCAACGCTCAAGGAAACCAAGGCCCGCATCGCTTCCGTCCGAAGTACTCTCAAGATTACTTCGGCGATGAAGCTCGTCGCCTCGGCGAAGCTGCGCAAGGCGCAGCAGGCCGCGGAGAACTGCGCGGCCTACGAGCGTGAGCTTGCCGCAATACTTGAGGCAATTTCGGTCAGCGGAGGTTCCCTCCCCCAGCCGGTTCTGACTGAAGATTCACCCAAGCCTCGCCTCGCAGTTGTCGCCCTGAGCTCGAACTCTTCTCTCTGCGGAGGCTTCAATAATAATGTCATAAAGAAGGCGCGCTCCGTTGTCGACGAAATCGGAGCCGACGGCGTCGTCCTTTTCGCTATCGGACGAAAGATCGCCGACTCTTTTGCCAAGACTGGCTTGAAGTCCGTTCGCGACTACACCGAACTCTCTGCCCACCCGTCTTATTCTGAAGCGGCAGCTCTGGCTGACGAGTTGGTAGACGGTTATAAGTCGGGACGCTTCTCGAAAGTCATCCTTGTCTGGAATCATCTTGTTTCTACCGCTTCTCAGAAGCCTTTAGTAGAAACATATTTACCTTTCGAAGTCCAGTCTTCTGAGCAGTCGCGTTCAGTTGATGATCTCCTTGCCGATTACCTGATTGAGCCTGGCCTTCGCGAACTTTACTCCGAATTACTTCCCAAGACTCTGAGGCTGCGCATCTATTCTCTGCTGCTAGACAGCGCCGCAGCCGAACATGCCGCCCGTACCGTAGCTATGCAAACCGCAACAGACAACGGCAACGAACTTCTCGAAGAACTCACCCTCGAGTACAACAAGGGCCGCCAGGCCAAGATCACCGCCGAAATCCTCGACCTCGCCGGCGGCCAGCAGGAATAATTATCGGGGGACGGGAGGTCGAGGGTTCGAAGCACCGGTAACTAAAACAAGGAGACCATCCCTGATGGAATGGTCTCCTTGTTTGCGGTGCGGAAGGGACTCGAACCCTCGACCTCCGGCGTGACAGGCCGGCATTCTAACCAGCTGAACTACCGCACCAACGATAGTAGCTTCGTCTGAAGCGGATGCAAATATACACCTATTTTTTTCATCTGCAAAATTTTTTGCGGTTTTCTTCCCTCCAATAATATTGAATTCACTATCTTTGAATATATGAAGCGTATTACAGCGATTACGATTATCTCGCTCATCCTCTTTTGCCTCTACTCCTGCGGCGTGGCGGGGACAAAAGAGCGGGTCGTGATGGGCGATGAACAGACGGAACTGTACCTGCCGCTGATCGAGGGACAGAGGGTGGCGCTGCTCACCAACCATACGGGTCTGGCCGGGACCAAGGCGGACAGCCCGCATATCCTGGACGTCCTGCTGGCCCACAAAGTAGACGTCGAGATGGTCCTGTCGCCCGAGCATGGATTCCGCGGGACGGCGGACGCGGGCGAAAAGGTAGGCAGCACGACCGACCCGAAGACCGGGGTGCCGGTCATCTCGCTCTACGGCGCGGGGGCGAAGCCGGATCCGGAGGCCTTCGACGTGCTCATGGTCGATATCCAGGACGTCGGGACGCGCTTCTACACCTACTATATCACGATGATGCGGATGATGAACGTCTGCGCCGCCGCGGGCAAGCAGGTTATCATCCTCGACCGCCCGAATCCCAACGGCTTCATGGTCGACGGCCCAATCCTCGATATGAAACACAAGTCCGGGGTCGGCGCCCTGCCTATCCCGGTGATGCACGGCATGACGCTCGGCGAACTCGCCCGGATGATAGTGGGCGAAGGCTGGCTGGACGGCGGGCTAAAGTGTAGCCTGATCGTCATCCCCTGCCTCAACTATACCCATGAAACCCTATACGAACTCCCGGTCGCCCCGTCTCCGAACCTGAAGGATATGCAGGCCGTCTACCTCTACCCTTCGACCTGCCTGTTCGAAGGAACTACCCTCTCGCTCGGCCGTGGGACCGATTTCCCATTTGAAGTCTACGGCCACCCGTCCATGGACGAGACCGGCTTCGCCTTCACGCCCATCAGCGTCCCGGGAGCGAAGAATCCGCCCCTGAGGGACCGCGAGTGCAAGGGGGTGGATCTCAGGGAAATCCCGCAGGAGGTAATAAGAGCTAACGGCGTAGATCTCAGCTACATAGTTGATGCGTATAAAAGGATGGCTCCAAGCGGAGAAAAATTCTGGAACGGCAGTTTCTTTGAAAAACTGATTGGAGTGGACTATGTGCGCTCTATGATAGAGGAAGGGGCTACTGCTGAGGAAATCGAAGCCCGCTGGGAGGAAGATGTTAAGAATTTCCTCCCAAAAAGGGCGAAATATCTGATTTATGAGTAAATTTGACTAATAAAACGACACTTTTATGAGAACAAGATCTGAGTTAAAAGCCACCGCGCTTGCCAAATGCAGAGTCAACTGGACTCCGCTGGTTCTTTCTGTACTTGTATATTTCGCTGTCACCGCAGCTACTGCCGCAACTACTTTCGCCGCAGGTCTGGTGCAGATATTCCTTCTTGCGCCTATCGAGGTGGCTCTTATCAATTGCTTCCTCGCATATGACCGCGATCAGACAAACACCGGCCTTATCGAAGGTATGTTCAAAAGGGCTTTCGACAAAAATTATCTCCACAAAGTACTTGGAATGTTCCTTGTGACGCTGTTTGTCGCTCTTTGGAGCCTGCTTCTCATCATTCCCGGTATTATCAAGGCCTATGCATATGCAATGACCCCCTTCATCCTCGAGGAGAATCCGGATATGCCTGCCTACGATGCTATCAAGTACAGTGAGAAGATAATGATGGGACACAAATGGGATTTCTTCATCCTTAACCTCAGCTTCATCGGCTGGGCGTTCCTCTGCTGCTTTACCTTCGGAATCGGTTACCTCTGGCTCATCCCCTATATTCAGCTTGCTGAGTGTGAGTTCTACGAGGACCTCAAGGCCGATCAGGTTAGTCAACCCCTCGAAGGAACGGTCAACTAGTATTTACTTCTCCACAGATATTAATACCTGGCTCGAAAGGGCCGGGTATTTTTTTGTAAAATATTGTTATATTTGTGGGAAATTTCTAACTTTTCTTACAATGCAGGAAAATGACGGCAAATACATCTTCGGCGTAGTGAAGGTGGGAGACAAGGGCCAGATCGTGATTCCGCGAGACGCCCGCAAAATCTACGATATCAAACCAGGCGATGCCCTGCTTCTTCTCGGGGATCAAAAAGGGATGGCTATAGTGAAGACAGAAATCTTCCAGGCTGCAATTGATAAGACTATGGAGGGTCTTACAAAATGAGAAAGCATTGGATTGACAATCTGCGCTGGGTTACGGTCCTCCTGGTGCTTCTTTACCACGTCATTTATTTCTATAACAATAAAGGCGTTTTCGGCGGTATAGGTGGGTTCGGAGACGGCCCTCAGTATCAGGACGTTGTAATGTATATCCTCTACCCATGGTTTATGCCTTTGCTCTTCATCCTTGCCGGTATCAGCTCCCGCTATGCCCTCGAAAAGCAGACGGCGAAGGAGTGGTTTCGCGCCCGCACCAGAAAACTGCTGGTTCCCGGAACTATCGGTCTTTTCGTCTTCCACTGGATGGTTGGTTACTTCAATACCGTAGTTGCTGCCCGCGAGGGCGTCTTCGGCGAAATGCCGGCTGTTGGAAGGTATATAATGTGTGCGATCAGCGGCACTGGCCCGCTATGGTTCATTCAGGTTCTCTGGCTGCTCTGTATAGTCCTTCTTATAGTCCGAGCGATTGACCGCAAGGATCGCTTCTGGAATTGGTGTGGAAAGGCAGGAACAGTCACCATCATCCTGCTTGGCGTGTTGTTCTGGGCAGGAGAGCAGACTCTGATCAAGAACCCGCGTCCCGAATCACCAGACGGCCTTATCAATCTGTATAAGCCGCTGTTCTACCTGGTTCCTTTCCTGCTGGGATATTTCGTCTTCTCCCACGACGAAGTTCAGGAGAAGGTCGGCAAGGTCTGGCTCCCGCTCGTAATCTGCGCTGCCGCCGCCGGCATCGCGCTGATAGTGACTACTTTCGGCCAGGACAATACCAGCCCCGAGTACCTCGGAAGCCCGCTAAATTGCCTTTACGGCTGGCTTGCCTGCCTTGCCATGATGGGATGGTTCAAGACTAAGTTCGATACTACCAGCAAGTTTGCCGGATATATGACACGCAGCAGCTATGGACTTTATATAGTCCACTACCTTGTTATCGCGTCGTTCGGATATATGATGAAGATGTATACCCAGCTGCCTCCGGTAGCGATGTACCTGATTCTGGGGGTAGCGGTATTCGCTCTCTCTCCCCTGCTCTACGAGGTTCTCCACCGCATACCGTTCATCCGCTGGTGTATCTTCGGAGAGAAGCGCGCTAAAAGCTAACGGTTGGCGAGCCGCCTGAACTCACGCCGAGCCTGACGCATATCGCGCAGGAAATCCGGGTCGGTGTGGAGGCGTGCGTAGGTTGCCGCAGCGAGCATACGCGAAGCGTCTACATCGCTCTGCCAGTGATAACCGGCTATTACACGGCTCTGTCCCCACTCATAACCGAGTTTATAAAGCTCGTCCTGAGCGGCAGGGTTTATCTCACATAACAACATTGCCATACCCCATCCCCGCACCGTGTGCCCGGAGGGGTATGAGCCGTTTGTACGGAGTTCTTCCTCCTCCTCGGGGACGAGGGTTGGCTCGTCAAAGTATGCGTATGGGCGAGTGCGCATATATGTTGCCTTAGGTTTAGTGGCGCTGAGGCGAATAGTCTCAACGGCCCGCTTGACTACCTTATGTATAGCCGGAGTCTTCTCCGCGCTGATTTCCATTCCGAATGCACCGCAGAACTGCGCGATCATATCGTCCACCTCATAGACCGCCTCATTTATAGCCTTTCTGGCCCTGGCGGAATCGAGTCTCTGCTGTTTTCCCCACTCATACTGCGAGAGGTCATACTCGAACTGAGTCGAACCCGGGGCTGGAGGAGCCGGCAGCCAGTATACGGCATTGGGGACCTCCTCGGCGGTAAGATACATAGAATAATCTGTCTGCTGAGCGCAGGAAACGGCGAGGGTCAGCAGTGTCGTAAACAGTAAGAGAATATGTTTCATAGCCTAAAAACGATCACGGATTCTGTTATTTCAAAGATACCGCTTTCCGGTCAAATCGTCAAAAGCTAGTATTTGAAAGGAGTGTATTTCATCCAGTCAATTTCGAGCTCATAGGGATAGAGCGGTTTTTCGACTGAGTTGGGGTTAGTCTCTACGGGCCAGTTGTTGGTATGCCAGAAATTCAGGCGGTACTTGCTCTTCAGGCAGGGAACGCCTGTTTTTGATGGCTGGTCGGGGAATATCTCCTTGCCTTTGTAATCCCATAGGATGATCTTCTTGCCCGTCTCAGGATGTTCCATCCACCACACGAGGCGGTCGGGGTACCAGTCCCAGCCGTATACGTAGAACTGGGCGGAAGCATCATAGCCCTCGATCGGCTTTATGTGTGACGGCCGGTTCTGGCGGCCTTTGAAGGGCGTGTTGGGGATGCGGGTGACGGTCCCGTCGCGATGACGGACTTCGCTGCGCCAGATGGTCTCGAGGATCTCTCCGGTCGCGAGGTTGATGATGCGGCCTACACGGTTGTGGGCTCCCCTCTTTCCGGTCCATGTCCCTACGTAGATGATGCGCGGGTCAGCGATCAGCCACTCGATGTCGATCTCGCTCTGGCCGAACTCACGGTCGATATTGTAGGTAAAATAACCAACCACAGCTCCTACGTTGGGCTGGACCTCCCTTACATCGGGTACCTTGATACGGGCGGAATAACTGCCGTAGAACGTGTAGTCCTTCGAGATTATCTCGGGACCACGGCCTGCGCCTGCCGGATCGTTGGGATCGATGCGGTAAAGCATCACCTTAGTCCCTTCTTCTGAAAGAGAGTTGAAACCCGAACAATAACGGAAATCCTCTCCTGAAGGACGGTAGTTGTAGTAAAAGTACTCTGAAGAAGGGCCGGAGAAGTCCTCCACGAAAGCTTCGTGGAACTTGGGAGTCTCTTTATCGGCGTTCTGAGCAAAAGCGCCTGCGCAAACCAGGAGCAGAGCCCCTGCGAGTATGCCGTGTTTCATTATTGTGCGGTATAAGAAATCCAGTTTACTTCAAGTTCGTAGGGATAGAGCGGGAGCTTGCCCGAAGGAGTGTAGAAACGGAGCACGGGACGCAAAGGGGGCGAAGGGAGATTCTCGGTAATCTCGGTCAAAACCTGCTTGTCTGCCTTTGCTCCGGTCTTGATCCAGACGCTGAGTTTGTCCTCTGCCCAATCAAGGCCGTAGATATAGAATTTGGAACATGCCTTGAATCCCGAGATCTCCGGAGTAATTGCGGATCCGTCTACATAGATCTTGCCGGGGTCAGAAAGCTTGAGGCTAAGGACGAAGGACTCTTTCCCGTCCGGATCCAGAAGATGCAGTTCTGCGCTGGAGCCTACATTAGACTGGGCTGAAGCTACATCCGGCGTACGCATACGAAGGCTCAGAGATCCTTTGTCTATATATCCTGTTGCGCCTACGAGAGCGCCTTCGCCTACCTGGTCCTTAGGGTCAAGTCTCAGCATCAGGATAGTAGTTCCGGACTCGCTCAGCGAAGGGAAAGCCGGGTAATAGCGGAAGTCAGGGCGTACAGTACTTTTCTGGAAGGCAAAGAGTTCGGATGTCTTCGCGGAGAAGTTCTCGGTAAAGGACTCCATCAGCGTAACTTCGATCGGAGGAGACGGCGGAATTACCGGGCCGGGATTTGTTGTATCCGGGGTCTCGGTAGTATCTGTCTGATCAACGGGCTTAACGTGGACCGGACCGGTATAAGTATACGGATCAGAGCAGGCGACATACAGAAGAGATGCCGCCAGCGATAACCCTATGATACTCTTAAAAAGTTTCATAATCAAAAGTTATTCTCCTTTCTCCAGGCGATATTTACATCGTCGTAAGGCTCATATTTCATCCAATCGATCTCGAGGAAATAAGGATACTTAGGAGCCTCCTTCGAGCGGGGGTTTGTATCGACCGACCAGTCGTTGGTATGCCAGAAATTGAGCAGATAGGTAGTCGGGGGCTGAGGGATGCCTGAGAAGTTGGGGGTTGTTCCCTGGTAGTCCCAGAGGATGATCTTCTCGCCGGTATCCGGATGTTCGATCCACCATGTCAGGCGGTTCGGATACCAGTCGAAACCGTAGACATAGAACTGTTTCGAGGCGTCGTAGCCGGTAATCGCGGGGATAGTACGGGGAGTAAGTGCCGCATCGTCGTTGCTGGCGAAATCGTGGTTACGGTTGCCGTCGTGATAAGACCTGTAGTTGGTATACAGAATCTGACCGGTAGCGAGATTGATTGTACGGCCCACCCTCTGCAGATTCCCTACATTGTTCGGGTCGCTGGTCCAGGTACCGATATAGATGAGGGTCGGATCTGCGATAAGCCACTCGAAGTCAATTTCGCTGAGGCCGTATCCCCGGGTAAAGCGATAGGTGAAATAACCGACCACGACACCGATATTCGGCTGTACATCCTTAACATCCGGAACCCTGATTCTGGCGCTGTAGGTACCGAAATGAGTCATTTTCGGGGTTGAGATTTCGGGACCGCGGCCTGCTCCTGCGGGATCGGAAGGATTGATGCGCAGGAGCATCACATCCGAGCCGAGTTCGCTCAGCGAAGGGACTCCGCAGTAGTAGCGGAGAGCGCTGCCGGCAGTACCGAAATGATCCGGCTTCGAAGAGCTGAAATTCTCGGTAAACGGGCGCATAAAGCGACTGTCCGTATCCTGGGCCGAAGCCGAGAAGGCCAGACCACACAAAGCAAGGACACTGATGATGATCGTTTTTTTCATCTCACAAAATTACTAATAATTGGGGATACAGGGCAGGGTCAGCCGCCCTGTATCTATAATAAGGAGAAAATACTACTCCGCGGGCGCAGGCATTACCTTGACGCTGATTTCATCGAAAAGAATGTCGATTCCAGGGCCAAAGAAAGGTCCCCAAACTGAACGATAGTCAACATAGAAATAGACTGTTCCAGTCTTCTGAGCCCAGTAAACACCGACTGGTTTTCCAGCATTGCTGTAACCCAATTCAAGAGCTGTATTGGCTGCAATATAGTCGTCATTGGCCTCGAAGCCGCCGTCGAAAGCGGGCACGGGGTCTGTTCCAGCAGCTGACCAGTAGTTGAACATCTCAACGATAGAAGTTCCGTCCGCGCCTACTTTATCTTCAGAATCAGCAATTCCGAACCAAAGAAGTCCACAGTCATTTGAATTCGCTCCCCACTTCATCTGGGCCGTAATCTCCAGATAATCTCCTTCTTCAACCTCAATGGCCTGATAGAACTTGACATTGTTGGCCTGGTCGTGGATCTGATTTTCAGAAGAAAGACGAAGGCAGCCGCCCACTCCGTTTGCAGGTTTATCCTCGGTATAGCCAAAATATGGCTGCCAGCTATAAACACCGGGGAGCGTATTTTCGTAATCTCCCTCGGCGAAAACCTCTGTGTGGATGAACGTCCAGTACTTGGCGTCGTCCTCTTCCATGGAGCCTCCCTGAAGAAGCTCAGAATAAGGAATCACGTCTACCTCTGCCTGGTAGGTGTCGGAACTACCGCCGCCGCTGACTGTGGCCTTGACGGTATACTTGCCGTAGGCTGAGTATTCGTGGTTCATCTTGAACTCGGTACCGGTACCGCCGTCGCCGAAATCCCAACTGATGGACTCTGCTCCTTGAGAAGCAGTAGCATCGAATTCGACCACAAGGCCGAACTTGCCGGCACGGTCAGTCTTAGGGGTAGCGGTGAAGTAAGCCTTTACAGCTCCGCCTGCACCCTGTACGGTAACTGGTTTCTCGGTGCTGTCGGTCTCTCCGTCGGCATTGGCTACAGTGAGCTTGACGTTGTAAGATCCGCCGCTGAGATACTCGTGGGTAGGAGAAGCGGTCTTGGCTGTTTCGCCATCGCCGAATTCCCATTTGTAGGAAGCGGCATTCTCAGCCTTGCTGGTGAAGGTAACGGTAAGACCGTCTACGACAAACTCAAAGTCTGCCTTGGGAGCACCGGCTGGAGTGTCCGGTTTTTCCGGACCTGCCGGATCCTCGCAACTGACCATCATAATAGCAGCTGCTGCAATGAGATAGAAAAACTTTTTCATAATAAAATGAATGATTGGTATTAATTGTTAGTTCATTGGAAATAGCGTACGGACTTCAGTGCCCCAATACTCGCTGTTAAGGTCGAGTACGATAACGACACTGGTGTTGTTATCTGCAAGTTCATACTCGGTAGGATTCGAGATCTCAAGGCCGAGAACGAGCAGTTTGTACTTGTCTGTAACCCAGAGCGAAGTCTTCTGGAGGGCGAGAGCTTTAAGATCTACGCTTACGTAGACCGCTTCCCCGCTCTGGCCGGCAGGAACGGTAATCTTGGAAGGGACAGTCACTACTGGTTGAGCTGACCCCAAGATCTACCGAATACCCTTTCTGCTGGGCAAGATAGCCGCTGCGGATCACTCCGACCTCGATATCGAGGATGCCGCTTGCATCGTCATACTTGCAAGCGTAGGCCGTATACTGATCCAGCGGTCCCAGGGGAATAGGATACGAGTTGTCAAGTCCCGTCACGGTAGCCTGAGGAATGTATACCTTAGGGAAACCGTAGTCGCGGGTAGCGTCGTTCTCCTCGCAGGAAGCGAAGGCGAGAACGAGCGCCAAAACAGGCAATATCTTATATAAAGTCTTCATAACTAATTGTATTCAGGGTTCTGGGTGAGGGTTCCGCCGGAATTGGAAATCTCCTTGCGGGAGAAAGGAAGATAGTAGTTCTTCTCCTCGAAGGTCCTGGTCGCGACGAACTGATAGCTGTACTGGATTCCTCCAAGGTTGTTCTTACGGACGACGACACCCTTGATCGAGCGGTTCAGGACAGCCTCGGCATCTCTCCAACGGAGCAGATCCCAGTAGCGGTGGTCTTCGAATGCGAGCTCAACCTGCCTTTCCTTCTTTACCGCCTTGCGGAATTCGGCCTTGGAGCTGGTAGTGATAGCCGGAAGGAGGGTGCTGGCGCTATTGCGGACCTCGGTAAGGGCGTCGCGGGCGGTCATTCCCCAGCCCTTCGGGTCTGCATCCGGGCCATAGGCCTCGTTCATGGCCTCGGCATAGTTCAGAAGGACCTCCGCATAGCGGTAGAGAGGCCAGATATGGTCCGTACTTCCTCCTTCGATCAGGTTGAGATTCGGGGCGAGGAATTTCTTCAGATAGTATCCGGTCTTCGAGGCGCCCTTTACGCGCTGGTCATACAGGCCGCCGGCCGACTCGTCGATAATGCTGCCGTTCCATACGGAGCCGTTGTAGACCACGGTCGCAGCAAGACGGGGGTCGCGGTTGACATACGGATCCGGGGCCTCAGGGCCTACGTAATCATACGCATCGACCAGGTTCTGAGTCGGGCAGACACCGCTGTTGCCGCCACGGGTACCGATCGGGTAGTTTGCCACCTCGGGAGCGCTGCCTGCAGCCCTGCGGATGAGGAAGATCGATTCCACGTCGGAGGCCGCGTTATTGCGGATAAAGTAGTTGCCATAGTCGCGGTTAGCGGGCATATGGGAGCTCGGGTGAGTTCTGGCATCCTCTCCGAAACCGAAGCCCTTTGCGAAGATATCCTCGCGGAGCTTGATCACGTCGTGGGCGGCTTCTGCAGCCCTCTCCCACTTCTTCACGTCGGCCTCCTCATTATTGCGGGGGCTGGCGGCATAAAGCAGTACGCGTGCCTTCACGGCAAGGGCCGAGGTCTTGTCCCAGCGGCCGATATCGTCGCGGAAGTTCCAGTTGTTTACATCTGCGATTGCATTTTCCGGGGTAGGATCCAGAGCCACCCTCCAGTCGAGGTTGACCTTGTCTGCATTCGCATCAATCAGGCTGACGATATGTTCCACAACCTCATCGTAGGTGGCCTGACGGGTTGTACCCTCCGTATTTTCACCTATGATAGGCACTCCGCCGTACATCTTGATTAGTTCGCCGTAGTAGTAAGCCTCGGCTATTGCAGCCTCGGCCCTGAGCCAGTTGAGGTTGATTACGTCCCTCATATAGGCCTTCGGCTTCTCGGTACTGTATACCGTTCCGTCGGGATTGTAAACGGTACTGGTGTCGCGGTTGAGGGCAAGAAACTTCTCACCGTCCTTTGCGTAATCGAGGAAGAAGTGAGCGGCGCGGATGCCTTCGTAATAATTGTTGTAGAGGTAAGCGATAGGGTTGAGATCCGGGGAGATGAGGCCGCGGTTGAAGGCGGACACATCGGAGGTCGGAGCGGTCTGCTCGGCTTCGTCTGAAGCGGAAGCGAAGAGGTTTCCGTCTATAACATTGAAGCCATACTGCATAGGCGTATAGAACGCATATGCGAAGCTCGACAGCGTACTCGGACGGGTCTCGAGGCGCTCGACCGTATCGAATACGTCGATGCGGGTATCGAGGAAATCGGAGCAGGAAACTGCAAGGAGCGTGAGCGCTGAAATAAGAACTATTCTTTTCATAACACTGTCATTTTTAGAAACTGATCTGCACTCCGGCGCAAACGCTTCTTGCGGCGGGATAACCGTAGTTTACAGTCTCCGGATCCATCTTGTATTTCCAGAGTAAAGTACTTACCGTAAAGAGATTCTGTCCGGAAAGGTATACGCGGAGCTTCTCCACTCCCGATCCGGCGAATTTGAGAGTATAACCCAGCTCAAGGTTCTTCAGGCGGAGGTAATTGTTGTTCTTCACCCAGAAGGAACTCGATCGATAGTTGTGGTCGTTCTGACCGGTTGTAAGCCTCGGGAAAGTTGCGCTCTTACGAGTATCTACCTGAGCTTCAGGATAATAAGCCCAAGCACCCTTTGCCCACTCGAATGCGGTGCCGTAGTTAAGGAACGGCTTCCATGCCGAGTAATCGAGCAGGTTGACGGTAGAACCAAACGAACTTGTAAAGAGTACAGAAAGGTCGAATCCAAGCCACTCAGCCTGTCCGCCGAAATCAACGGTCAGCATCGGGTAGGAAGGATTGCCGAGCCATACGATATCCGTATCGTCGATATATCCGTCGCCGTCCTGATCTTTATACTTAAGATCGCCTGGCTGTACGCTTCCGAAGAGCGGAATCGCCTCTGTCATCTGAAGTTCGCCGTCGAGGTCGAAATCCTTCAGCTCGTAGAAGCCTACGCACTCAAGACCCATCCTGGAGCCGTAAGGATGTCCGGTTACAGCGTTGTAAGGGTATTTCGGCCCGACCTCGCCCATCTCGAGTACGGTATTCCTGGCGAACAGGATATTGGAGAAGAGCGAGTAGCTAAACTCCCCTTTCTTGTCCGTCCAGACGAGCGAAGCGTCGAGACCATGGTTGAGCATGCGGCCGAGGTTAGTGTAGGCCGTCTTGGCGCCGTAGTAATCCATCAAGGTCCGGTCGAGGGTAAGGATGCCGGTGCGCAGGTCGAGGAAGTAATCGGCCGTGAGGTTGAGCTTGCCCTCGAAGAAACGGGCGTCTGCACCGACATTGGCCTTCAGGCTCCTTTCGGCCGTCAGATCTTCGCTGCCGCTGTAGAGGGGCCTGATGCCGCTGACTCCGCCGCCGAAGTTCGGACCCATGCCGGTGACAAAGCTGCCGGTCCAGGTGTAATACTGCTTGTAGAGGTAGCGGCCGTCGGTCTCCAGACCCTCGATCCCTACGTAGGCCTCGGTCGCGCCGGTAAGGCCGGCGGATGCGCGAAGCTTCACGTCGTCAGTGAGCTTCCAGCCCAGGGAGACGGTAGGATAGAAGACGTAGCGGTGGCCGGGGGCATAGGCGTCGCTGCCGAAGAGCGAGAAGCCCAGCGCGGCATCGATCCTATCGTCGTAGATCCATGCCAGGCGGCCGGCGTAGTTGATATAGCGGTACTTCCAGTTATAGAACTGGGAGCCGGTGCCGTTGAAATCGGAGATGTGGGCTGAGAGCT
Source organism: uncultured Bacteroidales bacterium (assembly GCA_900319375.1). Lineage (GTDB taxonomy): Bacteria > Bacteroidota > Bacteroidia > Bacteroidales > UBA932 > Cryptobacteroides. The sequence continues at coordinate 20,746 of ONOI01000003.1, read as the reverse complement.
GGGCGTCGAAGACGTTCTCGTCCATTTTGCCGTTCCAGCCGAGGATGACGTTGCCCTGCATCCAGCGCTCCTTGCCCGAGGACCAGTAGCCCTGCGAGCGGAGGTAAGTACTGACATCGGCCGTCTGGGGCACTCCGCCGATATAGCGGGCGTAGGTGCTGGTCTTGGCCGTGTTTCCGATGGTCTTCGAATAGAAGGAGAAGCCTTCCTGGAGGTACAGGCCCTCGAGCAGAGAGCTGAGATCCTCCTTGAACTTGAAGTTGGCCTGCATCACCTTAGTACGGGATGTTGTCCAGCCAAGGCCGATGAGCGAGCCCACCGGGTTGTTGGGATGGACGGCTGTTCCGGAAAGGTTGATGATAGGGTCGGTAGAGAGTTCGTCGAAGATCGGGTAGATGTTGGACGGATAGCTCATCACATCGTTAACCAAAGAGTAGAGGCTGTAGTTCGGGCGGGCCCTGTCTTCGAGCCTGCCGCCGAGGTCCATGCTTACGGTCAGAATCTGGTTCAGCTTCATGTCCAGGTTGGTCCTGACGCCGTACTTGGCGAAGGAAGCGTTGTGTGTCCTGTCTGTGTTGCGGACGTTCAGGAAGCCCTGCTGGTTGGCGTAGTCGAGGACGACGTTGTATTTTGCGAGCTCCGAACCGCCGCGAATCGACAGATTCGCATCGGCGTAAGGAGCGGCGCTGCGGAAGACTTCGTCGTACCAGTCTACATCGACCCCCGTACCGTTCTTGTAGGCGTTCATCGCGTCCAGATCGTAGTACGGATCCCACTCGCGGCCATTGTCGTTGGCCCAGGCCTGGTTGTAGAGGCGGGCATAGTCGTACGAGCCGAGAGGCTTTACGACATTGATCGGGGTAGAGACTCCCCCGCTGCTGCGGAAGTTGATCTTCGGGGCCCCGACCGAGCCGCGTTTGGTTGTTATGTAGATAACGCCGTTGGCGCCGTTCATACCGTAGAGCGCGAGCTCGGAGGCGTCCTTGAGAATCTGTACAGACTCGATCTCCTCGGCGGAGATATAATCTATATAGTCACTCTTCACCTCGAAGCCGTCTACATATATCTTCAGAGTATTGACATCCGGGCTCTCGGCATAGGAACCGATTCCACGGATGAGCATCCTGGCGCTGCCGCTGCCGGGGATGGCATCACGGGTGATAACTGTGAGACCCGGGAGCCTGCCAGCGAGCGAGGCAGTAAAGTTCGCGTTGTCCTGGGAATAAACCGGGAGCGATGAGCCGGCCAGGGCGAGGGCCGCCGCAATAGCTTTGAATGTGCTTTGTGTTTTCATTGTCTTCATCGGTTTAATATCCGGGGTTCTGAACTATGATGCCCTTGTTGACCTCGTCCTGCCTGAAAGGCTCCAGGAACCATTTGGGGTGCCAGTATGCCGTGTAGGAATAAGCGTCCCAGTAGGAGACGAGGCCGGCCATCGTATTGTTGTTGTCTATACAGAGGAAGGAAATCTCCGTTTTCGGACCGCCGAGTATCTTTGTTCCGATGTCGGGATGCTTCCAATGCTTCACGTCGAAGTAGCGCTGGTTTTCCTCGAAACACTCGAGGGCCTTTTCGCGCACGATAAGCTCGCGCAGCTTAGCCTTGTCGGTCTCGGAGACCGAAGGCAGACCGGCGCGGTTACGGATGATGTTCAAATACTTGAGGGCGTTTTCGGTATCGCCCGTCTCGTTGTAAGCCTCCGCCAGGTTGAGATAGTTCTCCGCAAGCCTGAATAGAGGGAATTCGAACCAACGGCGGGCGCCCGCCTTGTAGTAGAATTTAGTCGGCACTCCGATCGAGCGTCCTTCGATCGCCCGGGCCATCGAGGCGGCGATCGCCGCGTCTGATGTCAGACTGCCCATGTACCATATCGCATCGTTCCAGTTCGAGTCGCCGTCGTTCGAGCGGCCGAACTTTCCGGGCACACAGATATCCACCCTGAAACGGGGCTCGATCTTGTCGATGTTGGCCGCGAAGTCGGAGATGGGCCTGGGGGCATCCTCTTCCGTCGTGGGCCAGTCGATCTCGCCGCCGTCTACATCGCGGTAAAGGCGGACGAAGTTAGTCAGCACGCCGCGCTGCGAGCGCTCGCCCGCATCTACGTAGGCCGACCAGTTGTAGCCTTCGGTCATATTGTTGTAGACCTGCTGATCGGACTCGATCTTGAAGGCGAGGATGATTTCGGGGCCGTTGAGCTGGGAAACGCCGTTCCCATAGTCTTCGATCGCCTGCTCGAAGGTGTTGCGGTTGCCTTCGCCGGCGGTGAAGATGAGATGTTTGCCGTGGGCCTTGCCCCAGTCTATAAGGGCGAGGTGGGCCGCGATAGCGTCTTTGTAGCGCTGCTCGTCGTAGCCGCCCAGCCAGATTAGGTTTTCATCTCCCTGGAACGGGATACCGAACTCGCGGGTATAAGGCTGGGTAGCGTTGAAGAGCGGACGGGATGCGAAGGTCAGCACCCTCGCTTTCATCGCGAGAGCGGCGCCCTTAGTAAGGCGGCCTTCCCATTTGTCGCCGCAACCAGGCTCGATGTCGAACCAGGTATCCGGCAGGCGTGTATAGGCCTCATTAATCATCTCGAGGGTGAAGTCGAGCGTTTCCTTAGCGGTAGCGCGCGGGAACTGGATGTTGTCCGACATGTTGTTAGCCTGGCGGACGATAGGGACTCCGCCCCAGCGCTGGAACATGCCCATATAGCGGTATGCGATAAGTCCGTAGGCCTCCCCCTTCATGTACTCCTTCATCTCTGCAGAGAGCTCGGGGCAGGAGTCTATATTCTGGATGATAAGCCAGCAGGCCCTGATTACTTCCCAGTTTTCGTTGAAGTTGGCGGGAGCACCCTGGAACTGGCCGGAGGCGTCGAGGACTGTAGAAGGGCCGTTGACTACCAGGTTGTATCCGGCGTGCCAGCTGTAGCCGCGGGTGATTTCGCCCGAAAGCGAAGCCAGCGTTCCGTGGTTGATTGCCCAGCCTTCCGGAAGACCTTCGCGAAGGCCGCGGTGATAGGCCCTCCATAGCATTCCTTCAGTGTCTTTGCGGTTCGAGAATACGTCTTCCTTATAGACGCTTCCGGTAACCTCTGGCATCTCGAGGAACAGATCGCAGGAACTCACTCCTGCAAGTGTAACGAATAAAAAAAAAAAAAAAAGTATCTTTTTCATATCCGTATTCGTTTAGAAGTTGATATTCACACCGATGTTGGTGGTCCTTGTGAGAGGGAAAACGTACGAGATGTTTCCTTCGGAGCCTCCCAGGTTATCCTTCGTCTCGGGGTCGATTCCGTAGCGGCTCATCTTGTCGAAGAGAGTCAGGAGATTGTTCGCATTTGCGTAGATTCTGAGACCGGAGATCTTGAGTTTCTGCATGAAGGCAGAATTCTTCGGGAAGGTATATCCAAACTCTACGTTCTTGATCCTGAGGTGATCTGAGGACAGGGCCCAGAGATCGCTCTTGGGACCGAAGTCGTAGTGGTCCTGACTGGCGTCGTAGACTGCGCGGGGGTAGGTAATCTCAGCGCCGGAAGCTACCTTTTCAGGAGTCCAGCGACCCTCGTACTGCCAGAGGAAGGCGTTACCTGCTCTCTTGAAGAACGGGCTGGTAATACGGGCTACATAGTAGGTTCCCATCGCAGTACCGGAAAGAATCATCTTAAGGTCGAAGCCTCTCCAGCTGAGAGCAATCTTTCCACCGAAGTTCATAAGCGGGCGGTTCGGATAACCGATAGGAGCGATGTCCTTGCTGTCGATAAGTCCGTCGCCGTTGAGATCTACGTACTTGATATCTCCGAGAGTCACTGCATTTGCGGACTGAGAGAAGAACGGACGGTTATTGAGTTCCTCGAGGGTATCGTAGAAACCGTCGGTTTTGTAGCCGTAGTACTGGCCGATGCTGTGGCCTGTCTGGTTCATCCAGGGATAGGGGTTCGGGGCCTCGGCCATATACTTGATAGTGTTCTTCGCATATGTAAGGTTACCCTCGACAGTGTAGCGGAAATCTCCGATGCTGTCTTCCCATCCTGCGACAAGTTCGAAACCGTGGTTAGTCACCCGACCTACGTTGACTGCGGCGGTATCCCAGGAAGGAACACCGAAGGTGACGGGGATGACTCCCAGGGTAGTAAGGATGTCGCGCCTGTTCTCTGAGAAATAGTCTGCAGTAAGGTAAAACCTGTTGCGAAGCATCTTCAGTTCGAGACCGGTGCTGAATTTTGAGGATTTCTCCCAGGTCACGTCTTCGTTTCCGAGGGCGCCTTCGGCCGATCCGAGATAAATAGTATTATAGGAGCCGGTCGAAGTACCGAACTGATAGTAGTTGCTCTGCAGGGAACCGGAACTTGTTGTGCTGGTAAAGCTGCCGGGACCCATATTGATGGAATATGTTCCGGGGAGGTAGAGATAGCGCTTTCCGCCGATCTGATCGTTACCCACAAGACCGTAGCTGGCGCGTACCTTAAGGAAGGTCAGAATATCGTTCTCGGGGAAGAAAGGCTCGTTTGTGATTACGTAACCTGCCGAAGCTGCCGGGAAGAAACCGAAGCGGTGTCCTTTGGCAAAGTTCTCGGTACCGTTGTAGGCGAAGTTCAACTCCAACATATAACGTGTGTCGTAATCGTAGGTAAGGCGGGCCGAACTGCCGATAAGACCGCTGGGGGTGTTGAAGCTGTCGTTGGGCATCGTATATTTAGTTGCGCGCCCAAGTACGAGGCCTCCGATGTTGTGTTTGCCGAAATTGCCCTGATAGTTGAGAACAATATCAGCATAGAAATCGCGCATACCGCCCCAAGAACCGGAGGCATAGCTGTCTGTACCTACAGTACCGCCGAAGAACTCGAGCTCGTTGGGGTTGGTAAGAGAGCGCCTTACGGTATACTGAGGAATCGCAAAGGAGCGGATTGCTACTTTGCTGTAGTTTTCCTGATAACGTACGCTGGTCTGGAGATCGAGCCCCTTCAGGAGATAGGAGAAGTCGTGTCTCAGACGCATTGTTACATCTACCCGGGTATTTGTTGTAGTTCCCTCTGAGCGGCTGAGCAGGGCAGGAAGCCATCCGCCGGTCATTTCATTGTCCGTGCGTTTGTGGAGTCCGTCCTGAACCGAATTCTGAGGGTAATCGAAGTCGACGATAAGTTTGTCGTCGATAATCATACTGCGGTTAGTGAAGGGGTTGCCCTCGTAGATAATCTGCATTATTCCGCTGTAGCGGCTGTAAAGAGATCCCGTTCCGGGGCCGGTAGTAGTTCCGAACTGACCGCTGGTGTTGACCGAGAGAGTAGTATACTTCGCAATATCTACATCTATGTTCGCGCGCACGTTATAGCGCTGGTAGCGAGAGCCGGTATTTACTCCGAAATAGTTCGCGTTCTGCATGATCGACTGCTGGTCGAAGTAGCCAAGCGACACGAAGTACTTCACCCTGTCTGCTCCTCCGGAGACGTTTACGTTTGCAGACCACTGAGGAGCGATCCTGCTGTAGAGCTCAGCATACGCATCAGATGTTCCATAGTAAAGCGCCTCGCTGTTAAGGAGTTGCTGCTTCTGAGCAGGAGTAAGGTTCATCGCCTCTACCTCCGCAGGAGTAAAGTCGCGGTTGTGTTGGAACTTCCAGAGATCATCGTCAGTAAAGAGGTAGTTCATAAGCGGAGTACTGCCGTAGCCGGCGACTTCGTTCATGATAGCCTCGTTACGGAAGAGCGCGTACTCATACGAAGAAAGGCCTCTCTGGACATTTGTTGCTGCGGTAAGGCCGAAGTTGCCGGAGAAAGATACTTTCGGGGCTCCCTGCTGGCCGCGCCTGGTAGTTACGATAATAACGCCGTTGGCAGCCCTGATACCGTAGACTGCGGTCGAGGAGGCATCCTTCAGAACGCTTATTCCAAGGATATCGTTGGCGCTTATCCCGTTCAGGATACTCATGGCCTGGGAAGCAGGCTGCTCGATTCCGTCTATGACGATAAGCGGAGCGGTATTACCCGAATAGGACGAGATACCGCGGATCGCGATATCTGCGGCATCCTGACCAGGCTCACCGGAGACCGTCACAGCGCTGATACCGGGAGTAATACCGACAAGAGCGGAGGAGACGTTTGCTACGGGGGCCAGCAGGACGTCATCACCTTTGACAGTAGTGATAGCTCCGGTAACGTTTACCTTCTTTTGAGTAGCAAAAGCGGTAACTACCGTTTCCTGGAGCATCAGCGAGTCTTCTTTAAGAACAATACGCATGGGCGCGCCCGAGGAGGCGGTAAAAACATAATCGGAGTAACCTATCGCCGAGACCGTAACGGAAGCGCCGGATGTTACCTCGAGTTCAAAATTTCCCTCAAAGTCCGTGATTGTTCCGTTTTTCGATCCAGTCTCGATGACGGCCGCTCCGATTACCGGTTCTCCGGTCTCGTCGAGAACGACTCCAGAAATTGTTCTAGTCTGCGCCGAAAGCTGGACACCGCTAAAAAGCAATGCAGCAGCTGAGAGGAGACAGATAAACAGATTTCTCATACTGGGTTATCGTTAGATGTTATAATTTGTTCAATTGGTTAATGCAAATATGGAAAATCTTATTTCCAAACAATACTGATTATTTCCAGAAAAAATCTATTTTTGTCCAAAGATATTTATATACAGTGAAAAAGATTCCAATTTTATTCATCCTCATCCTCCAATTTTGGACTTTAGGAGCAAAGAGCTACTATACGAAGAACATCGGCCTGGAAAACGGTATTTCCCAGTCTGCTGTAACATCAGTCGTCTACGACGGACGCGGAGGGCTCTGGATAGGTACGCGCTTCGGACTGAACGAATACCGAAACGGAAAACTGCGGACTTTTCTTGATGACGGTACTGGAAAAATAGAGGGAAACTATGTTTACTTCCTGTTTACAGACAGCCGCGGACAGCTCTGGACATCTACAGACAAAGGAATCTTCCGTTATGATGTCTCCGGGGATTCTTTCATCAAGATAAGCGACAGTCAGGCAACATGTGCGCTTGAGGATGAGAACGGAATCTGGTTCGGAGGACATTTCGGTCCTTTATATTTGTCGTATAACGACGGCAGCCTCTCAGGGGGTGAATCAGACGTATATACTGATTATCAGGCACTATTCAATTACAATGGCGAGCTGTATACCCTGGACAAGCGCGAGGGACCGGCACGCAGGAGCGATGGGGAGAAGTTGTACATACCCGGATTGGAGGGCAGACTTATAATGGCCTCAGCCTTGGATGGAAATATCTTATATGTATCTATACTTGGATATGGGCTTGTGGCGTACGATCTTTCCTTGGAATCGGATCTTTTCAATATGCCCAAAGGGCGCCACGGAATGCCGGACGAACCGCTTCTTACCCTCACTATCGCAGACGGCTCGCTGTGGATGGGATTCGATGGATCCGGAGTACAGCTGATGGACCTCAAGACCCACCATATCACTCGGCTCGGAGACAGTCCTCAGGAGGTATCAGGACACATTCCGCCTTCCGTTACGGCTCTATATCCCGACCCCCACGATAATATTTGGATAGGCAGCGTCCGCTCCGGACTGGTCGGCCTGAAGCCCTCCCCTATCAAGACATTCTCCATGACGGAAATCGACCCGAACGCAGAGAATGTCATAATCAGCGTTCTTGCATCATCAGACGGGAATATCTACCTCGGAACCGACGGCAGCGGAGTCTGCCGCTACCGCCCGTCCGAAGGTCTGGAATTCGCTCCTGATCAGGCCGGGCTCAAGGTAACTTCAATAGTGGATTTCGACCGCAATACCCTTATCCTGGCTACCTACAACAGAGGTTTCTTCCTGATGGACCGCAGGACTATGCGCCTTCGCCCCTTTACTCTGGTAGACAAGCGTACTAATGCTGAAGAATGCTTTAACAGCAATTCACCTACTATCAAGTCACTTCCGGACGGACGTATTCTGCTTCTCGCTGTAAACACATACCTGTTTGATCCCAAGACATGGCGTTTTCAGGCCATTCCAAACGAAACAAACGGATATGGAAGCGAACTTATAGTAATCGGATCCGCCGGAAACGGAACATCCTACGCTTACTCTTCGGAAGGCCTGTTTACGATAGACCTGAATACCCCGGCGATACGGATCATCTATCATTCTGAAATGGAAAGAGGAAATGTCAACACGGCAGTATACTATGGAGGACTGATATGGTTCGGGACTAACTATGGGCTATTCTCATTCGATCCGCGTACTTCTCAAATAACTAAAGTACAGACCAGCCTGTTCTCCAGAGTCAGCCGGTTGGAAACAAACGGAGCCGACAACCTATGGATAGCGGCTGATAACTCACTGTTTCTCAGCAGGAACGGTTTTATCGAGATGACCGGAGAGAACCGCGGCGTTCCCGCCAACGAGATACTTTCCAGCGCGAGGTCATCAGACGGAACCGTTTATCTGGGAGGAACTGCAGGTCTTCTTGAGATCGGCGCCGACTGCTACTTCAGTCTTGACAAAGAGAAGAGTGTAGAGCTTCGCGACGGCTCGCAGAACTCAATCAGGCTCCCCCACGACTACTCCCTTCTTTCTCTTTCTTTCTTCCTCAGCGGAGCCGATCCTTTCGAAAGAGTTATGTATCAATATTCATTGTCCGGGTCGTCTTCACTGCGCGTAGAGACCTATGAGGACGTGTTTTTTCTCCCCGCGCTTAAACCCGGACGATACACGCTCAATGTATCATATTTGAAATCAGACGGCTCGTGGAGCAGGCCTAAAAAGATGTCTTCGATAAGAGTTCTGCAACCCTGGTACAACTCAATCGCAGCTATTGTAGTTTACATCGCAATTCTTGTCAGTCTGATTGCCTTCCTGATTGGAAGGATGAGCAGGCGGAAGATACGCGAGCTCGAAGCCCAGCTGCGCGAAAGGGACAGTATCTTTACAGGAAAGGTGGAGGCTTATATTTCTGATCACCTTTCAGATACCCAGCTGAGCGTTACGGACATAGCAGACCATATGGCTATGAGCCGTTCGACTCTATACTATAAGATGAATGCATCCTACGGTAAGGGAGTCGCAGAAGTGATAGACGAGATGAGGATGAAGAAGGCAGAAGAACTACTGACAAATACTTCCCTTTCGGTTCTTGAGATATCAGAAAAAGCCGGATACTCTACTCCGCGCTACTTCAGCACGCGTTTCAAGAGTCTCCACGACGGGCTAACCCCCTTGAGATTCCGCCAGTTACGCTCTAAGATGTAGCTCGCTGCCAAGCCTTCTCCCAATAACTGAGCAGTCTCGATTTAGAGGCTGGCTCGAGGAAAGAGTATTCTATACTGTTGCGGCAGAGCTGCCTTACATCTTCCAGGGATAAATCCCAACCTACGGTGACCGCCAGAAAATCGCCAGTCAGGGGTTCATAGGCCTGATAAGCCGGATCGTCGGAGCAGATTACGAGAGGAATTCCGGCTTTCCGGTAGTCATCCGCGGGATGTTTAGCAAAATCTGCGCAGTAGCCCAAAGCAGCGTTGGAAACCGGACATATCTCCATACAGATACCTTTACGGCGTATTTCCTCCTCCAGCTCAGGATAACGATACAGATTGAATCCATGGCCCAAGCGCTCAATTCCGCAGCGCAGCGCGATTGCGATCTCTCCATTCTCGCCGCTCAGGCTCTCCCCTGCATGGAGAGTAAGATGAAGGCCGGGGTTATCAGCGATTATCTTACGTACCCGGTCTTCGTAGCGAGCCAAAGAGTAGCTTCGATCCTCGTCGTTGACTATATCAATAGCAACTATAAAGTATTCGTCACCGTCCTTTACCTTTTCGCGAACATACAGGGCATTCTCCATCAAAGTATCGAACAGAGGGTCCCAGACATCGTTCTTTCCGCCACAGGCAACGATGCGAAGCGTTATTGCCGGATCCACCTCTGCCCTTACGGTCTTAAGAGCGCGCAAAAGCGCTTCGCCTCGCGCAAGAGCGTCTTCGCGCGTACCGAAGAAAGGACAGCGAAGCTCGAGGTGTTCGACTCCAATAGAGTGATAATGTTTCAGAACGCGAGTGTAGTAATCCTGAACAAGCGAGGGTGAGGTACAGATAGAACCACACTTGATAAAGATACCCTCGAACCAGTCCCAGGTACGCTGCTCTCCCGCGCCCAAAACAGTCCAATACTTTCTGAAATCATCTACAGTAAGGCCTTCAGCGAGACACTCTTCCATAGTACGGCTGCCGTAAGGAGCACCCACTCCGCTGTAGTGTATCTGCCACTCCGGAGTAATCACCAGCTCGGGATGGTCTTTCAGGAACTCTACCTGCTCTGCTATAGGAAGTATAGCATCTGCATGGGCATGGAGATCCGCACCCTTGGGAAGAGAGCGCAGGAACTTGAAAAGAGGTGAAGAATAAACCTCAGTATCTCGAAGAAAATCTATACGGGTACCGAACTGCTCTTTAAAAGCAGCTTTGAGAGCTTCAAATTCCTGGGACATACGCATTATCGATTTGTAATGCGTACAAAAATAGGAAAAAAGGAGGATTATTTCAATCCATCACAATGAAATGAGCGGTATCATCCACCTTGAGGAGTCCTCCGGAAGCTACAGCCTCTTCGCGCAGAACGAGAACGGCATTCTCATTATCAACCAGATTGTTGTAGAGCAGCCTTGAAGTACTGTTCCATTCTACAAGAGGGTTGGGCGTACCTGTAGAATAGTCCGTACGCTCGGAAGTAGCCAGAAACTCGCTTACCGCAAGAATGACATTACGCGAAGCCCAGTCTCCAGTCCATTTTCCGCCGCTGTAGATAACCGTTCCGTCCCAGAGACGCAGAGAATGGATCTCGCCGTCCGAATAAAAGTGACAGTCAAGGCCCGTCATACCGGTAAAGAGACTCTTTCCTCCACTTGTCAAAGAGTATTCGAATACCTTGAGAAGATCCGCGTATGTAAGCTTATAGACATAGATGGCATTCGAGAACGGGAACATCTCGTAGACATTCGCTACGGTAATATCCCTGCTGGAACCGTATAGCGGGAACGAAGTGCGGATCCCTCCCCCATTGACAAAAGAGACATCCGCATCGCCTATGCGCCTCATTATATCACACATCCAGTTGCCTATCGCAGAACACCGTTCACCACTACCTGCCAAACGATAGCTGGTAGCCCCTACATCGATATAGCCGATAACATCCTCCAGCTGCGCCGCGCTTATCTCAACGGCTCTCTTCGATACCGCCAGGATATCCTCGTCCAGGTCGGAGGCATTCTGCCCTGCCCGCGAACACACATCGCGATCAGAGTTCACCGTTTCCGTCCGCATTTTTTCCACGGAGAGGAATGAAACCGCCCCGGTCGTGTCAACGGAGAAGCGCAGCTCCGCATAGCCGAAATGCTCGGCATAGCGGCCGCCCTGCAGATATGGAAGGCCCCACGATGTACTGCCGCTCATTGTGCGGTGTGAGTGGCCGCCGAGTACGAGGTCGATGACGCTGTTGCTGCCCAGATTATCCGCGGCATCGTTCGCCGAATCGTGGGTCAGCAGAATTGTCGCGTCACACTGGCCCGTGGATTCAAGCTCGGCGGCAATATTGCGCGGAATCGAGTAGTCCTCCCGAAGAGAGTAGCCCGCTCCCGTGAACTTCGTTGTCATAATGCTGCTCGCGTAGTTGGGGGCGAAACCGATGACCCCGATCTTGACCTCAACCTTCTCTCCTTCGGAATTCATCGCCGTTTTACGGATAATCGCATAGTCCTTGGTAAAAGGGACGCGGCTGCCGTTCTGATAGAGGTTCGAGCATAAGACGGGCACTTCGCTGACGCAGGCTGTTCCCTCCCATTCGTAATCGGGCAGCGTCGCATCCGCGTCGATGACGGTCGTGATCCCCCAGTCGAATTCGTGGTTCCCGACGGCAACCGCGTCATAGCCCATCCTGTCGTAGGCCACGAACAGCGGCACACCGCCCTGGAGGTTCGACACGCTCGCACCCTGGTAGATATCGCCGCCGTCAAGCAGCAAGAGCCGGTCGCGATCACACTCGGCGCCATGGCCCCGGATATCGTTGATCTTGTCCGCTATATACGCCAGACGGTAGTGGATTGTCCCGTTGTCATTGTTGACTATATATCCGTGTGTATCAGTCGTTTCGACGAGCGGCAGAACATACTCTCCCGCCAGCGGCTTGTCCGGTCCGGGCTGAGGGGTCGGGGTAGGAGTGGGTTCTGGATCCGGTATGGGCTGTTTCTCCTCGCAGGAAAAGGCGAGAATAGCAGCCAGCGCAAGGAGTAACGTTCGCTTCATACGACTAATCTCTGCCTATTGAACGAGGACGCTCTTGTCTGGATATCTGCGAAATAAATTATTCGTAGCAGAAGCGGATATCTACAGGGATATTCGCGCGGGCGAGGACGCGGCGGTCGGACTGGCTCTCAAGGCCGTCGATTCCGTATTTCTCGATACAAGCCCTGGCGGCATCGATATCTCCTGTAGCCTGGATCCTGAGGATCTCTGCGCCAAGAGTTTCGAGCGCACTCCAAGTCTTCTCGTAGTCTATGCTGTACCTGCCGGCTGAAGAATTGAAGATGATAGCCTTGTTCTGGAGCAGGTAGTTGTAGACCAGGATGTTGGCAACACCGGTAGGATCCGCGGCGCCGAATCTGGCGGAACGGATAGTGTTGGCAACGAAGGTCGCCAGAACATCCTCTTTCTGGAAGATAGCGCTGATATGATAAGCCTCGGCTTCGAGGGCGCAGAGCCAGGTTCCAAGAACATTTGACTTAGCTTTCTCGATCGCGAGAGCCTCATTTCCAAGGGCCTCGGCAACTGTTCCCCTTCCGTTGATGGTTTCCTTTACACCAAGTCCTTTGGCGATCTCGCGGAAGACGATCAGCCAGTAGAAGGCGCTGCCGTCGACATGGGGCTGCTCGGCATCCTCGAGGAGGAACTTGCCGACCGGGAATACGGTACGGTTAAATTTCTCGCGGATGATGTTGTCGAAAATGATGGTACGGGTTCCGAGTTCCTCCTGGACCTTTGCATCGTAAGGGAAATTGATTCCGATTACCTTGTAGCCGGCATTGGTGTAGCCGCTGCAGTAAAGAACGTTGCAGGAGAAGATATCGGACTCGGCACCGGGGACGAAGTTGCGGTTGGCAGGATCACCCGGGAGCATATTCTGGAGCTCAGGCATCCTTGCAGACAGAGCGTTGAGTTCATCCGTACGCTTGAGGTTCTTAAGCAGGACGTAGGCGCCGTATGAGGCCTTTGTTCCGTAAAGGGCATCGTCAAGAGCCTCAATAGGTCCAAGAACGAGATCCATCTTACTGTCGTTCATCTCGAGCCAGGCCTTTGCGCTCTCGTAATAATTGTCTGTCTTGAGGGCCTCAACCAGTTCGAGAAGATAACGGCGCACGCTGGGCTTGATGGTAACATCTGCAGCGCGGTTCAGATATCCTTCGATCTTAGCAATCTCTGAAGCATATGCATCGTGGTACCAGACAGTCTTCAGCTGACTGCCGTCGCGAACGACCAGAGTATAAGGGCTGAGCTTGTCTGGATCGTCGAACTCTTCGAACTCATCATCAGAAAGATCTTCCGGATAGAAGCGGGCTCCGGCGGGCTTGTAATCATAGCCGACTATGAAGGGTTTGCCGGTAATGCGGTCCCAGGGGCCGTAGTTGATCTCAGCATAAAGCTTCTCGGGATCCTCAAGATTAGAGGTAAAATCTGCGCCTTCGGCAACGACCTGTTTCCAATAGATCTTATCTACCTCGTCGGCCGCCTGGCGATAAAGCCTGAGGACTTCCTTACCATTGTCGGTAATACCGGTAAGATCAGGGGCCGGGATAGTCACGAGGGCATAATCCTCTACCATACGCTCCACCGGGTTCTGTTCCTGCCTGCAGGAGACGGCCAGCGAAAGCGCGATGGCTGCAAATAATAGTATCTTCTTCATTATAGTGTTCTTATGAGGTTAGACAATGTGGAGAGCCCTGGCAGCGATAAGGACTACATAGCCGAGTACGATACTCAGTACGCCCACGGTGATTCCCATACGGGCCATGTCCTTCTGCTGGACCAGGTTAGTTGCGTATGCAAGAGCATTCGGAGGAGTAGAGATCGGGAGGATCATAGCGCTGCTGGAAGCGATAGCGACACCGATAAGGACGGTAGTCGGGCCTCCGATCGCTGCAAGTTTGTCGCCCATGGCCGTACAGACCACCACCAGGATAGGCATCAGAAGAGCCGCGGTAGCGGAGTGGGAGATGAGGTTCGAAAGAACGTAACAGATAAGGCCGGAGAGCAGGACGATGAGAACCGGCGAGAACTGGCCGAACGGGATGGCCCTGATTACGAGGGCTGCGAGTCCGGATCCGTTCATCGCATAGCCGAGGGCGAAACCGCCGGCGACCATCCAGATAACAGACCAGTTTATCTCTTCGAGGTCATACTTCGTAATAATGCCGGTAAGCGCGAATACCGCAAACGGGATAAGCGCGACCGTGTATGTATTGACACCGGTAAGGGTGTCGGTCATCCAGAGGAGGATAGTGATGATCATCGTGACGATGACGATAGTAGTCTGAGCGCCCTTCTTCATCTCGCCGTCGATCTTGAGCTCGATGGTCTTCTGAGTGAACGGGAAAACCTTCTTCAGAAGGATCCAGGCAAGGATGATCATGATGATGACGAGCGGAACCATGAACAGCATCCACTGGCCAAAGCCGATAGCGAGATTCAGGCCCTCAGGGTCGTTGAGATACTTAAGCGCGATAGTGTTCGGAGGAGTTCCGATAGGGGTTCCCATTCCGCCCAGGTTAGCCGCGATAGGGATGCTGAGAGCCATCGCAGTGCGGCCCTTTCCAGCTTCCGGGAGCTGCTTGAAGACCGGTGTAAGGAAGGTAAGCATCATAGCGGTAGTCGCGGTGTTGCTGATGAACATCGAGAACAAAGCCGTAACCAGCATAAATCCGAGAAGGATGTTCTCGCTCTTCTTTCCAAAGGGAGAAAGCAGGACACGGGCGAGATGTACATCGAGCCCGGTCTTAGTCGTAGCGATAGCGAGAACGAATCCGCCTATGAACAGCATCACGACCGGGTCTGCAAAGCTGGCCATCACCTGTTTGTAGCTGAGCAGCTGTCCGGCGACATCCGGGTTGCAAAGCCACTTCACTCCGGAATTGGATGTGAAGAGAAGAAGGAAGACCATAATCGACACCGAAGTCGCCCATGCCGGAACCAGTTCCAACACCCACATAAGGGTCGCATATGCGAATATCGCGATGATTCTTTGCTGAACGAGGGTCAGTCCGTCCATTCCGAAGGACTCGGTAGGCAGGAACCACAAAGTAAGGAATACGGCAAGAACGAACAGTATGCCGAAAGTTTTCTTTTTAAGTTTAAGCGGGTTGAAGATTTTGTTGTGACGCAACTTGTGCATCTCTTCAACCAGATTAAAACCAACAAATTTTTTAAACATTATCTAACAGATTTTTATTCGGGGCTGCAAAGGTACTAAAAAAAGCCCGATGTGCTATGTCTTTTCGAAAGAAAAGATTGTCGCAGCGAATCTTTGCAAGCTGCTCATAAACGCAGGCGCGGGCAGCGGCCAGATCCTTCCCTCCACATACTATCATCAACACGCGTCCGCCATTTGTCAGAACCTTTCCGTCGCGAATGACGGTCCCCATATGATAGACCTGAGCATCGACAAGATCCAGGCCTTCGATCTCAAATCCTTTCTGATACGAGCCCGGATAGCCCTTCGAAGCCATCACGACCCCGAGAGTAACCCCGTCCGACCACTCCGGATCAGACACTTCCCTACCGGTAGCAACTCCTTCGAAGATTACGTAGATATCGCTCTTCAGCAGAGGCAGAACCACCTCGGTCTCGGGATCCCCGAAACGGGCATTGAACTCGATTACCTTAATTCCCTGCGGGGTCTTCATCAGGCCCCCGTACAAAACGCCGGAAAGCGGCAAGCCCTCGGAAACCATCGCAGAGGCCGCCTTACACATTATCTCCATATAGGCGAACTCCCTGTCCTCGGCCGTTATGAAAGGCAGGCCGGTGTATGCGCCCATTCCGCCAGTGTTGGGGCCCTGGTCGCCGTCGTAGGCGCGTTTGTGGTCCTGAGAAAGGGGCATCGGGTAGACGCGGTCGCCATCCACGAAGCAAAGGAAGGAGAATTCGGGTCCGGTGAGGAAGTCTTCGACGACGACCTTACCCTGGCCGAAGGTATGGTCCAGGAGCATGTCTGCAAGGGCCTTTCGGGCCTCTTCGAGATCGGACGCGATGACCACTCCCTTCCCCGCAGCCAGTCCGTCGTATTTGAGAACTGCCGGCAGCGGGCGGGCGCTGACGTATGAGAGCGCCTCGTCGTAGTCTGAGAAACTGCGGTAGGCCGCAGTAGGGATATTGTATTTAGCCATCAGCCGCTTCGCGAATTCCTTCGAGCTCTCGATTGCAGTAGCCGCCCGGGTGTGGCCGAAGATCTTAAGGCCGGCGGCGCGGAAAGCGTCGACTATCCCGGCCGCGAGCGCAGCCTCGGGGCCGACTACGGTAAGGTCGACGCCATGATCGAGCGCAAAAGCCTTGAGGCCCTCGACGTCGGTGTCTTTGAGCGGGACATTCTCCGCCTGGAGACCGATTCCGGCGTTACCCGGGGCGCAATAAATCTTTCCAACCTGAGGGCTGCGGCTCAGCGCGTCTACTATAGCGTGTTCGCGGCCGCCGCCGCCGATGACTAATACGGTTTTCATATTCTAATGCTTGAAATGACGGACTCCTGTAAAGAGCATCGTGATACCGAGCTCATCTGCTTTCTTGATAGCGTCTTCGTCGCGGATGCTGCCGCCTGGCTGGACTATCACGGTAACTCCGTACTGAGCAGCGAGGGCGACGGTGTCGTCGAAGGGCAGAAAGCCGTCCGAGGCGAGAACCAGGCCATCGGTAAAGCCGGCGTTCCTGGCCTCGTTAAGGGCGATTTCGGCGGAGCCGACGCGGTTGGTCTGGCCGGCGCCGATGCCGATGGTGTGGTTATCGCGCACGACGGCGATAGCGTTGGACTTTACGTGCTTTACTATCTTCCAGCCGAAGTTCGCATCTGCGAGCTGGGCCTCGGTGGGCTTAACCTTAGTGACACACATTTCGGCCGTTACCTTCTCAACCTGAGTGTCAAGCTGCTGGGCAAGAAGTCCGCCGTTTACGCTGATATACTGAGGAACTGGAGCGCCGGAGCGGGTCATATCCACCTTCATCACGCGAAGGTTCTTCTTCGCAGAGAGTATCTCCAGGGCCTCTGGGGTATAGTCGGGAGCGATTACGATCTCGAGGAATATCGGCTTCATGCCGGATGCGACTTCGGCCGTAAGGGTACGGTTCACTCCTACGATTCCGCCGTAGATGCTGACCTTATCGGCCTCATAGGCGGCCTGCCACGCCTCTTCGATAGTCTTTCCGACCGCTGCGCCACAGGGATTCATATGCTTCAGAGCTACGCAGAAGGGCTCCTCGAAGTCGCGAAGCACGTTCAGAGCCGCATTTGCGTCCTGGATATTGTTGTAGGAGAGCTCCTTGCCCTGGATCTGCTCGGCGAAAGCGAGCGAGAAGGGGGCGGGCTCGAGAGCGGCGTAGAACTTCGCGCTCTGATGGGGGTTCTCGCCGTAGCGAAGTCCCTGCTTGAGGTCGTACTCCAGGAAGAGTTTCTCGTTAAGGCCGGCCTGGGCGCGCATATAGGTAGCAATGCAGGCGTCGTACTCGGCGGTATGTGTGTAAGCCTTTGCGGACAACTTGAGGCGGGTCTCGTCTGAAGTCTTGCCGTTAGCGCGAAGTTCTTCCAGGACCTTGTCGTAGTCAGAAGGATCGCAGACGATAGTAACGTCTTTCCAGTTCTTGGCTGCGCTGCGAACCATCGAAGGGCCGCCGATATCGATATTCTCAATCGCATCTTCAAGCGTAACGCCTTCCTTGGCGATAGTCTGACGGAAAGGATACAGGTTTACACAGACCAGTTCGATAGTCTCGATTCCGTTCTCCTTAAGGGTCTCCATATGGGCAGGGACGTCCCTGCGGGCAAGGATACCGCCATGGACCTTCGGATGGAGGGTCTTTACCCTGCCGTCGCATATCTCCGGGAAACCGGTGACCTCGCTGATTCCGATAGTCTTTACTCCCTCGGACTCAAGCAGTTTCTGAGTTCCGCCGGTGGCTATGATTTCCCATCCAAGGTCTACCAGACCCTTCACAAACGGCACGAGGCCGCTCTTGTCGCTAACACTTACTAACGCTCGCATAATAGTTTGTTTATGGTTTCAATATAAAGTTCATGTTCGATTTTCTGTCCGATGCGGTGGACTTCCTCCGGGTCGGAGCCCTCATAGGGGAAGGCCCGCTGGGCGATGATCTTTCCTCCGTCGAGGTCGGCGTTGACCCAGTGGATCGAGATTCCGTAGACCTTGACTCCATAGGCGACCGCCTGCTCAACTGCGTGGGCTCCCTTGAAGGCCGGAAGGAGCGAAGGATGGATGTTGATTATCTTCCCTTCGTAGGCCTTCAGAAGTACGTCTCCGACTATTCTCATATAGCCGGCAAGGCAGATAAGTTCTACCTCTTTAGCATCAAGGACCTTGACTATTTCTTTTTCATAATCAGCCTTGGAGGCATATGAGTGGGGATCGAATACAAAGGTCTCCACACCCATCTGTCGGGCGCGGTCGATTACCGCAGCTCCGGGTTTGTCGCAGACCATCACCGCCACCCGTGCATCGAGAACGCCCGTCGCGCAGGCGCTGGCTATGGCCACAAAATTGGTCCCGGTCCCGCTTGCGAAAACTGCTAGATTATGCATACGCCTTCTTTATCGGTTACTTTTCCTATGACAGAAGCTTTTTCTCCGCAGGCCTCGAGTATTTCAATAGCCTTGGGAGCCTCGGAGGCATCCATTACGGCTATCATTCCGATACCCATATTGAAGATATTGAACATCTCGCGATGAGGGACTCCGCCCCACTTCTCAAGCATCTTGAAGACGGGCAGGATTTTCCAACTTCCCTCGCGTATTTCCAGGCCCTGGCCCTTTTGGAGCACGCGCGGTATGTTCTCGTCGAAGCCACCTCCGGTGATATGGCAGATACCGTGGACATCACAGCTGCGGATTACCTTAAGCATCTGCTTTACATATATCTTAGTCGGCGTAAGAAGTACTTCTCCAAGTTTACGTCCGCCAAACTCCGGAATCTCATCCGTATACTTAAGTCCGGCATCGGCAACTATCTTTCGTACGAGGCTGAAGCCGTTGGAATGGACTCCAGTAGAAGCAACGCCTACCAGGACATCTCCGACCTTAACCTTCGAGCCGTCTATCAGTTTAGATTTTTCCACTACGCCCGTAGTATAACCTGCGATATCATATTCGCCGTCGGCATACATACCCGGCATCTCGGCGGTCTCGCCGCCTACCAGAGCGCAGCCGGCCTGGCGGCAGCCCTCAGCGACGCCCGCTACGATAGCCTCAACCTTCGCGGGGATGTTGTGGCCCAGCGCAACGTAGTCGAGGAAGAAAAGCGGCTCGGCGCCCTGGGCGAGAACATCATTGACACACATCGCTACAGCGTCGACGCCTATCGTGTCGTGTTTGTCCATCGCGAAAGCGATCTTCAGCTTCGTTCCTACTCCGTCTGTACCGCTAACGAGTACGGGCTCCTTTACATTCAGGGCGGAGAGATCGAACATTCCGCCGAAAGAGCCGATATTGCCCATCGAACCGAGCCTGGAGGTCGAAGCTACGTGTTGCTTGATTCGCCTTACTACTTCATATCCGGCCTCGAGATTCACGCCGGACTCTTCGTATGATTTTGCCATAGTTGTTTAGTCTTCGCTGTTTTGATCGTCGTACAATAAGGTAGGATATTCGCCTGTAAAGCAGGCCTGGCAGGGATCCGCGCAGCCAAAGCACGAGTCGCGGGTCGATTCCGGGCTGAGGTAGCCCAGCGAGTCGGCCCCGATCATCCGGCATGCCTCTTCAAGGCCGCGGGTTGAACAGAGCAACTCCTCGCGGGTGGAGGTGTCGACTCCGTAGTGGCAGGGGAAGCGCATCATCGGGCTGGCGATACGGACATGGACCTCGGTCGCGCCGGCATCGCGCAGCAGCTTCACTATCTTAAGGGAGGTGGTTCCGCGCACGATCGAATCGTCTACGAGCACTACCCTCTTGCCGCCCACGATGCTGTGGACCGGGGAAAGTTTCATCTTCACGCCGAGCTCACGCATCGACTGGACGGGCTGGATAAACGTACGGCCTACGTATTTGTGTTTGACAAGGCCCATCTCATACGGGATACCGCTGCCTTCGGCATAGCCCATCGCGGCGCTCAAGCCCGATTCGGGGACACCTACAACCACGTCGGCCTCAACCGGGCATTCGCGGGCAAGGCGACGGCCGGCTTCCTTACGGTAGAGATGGACATTGCAACCGTCTATGTCGCTGTCCGGGCGGGCGAAGTAGATGTATTCCATCGCACACATACGGTGGCGGCTGTAGCGGGAATAGGTGGTCGAACGGATTCCGTGGGCATCGAGCGAGAGGATCTCGCCCGGCTCGATGTCGCGAATGAACTTCGCGCCCATAATCTCGAATGCGCAGGATTCGCTGCTCACTACGTAGCCCCCATCCAGCTCGCCCAGACACAGGGGCTTGATCCCGTGTTTGTCGCGGCAGGCGTAGATGCGGCTCGGGGTCATTACGATAAACGCAAAGCCTCCCTCCATCATATTGAGCGCCTTGATAAGA
>ONOI01000076.1 GCA_900319375.1 uncultured Bacteroidales bacterium | reverse complement strand
AAGCCCCCGCGCCAAGGCGCAGTCCTCCGCCCCTTCGGCTTATCTGGTAAGAGCTAGAGGAGCGGAGCGACGAAGTCGGCATCAGCCGACCGGCCGGGCCGTGACTTTGCGTCAGCAAAGTTGGAACCGACGCACGAGCGAGTGAAGAAGGTACTTGTATCTTCTTCCGAGCGAGAAGGAGGCGAGCGAAGCTAAAGGCGGAAAGGCCGAAGGGGGCTAGGGGGAAGGACGCTTCCCCCGTATGAATAGTTCCCCGGCAGGGATGTTGTCGCGAGGGGTAGTACTTCATTGTTTGCAGGAATGCCGAGCCCGCGCGGGCTAAAAAGTCGGGGACGATTTTTTCGAAGGGTTGAAAGAGGTCGCGGGCTCTCAGGCAAGAAGCCCGGCAAGCACTCACGCGAGCGACCTCAGGAACTGACTTCGACAAAATCGTACCAACCTTTTAACCCTTCGCGCTTCCACTCCCGCCCCGGCGCAGCCCTGGTAGATCAGTCGGATTATTTCCCCTTCCCCCGTGCATACCCTCCTCCAAGCATACCCTCCTCCAAATGAGTGAGGGTATGTGCGTTTTGGGCCATTTTTGAACATACCCTCCCCCGAAACAGTGAGGGTATGCACGCCCCGGCTGGCCCGCGGCGCCAAAATCCCGTAAAAAAGCGCCGGAAGGTGGAAAAACCAACCGATCCGCGCCAAAATCCCCGAAAATGGCGCCGCGCCGCCAAAACTTCGTACTACTCTGCGGAAATTCCCGCAGAGTAGTACCAACTTTCTGTCTGTTTGCTCTGAGAAGCGGGGAGGGTAGGATTACACCTTTCCTGAAAGGTAGCGCTGGCGAAGGGGTTCAGGGAACTTCTCAATCGCGTAGCGAAGGGCCGTTCGTGGCATCGTCAAATATCGTTGCCTCCGGGCGTCAACTAACCCTACGCCTGAAACATCTCCGGATCGAATACCAGCTTCACCAGGCCTAGTCCCCTGAAGATACAACTCCAGCGCGGTGCGGTTGCGCTTTCCGGCTTCGCGAAGGAGCCAGCCGACCGCTTTGTGGATGAGGTCGTGAGAGTGATATAATAGAATATCGGCGATGGCGAAGGTATCTTCAAGCTGGCCGGCACGGATAAAGGTCATGGTGCTGACAATTCCGATGCGCTGCTCCCATATGTTGCGTCCATTGCGGGCGAAATCGTAAAGAAGCGAACGGTCTTTATCCAGAAGCCAGACGCCCAGCAGTGGATAACAGGAAAGGTCCACAAGATCCCAGTTGTTTATATAGTCGGTGTGGGACAGGTAAAACTGAACACACTGTTCCTTCGAAATACCTGCAACGCCTGGAGCGAGCTTGGACCCCGACTTGGAGTGTTTGAATATCTCGACCAGGGCGAGCAGGGCAGCGAGCCGGACTTCATGATATTCGCTGGAGATACACTCTTCGAGGTCTTTCATAGTCAGTTCTCTCCAGCATTCCTTTACAGCCTGCCTCGTTCCCGGAACCTTTATCCCGAGAAACTTGTCGCCCTCGCCGTACTGTCCGGGGCCGGTTTTGAAAAAACGCGAAAGGCCGGCCACCTGCGAGGGGTCGGCCAGCCTTTGCATCCGGCTTAGCAGCGGATTCATTTCTTCTTTGCTTTCGCCGCTTCTTCCGCTATTGCGAGGTTGTAACACCTGCGGCAGAGAGGCTCGTAGACGTCTTTTTCTCCAAGAACAACGAGGTCATCGCTCTTCGACAGACGATGGGAGTGATTTGCAAGGTCACCACACTTTACGCAGATTGCATGGACCTTACGGACGTCTTCTGCGATAGCCATAAGGGCGGGCATAGGGCCGAAAGGCTTTCCGAGATAATCCGTATCCAGACCGGCGATAATCACCCTGACCCCGCGGTTTGCGAGAGTCTGACACACATCGATCAGTTCATCATTGAAGAACTGGGCTTCGTCGATACCTACCACATCTATGTCTGAAGGAATCTCCAACATATGTTTCGGATCGCTGATAGGGGTAGACTTGATGCTGTGGAGGTCGTGGGAGACAACCTCTACATCTGAATACCTAATATCAATTGTAGGCTTGAAGATCGCTATCTTCAGATTTGCGAACTGAGCTCTCTTGAGCCTACGGATAAGTTCTTCCGTCTTACCGGAAAACATGGAGCCGCAAATGACTTCAATGCAGCCCGATCTTTTGTGGTTTTCAGAAAACATTTGTAGTTTTGTGTTTGTCTTACAAAGATAAAAACGCGCAGATAAAAATGGAAAAATCCGTTAAAGAAGTTTTCAACGAAATACAAACAACAATCGACGCTCTCCGCGCTCAGCTGGACGAGTTGGAGGATAGACTTCAAGTGATGGTCGCTGAGATCCCCGATCAGGTCGAGGATGACCTCGCAGAGGAGCCGGCAGAACCCGAACCCGAACCCGTAGTCGAGCCGGAACCGGAACCAAACGTCGAGCCCGAGCCCATGGCAGATCCGGAACCGGAACCGACCGTCGAGCCTGAGCCCGTGGCCGTCGAACTCAAAGCGGAACCCGCGCCGGCCGAAGAACCCGCGCCGGCCGAAGAGCCAGAGCCAGCCGTGGAGCCCGAGCCCGAAATTATCGACTTGTCGATCGACATGGCCGGGATGGGCGCCCGAACAGTTCCCGACGCCAGGAATTATCAGTGGATGATCGACCTTCCCGGAGGGCCGATAGCTAACGTTATCAGCGCGATTTCCCTCAACGACCGCGTCCTCTTTATCAACACTCTCTTCAAGGAGGATCCGTCGCTCTTCCAGCAAACTATCTCCGCCTTCAACGGGATGGAATCCATCTCCGAAGCGGTGTCTTATGTAATAGCCAACTTCCCGGACTGGAACCTCAATTCAGAGGTTGTCTACCGCCTGATGATGGCCGTCCGCAGAAAACTCAAATAACGCGATGGCAGGCAAGCTTTACATAGTGCCCACTCCCGTCGGCAATCTCGCCGACATAACGCTTCGCGCGCTTGAAGTCCTGAAGGAAGCCGACCTCATCCTCGCCGAGGACACGAGAACGACCGGCGTGCTGCTCGAACACTATCAGATCAAGGGCCGCCTGCTCTCCCACCACAAATTCAATGAACACCAGACCGTAGGGATGATCAAGGAGCGCATCCTCGGCGGGCTCAACGTCGCCCTTGTCAGCGACGCCGGGACTCCTGGAATCAGCGACCCAGGCTTCCTGCTCGCACGCGAATGCGCGAAGGAAGGGATCGAGGTCCAGACTCTCCCGGGCGCGACCGCCTGCATCCCGGCGATAGTTTCGAGCGGCCTGCCGTGTGACCGCTTCTGCTTCGAGGGCTTCCTTCCGCAGAAAAAGGGCCGGGCGACCCTTCTCGCTGCGCTGGCCGAGGAGCCCAGGACCATGGTCTTTTACGAATCGCCCCACCGCCTCGCGAAAACGCTCGCGCAGTTCGCCGAGACCTTCGGACCCGACCGCGAGTGCTCCGTAGCCCGCGAAATATCTAAACTTCACGAAACCCACCACCGTGGGACCTTACAAGAACTAGCGAAATACTTCAATGAAAACGAACCAAAGGGCGAAATCGTCATCATCGTCGCCGGACTCCCGCCCACGCCACGCGCAGAACACGTCAACAAGTACCGGGACCAGTAGCGTCGGTACAGTATTCAAAGTAGGAACAATCTCATTAACCTTCCTGATACTCGGGTACCAGGTATGTCTTTTCGTACAGCATACCGCAAAGCTTAAAATAGAAGCGAACCGGGATAGACCAGACACTATAATTATGCGGGGGATACCATCCCCCGACACCCCCTCGGTCTTTACTCCCTCTACGACTTTTGCCGAAGCAAAAGTCCCGGGTACGACCGGTCGCCTGATGGCGACGACGCCTGCTCCGCAGGCTCTACCCTCGTCCGAGCGTCGATACGCGCAGCATTCCCCCGCCGTTCAGGCTGTAAGGGCGAAGACCCGCAAGCACGAATCCTTTCGCTTCAATCCTAACACGGTCAGCGTCGCGGACCTTCAACGCCTGGGGTTCAGCGAGAAGCAGGCCCAGAGCATCGACAATTACAGACAGAAAGGAGGAAAGTTCCGGCGTAAGGAGGACTTCGCAAAATCGTATGTAGTAGCCGACTCGGTCTACAAAAGATTAGAGCCCTTTATCGATATCCCCCGTCTGGATATCAACAAGGCAGACTCAGCCGCCTTCGACTCCCTTCCGGGAATCGGCCCGTACTTCGCCGCGAAGATGGTCAGCTACCGCGAAGAACTCGGAGGGTATTCAAGCCTGGAACAGCTACTAGAGATTTACAACTTCGGAAAGGAGCGCTACGAAAAACTTAAAGATCTGATCGTAAGCATCCACGACAATGCCGTGGAGCATGGCTGGTGGGAAGGTGAGAGGAAACCAGGGCACATCGTCGCCCTGATCCACAGCGAATTGAGCGAGGCACTCGAAGAAGCGCGGGCGGGCAGGCCGATGGTATGGTACAAGTGCCATGAGGCTGACGGACATGATATTTGTGATCCGGTGGACGCCGCGGACTGCCTCAACTACGGTCATGAAGCTGCGTGCCAACATCACGGCAATAAGCCAGAAGGCATCGCGGTGGAAATCGTAGACGCGGCCATTCGGATCATGGACTACCTTGGGTACGTGCAGTTCTATCCTTTGTGCGAAGCAGAGGATCTGTGGAAAGATGAAAACATCAAGGTGAGAGACGACCTGGCGGATGAAATCGCGGAACTGCACAAGGAAGTCAGCTACTCATTCCT
>ONOI01000001.1 GCA_900319375.1 uncultured Bacteroidales bacterium | reverse complement strand
AATGGCCTCGTCCTGATCTGAACCGTCAGCGATGATGGTAATTGCAGTCCCCTTTACAATACCGAGGGAAAGAACACCGAGAAGGCTCTTCGCATTGACACGGCGCTCGTCCTTTTCGACCCAGATGCTGCTCTTGAACTCATTGGCTTTCTGGATAAAGAAAGTCGCAGGTCTTGCATGAAGACCAACCTGATTATTAATAACTACCTCTTTGGATACCATAATCCTCCGCTCCTTACCATAAAATACGAATGTAAAATATCATATTTTTCATCAAACGTCAACAACCAGTTGATATTTGGTGGATTTCAACATTTTCGATGCATTCTTCGCCTGATTTTCTCACGAATCTGACAATCAGATTCACCCGCAAAGAGCTGTGCATGAGGCACTATTTCAACTCCACTATCGTAACGCCGGTTTCACCTTCTCCGAAAACACCGAGCCGGAAGGATTTCACTGCTTTATTGCGTCGCAGCATCTGATGAATAGCGGTGCGGAGGGCACCTGTGCCCTTACCGTGGATGATGCGTACGGACCCGATTCCAAGCATCTGGGCGTCGTCTATATACCGGACTACTATATCGAGGGCGGCCTGAAGCCTCTCGCCCCTGATGTCAAGTTCGGGGGAGAAGTTCAGCCTGCGGGCAGTAATCGCGGGATCGCGCTTTTCGTAGACCGGCGTATAGGTCTTCTTCGAGGCTTCCTTGAATTCGTTGGAGGAGATTCTCTCCACTCTTTCTGATGGCAGTTTGCTGGTAATGTTTCCTATCACTACCGTTACTTTCTTCCCGCTTACTCCTACAACTTCGCCGACCATACCGTTGGATTTGACCCTTACCTTTTCGCCTATCTTGAGAGGGGCGCTGCGGAAGGCCTCCTCGCGGCTTTCTTCGGTATTCTTTACCGGCTTCTTACGCTTGTCCAGCAGGGCTTTTTTACGCTCGATGTATTCGTCGTGGTCTTTGCGTTCCTTTGTTTTCTTTTCCTCCAGGGCGGAGATAAAGCCGGACAGTTCGGCCCTGGCTTCCTTGGTCTTAGCCTTGTCTGCCTGGCTTTCCTTAATGTCCTTGATAGTCTTTTCGACCTGTCTTCCGGCGCTGCGGATTATTTCTTCGGCCTCCAGACGGGCCTGGTCGAGTATCTCCTTCTTACGGCTGCGTATATCTTCCAGTTCGCGCTCATACTGCTCCGAGAGCTCTTCGAGGTTCTTGTCCGTCTTCTTTACCTTGCTGATCTTTTCGTCCAGGACACGGCGGTTCCTCGCTATCTTGCGGAGGTTGCGCTCGATTCCCACGAACTCCTCGCCCGCCCGGTTTTCGGCGTCTTTGACTATGGGCTCGGGGAGCTGCATCTTACGGGCGAGCTCGAAGGCGAACGAGTTGCCCGGCAGGCCGATCTTGAGCTGGAAGAGGGGCGCGATACGGGAGGTATCGTAGAGCATGGCGCCGTTGACGGCATGTGTGTTCTCGCCGGCCGCGTAGAGCTTGATGTTCGTATAGTGAGTCGTGATAACCCCATACGCGCCGCGACGGTCGAATTCGGCCAGTATCGCTTCGGCAATCGCGCCGCCGGCCGCCGGCTCGGTACCCGAACCGAACTCGTCTATCAGGATCAGGGTCCGTTCGTCTGCTTTCGCGAGCATGTCTTTCATGTCCGCGAGGAAGGAGCTGTAGGTACTGAGGTCGTTTTCGAGCGACTGGTCATCGCCGATCGAGACCAGTATCCTGTCGAAAACGGGCAGCTCCGAACTTTCGGAGGTGGGGACAAGCATGCCCCACTGGAACATGTACTGAAGCAGGCCCGTGGTCTTAAGGCAGACCGATTTTCCGCCCGCGTTGGGGCCGGAGATTATGAGCAGGCGTTTCCGCTCGGAGAGCTCTACCGTCAGGGGGCAGATCTGCCGCCCTTCTTTCTTGAGCGATTTCTCGAGAAGGGGATGGCGGGCCTTGCGAAGGCTAAGCGAACCGTCCTCCGAAATTACCGGGACGCCGGCTACATAGTCCAGCGCCGTCTGTGCTTTCGCGATAAGGAAATCGACCTCGCCCAGAACCCTGGCTGTCTCGATAAGGTCCGGGACATACGGGCGGACGAATTCGCTGAACAGGTACAGTATATGGGAAATCTCGCGGGCTTCTTCGAAGCGGAGTTCGCTGATTTCGTTCTCAAGTTCGATTATCTCGGCTGGTTCTACGAAGGTCGTTTTTCCTGAGGCGGAAAGATCGTAGACAAAGCCGCGGATTTTGCGCTTGGAGGAGGTGCTGACCGGGATGAGGAATTTTCCGTCGCGGACGGAGACCGAAGCATCGCCGTCTACTATTCCGTCTGCCTTAGCGCTGCTCAGGATTGCGGTCGCTTTCTTGCTGATTGCGGCTTCCTTTGCGCGGAGGTCCTGGCGGATGTGGAGCAGCTCCTCGGAGGCGGAGTCCTTTATTTCGCCGTATTTATCGAGGATACTCTCTATCCGGCGGCGTACCTCGGGGAAGGAGACCATCTTCGAGGTCATCTTCTTTAGGGCAGGGTAGACTCCGTCTTTTATAGTGATGAAAAACTGAGAAGTCTTTCGAGAGAGTTCCAGCAGGGAAGCGAGCTTTGCGAGGGAGAGTTTATCTACACTGAAGCCTTCCTTGAGAAGGGGCTCCAGGAAGGGAAGAGCGTCTATATATCCGGTGGTCGGGAAGTTGTCCTCGAACATCAGGATGAGCCTCATCTCGTCTGTCAGCAGCAGGCGGCGGCGAATTTCTTCGGGATCGGCGCTGAACTCCTCGCCGGCGACTCTGTCGGCGGCATATTCAGTCTGACAGCGGTTGGAGATAGTCTCCCGGACCTTGTCAAACCCCAGCTTCGCTTCCAGTCTTCTGTCCGTCATCTCCGAGCCTGAGTTTTAAGGCGTTCTTACTCTTCATCTTCTCGAGCTTTCCGTCTTCGACGAAAGATACGTCTCCGGTCTGCTCGCTCACCACAATCACTTTCGTATCGGTCTTTTCCGTGATGCCTATTGCGGCTTTATGGCGCATGCCGTATCTGGCCGGGATGTCCGTCCTGTCTGTGATGGGAAGGGTGCAGCGCGCCGCTACGATACGGCTGCCGCGAATTATCATCGCTCCGTCGTGGAGCGGTGCGTTCTTAAAGAAAATGTTCTCGATAAGAGGCTTTGTAACAGTAGCGTCTACCTTGTCGCCGGTAGAGACTATGTCTTCCAGAGGATCCGTACTGGTAAAGACGATAAGCGCTCCTACTTTCTGCTCTGCCATCTCGAAGCAGGCCTGGACTACTTCGTCCGCTACGTCTGCCGCCAGGATCGACTCTCCGCGGTGGAAGAGTTTTCCGAGCCAGGAGTTGCTGTCGCCGGAGAAGGTGGTTCGCCCGAGATTATAAAGGAAGTGACGGATTTCGGGCTGGAAGATGACGATCAGCGCGATAGCGCCCACATCGATTACCGTCCCGAGCAGGGCGGACATCATAGTCATCTTCAGCGCGTCTACCAGAATCCGGAGGAAAAGCAGGGCCACGATCGCCAGGGCGATGTTCATCGCGGCGGAGCCCTTGATCCAGCGGAAGAGGAAATATATGATTGCCGCGACCATCAGGATGTCCAGGACATCGATCAGCGTCACATGCAAAAAACCTATATCGAGAAGCAAATTGTGCATAGCCCCCAAATTTAGTAATTATTGAGGGATTCGGCAACAATCTGGCTCACGGCGGCGCGGGTCCTGCCTAGTCCGCCTTCGTCGACCGGATGGACCCTGTTCGCGAGCAGTATCACGGCAATCTTACGGTCCAGGTCGATCACGATCGAGGTGCCGGTATAACCGGTGTGGCAGGCGACCCGATCCGGAGCGAACGGCTGAGCGAACCCGGACCCTCCGCCGGCTGTATCCCAGCCAAGCGCACGGCCGAAGGCCCCATCCTGTTCCGTGAACATAAGCTCGACCGTTTCCGGGCGAAGGATCCTGCGGCCGCGGTATTCGCCCCCGTTCATGAGGGCCGCGCAGAGGACGGCAAGGTCTTCGGCGCTGGAAAAGACTCCCGCGTTTCCGGAGTTTCCGCAGTTGAAGCGGCGGGCCGTCGGGTCGTGGACCTGACCGAGCAGCGCCTTGCCGTTCCTGGTCCGCGGCCCTATCTGCTGAGGGTCGGTCTTCTTGCGCCATAGGACTTCGGTGGGGGCGATATTGGCCTTGACGGCCTTCGGAATGCGTTTTCGGGTAGGGAAGTAACAGGTATGTTGCAGGCCGAGAGCGTCGAAAACGTTGGCCTGGGCGTAGTCGCAGAGGCGCTCGCCCGTGACGCTTTCGAGTATATACTGAAGGGTGATGAAGTTGGGGCAGCTATAGATAAGCTGAGTTCCGGGCCGGGCGCGACGTTCGTGTTCCTTTATTATATAAGAGCGGAGCTTTTTCGGGCGGTTGTCGGCATGGCGGCGGCCAAGCTCGAGGACACGGGCTACCGGGGCGAGGCCTGAGGTATGGGTCATCAGCTGGCGTACGGTAATCCGCTGGACCCCGGTACTGTCCTGCCACGGCGCGAAGCCGGGAAGATACTGGTCTACATAGTCGTCGAGCCCGACGCGGCCCTGCTCGACCAGCTGCATCAGCGAGATCTCGGTCCCGACACATTTGCTCAGCGAGGCCAGGTCGAAGACGGTCCCGACGGTCATGGGCTCGGGTTTCGGGTAGACGCGTTTGTTGCCGTAGGCCTTCTCATAGACGATGGAATCGCCCTGGACTACGCAGAGCACGGCCCCCGGCGCGTTCCCCTGCGCGATGGCGGCCAGAATAACGGAATCACACTTTTCGAATCCGGACAGAGCGGCCGCGATCAGTAAAATCTTTCCAATCATGCCCAAATTTACAAAAATCTTTCCAACCTCTTGTCAATCAAAAAAATAATCGTATCTTTGCACCCCCTTGAAAAAAGGGATATGTATTTATAAACAATTAATTAATCAAACCAATGCCTGGATTAATTGGAAAGAAAATCGGAATGACTTCCGTTTTCGGTGCCGAGGGAAAGAATATTCCATGCACCGTTATCGAGGCTGGTCCGTGCGTTGTTACGCAGCTCCGTACAGTAGAAAAAGATGGTTATGCCGCTGTACAGCTTGCCTATGACGAAACTACAGAAAAGCACACCAGCGCGCCTCTTCAGGGGCACTTCAAAAAGGCAGGAACCACTCCTAAGCGCAAGCTTGTCGAGTTCAAGGCAGACTTCGCAGGAGAGCTCAAACTTGGCGACACCCTTACGGTCGCGGACGTTTTCGGTGAAGGCGTTCCTTTCGTAGATGTCGTTGGTACTTCGAAGGGTAAAGGATTCCAGGGCGTCGTCAAGCGCCACGGATTCGCCGGAGTAGGTGGCCAGACACACGGCCAGCACAACCGTCTCCGTCACCCCGGTTCTATGGGTGCATCTTCATGGCCTTCTCGCGTATTCCCCGGAATGCGTATGGCAGGTCACATGGGTTGCGACCGTGTAAAGGTTGAAAACCTTGAGGTTCTTAAGGTTATCCCTGAGAACAATCTTATCGTTGTCAAAGGTTCCGTTCCCGGAGCCAAGGGTTCTTATGTAATTGTGGAGGCTTAAGAGTATGGAACTTTCAGTTTACAAAATCAACGGACAGGAGTCCGGAAAGAAGGTCGCTCTTGACGAGAAAGTATTCGGTATTACCCCGAACGACCACGCAATTTATCTCGACGTAGTTCAGTACCTCGCAAATCAGCGTCAGGGAACCAGCAAGTCGAAGGACCGCAGCGAGAACGCACACAGCACCAAGAAGCTCGGACGCCAGAAAGGCGGCGGCGGTGCACGTCACGGTGCTCTCAAATCCGGTATTTTCGTAGGCGGCGGTACCATCCATGGTCCGAAACCTCGCAACTACTGGCACAAACTCAACAAGAAGGTTAAATCCCTCGCCCGCTGCTCGGCTCTTTCTTACAAGGCTGCAGAAGGCGCTATCACTATCGTAGAGCCGTTTGCAATGGAGGCTCCCAAGACCAAGGAATTCGCTCAGATCCTTTCCAATCTTAAGGCTGGCGACCGCAAGGTCCTCTTCGTTCTCCCTGCAAATTCGGACAACATTTTCCTTTCATCCCGCAACCTTCCTTATGTGAACGTCATTACTGTTGACGAAATCAACACCTACGCTGTGATGAACGCGAACAACCTCGTTCTCGTTGACGGCGTCCAGGACGTTCTCGCATCGAGGGTCAAATAAAACTGACAAGAGATGGGAATTATTATTAAGCCAATCGTTACAGAGAAGCTGACGGCTCAGGGCGACAAGTTGAACCGTTACGGCTTTGTGGTAGACCGCAAGGCGAACAAGCTTCAGATCAAGGAAGCAGTCGAGACCCTTTACGGAGTTTCGGTTGCCGACGTCAATACAATCAACTATCACGGCAAGAGAAAGCAGCGCTACACAAAGGCCGGCCTTCTCCGCGGTCGTATGAATCACTTCAAGAAGGCTATCGTTACTCTTGCAGGTGAGGATAAGATTGATTTTTACGCTAACATCTAGGAGGGAAGTACAATGGCAATCAGAAAATTCAAACCGGTAACCCCGGGTCAGAGGAATAAGGCTATCAGCTCCTTCGAGGAGATCACAACCAAAAAGCCTCAGAAGTCATTGCTCGAGCCTCTTAAGAGTACTGGCGGACGTAACAACACTGGTCAGATGACCATGCGTTATATCGGTGGCGGACACAAGAAAATGTACCGCATCATCGATTTCCTTCGTAACAAAGACAACATGCCTGCACAGGTTCTTACCATCGAGTACGATCCTAACCGCAGCGCACGTATCGCTCTTGTTCAGTATGCCGACGGAGAGAAGAGGTATATCATCGCTCCCAACGGACTTCAGGTAGGACAGACTGTCGAGTCGGGTAGCGGAGTCGCTCCCGAGTTAGGCAACACTCTTCCTCTCAGTGAGATTCCGGTCGGTACCATGGTACACGCAATCGAGCTTCGTCCCGGACAGGGCGCCGCAATGGCCCGCTCCGCCGGTACCTTCGCTCAGCTTGCAGCCCGTGAGGGCAACCACGCCATCCTTCGTCTCCCTTCGGGCGAGACCCGTATGGTTCTGGTAAGCTGCCGCGCTACCATTGGCGTCGTTTCCAACACAGACCACAACCTCGAGTCGTTCGGTAAGGCTGGCCGCAGCCGCTGGCTTGGCCGCCGCCCTCACAACCGTGGTGTCGTTATGAACCCGCACGATCACCCGATGGGTGGTGGTGAAGGACGTGCAACCGGTGGACACCCTCGCAGCCGCAAGGGTCTGCCTGCAAAGGGATACAAGACACGTAACCCTAAGGCCGCATCCAACAGGTTCATCATCGAAAGAAGAAAGAAGTAATCGGAATAAACAATTGAGATTATGAGTCGTTCATTAAGAAAAGGTCCATACATCCAGGAAGCTCTGGAGAGTAGAATTCTTGCTATGAATGATGGTAGCAAGAAAAAAGAGGTGGTCAAGACCTGGTCACGTGCCAGCATGATCTCCCCTGACTTCATCGGCCATACTATCGCTGTTCACAACGGAAACAAGTTTATTCCGGTTTATGTAACTGAGCAGATGGTAGGTCACAAACTCGGAGAATTCGCTCCGACCCGCACATTCCGCGGACATGCAGGTAACAACAAGAAATAAGGAGTAAACAATGGGAGCTCGTAAAAGACTTATGGCTGAAAAGCTCAAGGAGCAGAAGAAAGCCACCGCTATTGCAAAGCTGAACGATGTGCCTACATCTCCTCGCAAGATGCGTCTTGTTGCAGACACCATCAGAGGCGTTGAGGTAAATCGCGCACTCGATCTTCTCAAATTCTCGAAGAGGGAGGCATCCGGCCGTCTCGAGAAACTTCTCAAGAGCGCTATCGCAAACTGGGAAGCGAAGAACCCGGAACTGTCTAAAGAACTGGACAATGGAAACGTGATCGTCAAGTCGATCATGGTAGGTCCTGGCCGTACGCTGAAGCGTATCCGTCCTTGCCCCCAGGGTAGGGCCGGCCGCATCCGCAAGCGCTCGAACCACGTCACCATCGTCCTCGATGTCAAAAAACCAGTAGAGAACAAGTAATATGGGACAGAAAACTAATCCTATCAGCAACCGTATCGGTATCACACGTGGTTGGGACTCTAACTGGTGTGGTGGAAATTATGCGGAGAAGATCGCGGAAGATTTCGAAATCCGCAAGTATCTGGGTGGCCGCCTTGCCAAGGCCAGCCTTTCGAGGATCATCATCGAGAGGACTCTCAAGCTCGTCACCGTCACTATCTACGCAGCACGCCCCGGTTTCATCATCGGTAAGGGTGGCGCAGAGGTCGACAAACTTAAGGAAGAGCTTAAGAAGGTCACCGGTAAGGATGTTCAGATCAACATCTACGAAGTCAAGAAACCCGAAGTCGACGCCAACATCGTGGCCGATTCCATCGCTCGTCAGATCGAGGGTCGTGTCAGCTACCGCAGGGCTATCAAGATGGCCGTTGCGAACACGATGCGCGTAGGCGCAGAAGGTATCAAGGTTCAGATCAGCGGCCGCGTCGGCGGTGCTGAAATGGCCCGTAGCGAAATGTTCAAGGAAGGCCGTACGCCTCTCCACACATTCCGCGCTGATATCGACTACGCACTTGCAGTCGCAAGTACCAAGGTTGGTGCTCTTGGCATCAAGGTCTGGATCTGCAACGGCGAGAAGTACGGACGTCAGGATCTTACTCCTGCAGCCGTCGCTGCCGCCAATGCCCAGGCATCCGGCGCTCCCCGTCAGGGTGGACGCGACCGTGGCGGACGCCGCGGAGACCGTCGCCCCCGCAGGGACAATGGAAAGTAGTTTTCCTCACGGAAAAATTACTTATATTTACAACCGGTTTCGCTTTCGGGCGCAGCCGGTTGTTTTTTTAATTGCTTTATTATGAAGAAGGTTTTTTATCTGGCAGTGGTAACTGCCGCGATGGTAGTTGCCTGCTCAAGCGGCAATATCGAAGAAAAAAAGGCGAAGTTCCAGCAGGACCTGGAGGCTATCGTAGCAGAGTTCAACACTACGGTTGAGACGGTCGAGGCAGACGCAGCCCTTACGGAGGCTGAAAAAGAGGCTAAAATTCAGTCCGTCTACGAGTCCGCTCAGGGTAAATACACCGATCTTTGTCTCAAGACCGTTAAGAAGAACCGCAACAACGAACTTGGTCTGATGGCCTTTAAGGAGGTCTACGGAGATCTTGAGCCGGAAGAGGCAGAGAAACTCATCGCGACCCTTGGCCCCGAGATTCAGGGCTCCGATTTTGTAGTTAAGGTAAAAAAGAGCCTCGAGACTCTTAAGAAATCCGCAGAAGGAAAGCCTTTTATCGATTTCGAAGTTGACGGAGTGAAGTTCTCCGATTTCGTCGGCCGCGGGAAGTGGGTTCTCGTTGACTTCTGGGCCAGCTGGTGCGGTCCCTGCAAGAGGGAAATCCCGAACATCAAACACGTCTATGAGACCTACGCAGGCCCCGATTTCGATGTCCTGAGCGTAGCAGTCTGGGACGATCCCGCAGAGACAAAGAAAGCCGCCGCAGAACACGGCGTTGTCTGGAACCAGATAATCAATGCCCAGAAGATCGCTTCCGAGGCTTATGGATTCGACTCCATCCCTCAGATAATGCTCTTCGGCCCCGACGGAACTATCGTTAAGAAGGGTATTCGCGGCGCGGCTATCGAGGCTGCAGTTAAGGAGGCTCTTGGACGTTAGAGAAAAAATAGCACTGTTTCCGCATTCCCCCGGAGTCTATCGTTATTACGATTCCGAGGGAACGGTTATCTATGTAGGCAAGGCTAAGGATCTCCATAAACGGGTCGCGCAATACTTTGTGGCGCCCGAAAGGCTGAACGCGAAGACCCGCGTCCTTGTAAGCAAGATTGCGGACGCTCAGTATTCGGTAGTAGATTCGGAGGCAGATGCCCTTCTGCTTGAAAACAATCTTATCAAGCAGTACAAGCCGAAGTACAATATATTATTAAAGGATTCGAAAACCTATCCATGGATATGCGTTACAGACGAGCCCTTTCCGCGGGTGTTCATTACCCGCCGAGTGACTAAGGGCGCCCGCTATTTCGGGCCTTACAGTTCCGCCCGCCATGCCCATGCACTGGTAGATTTTTTCGGGTCCGCGTACCCCCTGAGGTCCTGCAAGTATAAGATAGATTCGGAGGCGATACTTCGCCACAAATACCGTCCCTGCCTTGATTTCCATATCGGGAAGTGTAAGGGCCCCTGCATCGGAGCCTATTCCCAGGAAGAATATGCCCGAGATATCGAAGAGATAGTCCGCATCCTCAAGGGAGATACCGCAGCGCTCATCCGCGAGTATACCGCGCGTATGAACCAGGCCGCGGCCGAGCTCGATTTTGAGACGGCGCAGGAATGCAAGGAAAAGTTGGACGTGCTGAATGAACACTACTCAAAGAGCGTCATTCAGGCTGCCCGCGATGTGGACGCCGATGTCTTCTCGCTGGATTTCGAAAACAATTTTTCCGCATGGGGCAATTATATGCGCATTCGCGGCGGGGCGGTGATCCAGTCGCTGAATCTGTCGCTCAAGAGTAAGATCGAGGAGAGCCGCGAGTCGATGCTGAGCGCCTTTATCGCTGAGATCGAGTCGCAGTTCGGGGAGCTGTCAAGGGAGGTGATAGTGCCTTTTATGCCGGATGT
The DNA here is from genome assembly GCA_900319375.1 of uncultured Bacteroidales bacterium. Taxonomy (GTDB): domain Bacteria; phylum Bacteroidota; class Bacteroidia; order Bacteroidales; family UBA932; genus Cryptobacteroides. Next base: position 143,064 of record ONOI01000001.1, on the reverse strand, counting down.
GGAGATAGAGGGAGTGGAGTTTAAGATTCCTTCTCGCGGCGACAAGCTCGCGCTGCTTGAACTAAGCGCGAAGAATGCGAAGGAGTTCCATTTCAATTCGCTGAGACAGCTGGAGAAGACCGATCCGGAGCAGTTCAGGAAAAAGGCTCTGGAGGAGATTCGCGACGCGCTCGGGATGAAGGAACTTCCGGAACATATCGAGTGCTTCGATAACTCGAATATCCTGGGAACCAACCCGGTCGGCGCGTGCGTCGTGTTCCGCGGGGGGCTCCCGTCGAAGAAGGACTACCGGAAGTTCAAGATAAAGACAGTCGTGGGCGCGAACGATTATGCGACCATGAAAGAGGTTGTGAACCGCCGTTATTCCCGCATGCTGGCCGAGGCCCCCGACGATCTGCCCCAGCTGGTCGTAATCGACGGCGGCAAGGGCCAGCTCAATTACGCCTGGCAGGCGATTCAGGAACTGGGACTCGAAGGACGCTTTACGATAGTCGGTCTGGCTGAGAGGCTGGAGGAAATCATCCGGATGGGGGATCCGTATCCGCTGTTCCTCGACCGCAACTCGCAGGCATTCAGGGTGATAACCCATATTCGCGACGAAGCTCACCGCTTCGGCATTACCTTCCACCGTAGCCTACGGCGCAAGTCGCAGGTCCATTCCGTGCTCGACGATATCCCGGGAGTCGGCGAGCGTACGCAGCAGCGCCTGCTGCTGCGCTTCGGCAGCGTCGCCCGAATCGCCGCCGCCTCAGAGGCCGACCTCGCCGCGCTCGTCGGCCCTAAGCTCGCCTCGACAATTAAAGAAAAACTGAAATGAACGAAGAGAAATTCAATAAATGGTTCAACGTCTTCATCCTTGCTGGGATGTCGATCTGTGTAGTGCTTTCGTGTCTTGCGAAGATGCGCGACTTGGGAATTACAGATTGGGGCCTGTTCGTGCAGTCTCTCTCGGAGTCGCGGGTGCTGTTGCTTCTGCTTACCGCCGTGGGGGCTCTCGCCGGAGTGGCCAGTACTGTATGTTCTGCCAACGGCTCGATCTGGACCTTCCTTTTCGGCTTGATTGACGTGGCAATCTACTCCTATATTCTTTTCGACAGCAAGAATCCTTCGCAGTTCCTTCTCCATGTCCTGTATATGATTCCGATGGAGTTCGTGGGATTCTTCCAATGGCGGAAAAAGGGAGCGGGAGCGAAAAAGCAGGTCAAGGCCCAGCGTATCGGCAAGGGTTCTGAATGGCTGAAATTCGGTGGCATTTTCGTCGGGGTGTTCGCTCTCGCTGCCGTCATCTCCTGGTTCGCCCTTTCTAAGTCGGGCTCGGATCTTTCTGCCGGAAAAATTATTCTCGACGCACTCATCACAACGGCCAATATAGTCGCCTTCGCGATGGGCGCATTCGCCTATATGGAGCAGTGGTATCTCTGGCTGCTGGTCAATATCTCTTCGATAGTGATGTGGGCCGGAATCCTTATCCACGACCCTTCTGCCAGTTACGCCATCATCCCTCTGGTAAAATACTCTTTCTACCTTATCAACGGCATCAACGGAGTCCGCATCTGGTGGAAACTCAGCAAACCGGAAGCATAAATTATTTCGTCGTCTCCCTACTGTTTTTTCGCTGGGAGACTATGCTTTTCAGAGCTACTTGGCAGAAAGTTGCTACTACTCTGCGGGAATTTCCGCAGAGTAGTACGAAGTTTTCGGCTGTGCGGCGCCTATTTCCGGGTTTTTGGCGCGGATCGCTCCGTTTTTCCCCTTTCCGGCGCCGATTGAGGCGCTTTTGGCGCGGATTTCGGCCTTTTCGCCAAGATGAAGCCAGACCACCCCTACCAGAATGGCCTCTGAGGGCTTCGGCCTGGCTTCACATGCCGATTTCGTCGTATGAAGCCAGCATACCCCTCTCAGAATATGCTGTACGGCATATCGCCTGGCTTCATCTTGGCGATTCTTCTTGTTGCCGGCGAAGATCGAGGGCGTATTTCCGACGGAATGAGTGTTTCCGCCAGGTAGCCTCAAGGGGCGCCCCTTGCAGAAGGTATCCAGGGATAGGTGAGCGGGACGGCTATGGCCGATTTCGGCCTTAGGCGCAAACCTCACCCTTACTAGAACATGGTGTGGGGCAAGTTGTCGGGACGGCAGTTTGGCGGAAATGAGTGCGGAGGCCATACCGGGGGCTCAGAATATATATTCGGACGTGAGGGGAAGCGGGGCGGATTTGGGATAATAAAAAATTTAACTAACTTTGCAGTTCAATCGGTTAGAAAGAAAGAGTTAAAAAATACAAACTACTAAAATTTAAATCACAATGGAGTACGCTGAAATCGTAAAAAAGGTTCAGGCTATCATCGTTGACAAACTCGGTGTAGAACCTTCTGAGGTTACAGAGACCGCAAATTTCACAAATGATCTGGGAGCAGATTCTCTCGACACTGTAGAACTTCTTATGGAGTTCGAGAAGGTGTTCGGCATCAAGATTCCCGATGAGGAGACTGCTAACATCTCGACTGTAAAGGACGCTTGCGACAAGGTCGCCGAGAAGCTCGGTTAATTCTTAATCGCAACAAACCTATAAGGAGAACGGCTGAAGAGTCGTTCTCTTTTTTTGTATATTTGAGGGCATGAAACGGCTGATAACCATACTTTCAATAGCGATGATCCTTACCGGATGCGGCGCTTCACATAAAAAGCTCAACCTGGACGATCCGTGGCCGGAGTTCAGTTATGAGAAAATGGACACGTATCTGGACGGTAAGATCGTGGAGGTGGAATACTCCTGTTTCATCGGTATCGGTCAATCTACTATCCGGAGTCAGGCAGAGTCGAAAGCCGAAGCTGATGCTAAGGCCAGGATGGCAGAGGCGTTCAGGAAAGACAGAGCGAAACTAAGCGGCGTAACCCGTGTCGGCGAAACGATAATCCGCTTCGATGAAGACAGCAAACTCTATACGGTATACTTAAGAGTCGGGGTTCCAAGGCAGAATATCGACAGATATAAAAAGAAATGATTATCTTCGAAGACTGGCAACATATTAAAACTAAATAACACACTTGTGAAACGCATTCTTTCTATCATCGCAGTCGTTTCGGGGGCTGTTTTTTGCGGATGTAAACCCAATAATGAGGGCACATCCGAGCAGAACCTTCCACTTCCTGGAACAGGTAGTTATTGGTCATATTATTTCGATGATTTCTTTTACCCCAAGAAGATAACACTGTCCCAACCTTATGGCACAAGAGGGATGTCGTGGGAATTTGACCGGTCCGGCAGATACTCTTATGAGGAGGTGAAGCAGATTCGGGAAGAACTGGGGGATAATAAAGGAGGATATAGGGATGAGCAGCCTAATGCTCCATACATTTGTAGATTGACAAGCATTAATATTTCATGCGAGGACAAATGGTATGGAATTGAGCCTGGCGAAACATGGAATCCGTATGTAAAGGTAAAGTATGAGACTTACGCTAATTTCGATTCAATTCCATGGCCCGAGCTTCCTACAACAAAATTTTGTAGTTTGGCAGACGTCAATTTGTCAGATTGGGACCTTGTCGGTCTACGCGGCAATATTGAATTTGACGCCGACCATACCCCTCCTCAAAATAGCGTATTCGTGCTAACCCTTACAGGAAAGGAGAGGACGATTACTTGCCGATTCATGTATAACCCGCCAGAGATAATTATTCTGGACGAATGATATCGGAAACGCGTACAAGGAGAACGGCTGAAGAGTCGTTCTCTTTTTATTGGAAATAAGAAAAAAGAAGTATATTTGAAAACCGACAACATATTAAAACTAAATAACACACTTATGAAACGCATTCTTTCTATCATCGCAGTGGCGGCAGTAATGGTCGCTGCTATTTCCTGCGGATCTTCCAAGAAAGCAACTCAGCCTCAGCCCGGCGAGGTAACTCAGACCGAAACCGTTGAGGGAACAACAGTAAACCAGGCCCCTTGGTCGCAGTTCGGCTACGCAATGGGCGAAGGCTACAAGAGCGGTAAGATCGTAGAAGTTCCTTTCGTTTACTTCACCGCAGTAGGCGAGTCCCAGAACCAGAGGATCGCGGAGGAGATGGCCCGCAGCGCCGCTTACTCTCTGATCTCGAATACTTTCAATGTGAAGAACATTGACCAGAAGGTTTCTGACGCTATCAGCGAGATTACAGATCAGGGAAGCGAGGAAGAAGTCACCCGCGTAACCCGCGCAACCGAGGACTTCAGCAGGTATCTTTCTCAGGTAAGTACCAGTACCGTACAGGGCTTCACCCCCTTCGGCGAGACCGTAATCCAGTTCGATCAGGAAAGCAAGCTCTATAAGATCTGGGCCCGTGTAGGTATGCCCGCAAAGAACTGGGAGAAGATCTACAAAAACTGCCTCAACTACAAACCGAAGGAGCTCTCCACTAAGGAACTCAAGGCTTTCGAGAAGGTTCAGAAAGACATCCTCGGAACTATCTTCCAGGTAGAGGACGAAGACGAGGAGTAAACAATGCGTAAGTTACTGGCCGCCGCCGCGCTGAGCGTTCTGTTCTCAGTCGCGGGGTATTCTCAGGGCTACCCTACGGAGTGGGATGAGTACCTGACCCCGAAGTATTATTATTCCCTCAAACATGAGGTGAATAAGGCCGGAGGGTCAGGAGCTGAGTGTGTCGAGGCTCTTCTGGCCGCGGCGCGCCGCGACATTGCAAGCCAGATAAAGGTCAATGTCCAGACAGTAACCCAGTTCAAGGACCACGACGTCAACGGCCAGGCGGAGACGGAATACACCTCCAGCGTCAGCTTCTCTTCAGACGTAACCCTTCGTTTCGTAGAGACGAGAACCTTCTACGACAAACGCAAGAAAACAGGCTATGCCCTGGCTTTCCTTTCGAAGAAGGACCTGCAGGACATCTATGATGCCCGCGCCGGCAAGGTGACGAGCATGCTAAAGGTCGCCGAGAACGCCGAGGCCGAAAGGAAGTTCGACGTGGCGCTGAAGTACAACTATTGGGCGCTGCTGCTGAACAGCACACTCCCTCCGGCAGACCAGCCCGAATACGGAGGCGAGCCGGCGCAGTGGTACTCACGCTCAGCGATAGAGCGTATCCTGGACGGGATAAAGTTCACGTTCACCGGCCGTTCGCCTGAGGATAACCTGCTCGGCCTGTTCGACGTCACCTTCGAAGGCGAGCCGGTCACTACCCTGGACTACACGGTCAACGACGGCCTTGGGGAAAGCGGGGTCCTTCAGGCGCGCGACGGGGTCGGCCCGTTCGAGTTTCGGGCGAATATGGACATAAGGAATGTCGATGTCAGGGTCGAGTATACCTACGAAGACGAATCAATCTCCGATCCGGAGATGAAGCTCGCGCTCGGCGAGGTCGGCCGAATACGTTTCGCAGACGCATACAAGACCGGGATCCCGGTGAAGGACGAGGTTCCGAAGACCAGGCGGCAGATAAAAAAGGCGAAGGAAGCGATCGAAGCCAGCGCGGCGAATGAACTCGCGCGCGAGGTAAACAGCGGCTTTGCCCATACTAAGTTCTCCGAAGTCAGGGACAGCGCTTATTACGTTCGTACGATAAACCGAGTCCTCGACGGCCTTATCGCAAAGGACTATGAATCGTGTGTCGATCTCTTCTCGAAAGAGGGCTTCGATACCTATACCCGCCTGCTTAACTACGGCAATGCACGAGTTATCAAGAGGGGCCCGGTGAAACTGCTCAACTTCGACGGAAACGTCTACTGCAGAAGCATCCCGATGATGTTCTCCTTCGGGAACAACTATAAATCTTTCATGGAGAATGTAGTGTTTTCGTTTAACAGTGAGGGCCTTATCAATGACGTTACCTTCGGTCTTGAGTCGGAGTCGCTGCAGGATATTCTAAGTAAGACAAAGTGGGAAGACGACGCAAAGATGGTCCTCATCAATTTCCTTGAGGGATATAAGACCGCATTTGCCCTGATGAACATAGACCACATCTCGTCCATCTTCTCCGACGACGCCCTTATCATCACCGGAAAGAGGGTGGTCAGGACAGTGATCGAAGGAGGAATTCAACTCCAGGGCGAGGCCTTCGAGTACAACCGCCAGACTAAGGCTCAGTACATAAAGAATCTTGAGCGCAGTTTCCGCAGTAAGGAATACATCAACCTCAAGTTCTCGAACGTAAGCGTTCTTAAGACTACTCGAGGAACCAACACCAATCTGTACGGCATTCAGGTTAAGCAGGATTATTTCTCCAGCAACTACGGTGACTCCGGTTACCTGTATCTTTTGGTAGATATCTCAGACCAGGCGAGGCCTCTTATCCATGTAAGAACCTGGCAGCCTGAGCCTGATCCGGACTTTGGAATCTACGGTATAAACAATCTATGAGACGGTTTCTTATCGTGCTGCAGGCATTGTTGATCCCGATGCTGATGTCTGCGCAGATCAATATGTCGGTTAACGGACGCGCCGAGTTGGATTCTCAAGACAACGACGCGCGCTCGTACTACGCCCTTAAGGACGCAAACGACATGGACTGCGCTATTATCAAGGTCAGTCTCAACAATCCGGTTACCGGAACCCTCGTCCTTCAGACGAAGGGTGGAGCGGCAACCGTCAAATCCGAGAAGCGGCCCGATGGGGAGTGGTGGTTCTGGGTATCTCCGGTCGTCACTAACATAATGTTCTCCTGCGAGGGATATACTCCTACAAAATACCTTGGAGTAAACCTCAGGGGGAAGAATGTCTACAGGTTGAAGCTCACGGTCGATGCCGCAGTAGCTACCGTAACTACCTTTACTCTCGGCCAGAGCGTCATGAAGCTCAACGTCTTCCCGCCCGAGGCCACCGTCCTTTACGGACGCACCCCGGACTGCGATATGGGAAGCCGTGTCCTTTCAGACGGCCTTTTCGAGGCTTTTCTCGATAAGGGAACATACTACTACCGCGTCGAGAGCCGCTTCTACGAGCCCGCTACCGGTAAGTACGAGGTCACGAGCGATTCTCCAGAAGTCTCAGTCTCCCTTAAGCCGGCCTTCAATTACCTCAGCCTCGATTCCGAGCCCTCGGGCGCCGAGGTCTATGTCAACGGCCGCCTGATTGGAACAACCCCCATCTCCAAGTCGGACAAGATTCGCCGCGGGCAGGGCATCAGACTCGAATTCCGGAAGGAAGACTACTATATCCAGCCGATCACTGTCGATATCCCCGGCGACGGCTCGGTTCAGGAAGTGCCTACAGTGGAGCTCCGTCCGCAGTTCGGATGGGTCACCTGCGTCTGCGACGACCCCGACGCTACCCTTACCGTCAGCGACGCGACCAAGATAATCGCTACCGGAAAGAGCGGCCTTCGGGTCAAGCTCAACAGCGGCGGAACTACCTACAAGCTCGAATCGTCCAGGCCGTCCCACCACTCTCAGGCCCAGGGAATCAAGGGCAGCACGATCGAGGGCAAGGAAGTCGAAATCAAGGTCGACGCCCCGGTCGGCATCTACGGCGGCCTCCAGATATCCTCGAGCCCCTCGCGTGCGCGAGTTTTCATCGACGGAGTAGATACCAAAAAGACCACGGCCTTCAGCCGGGAATTGCTTGTCGGCAGGCACACCGTGGAGCTTAAGTTGGACGGCTACCACCTCGACCCGTTCACCGTCCAGATCGAAGAGGGTCAGGTCGTCTCGATCGCCAAGGCAATGATCAAGGGCCCGGGAGACGGTTTCCTGAGCGTCAGTACCGGCAATGTGTCCGGGGCCACCGTAAATATCACCGGAGGTAAAGCCGCAATCACGAAGTTTTCTCCTTTCACAACCTCTCTTCCTGAGGGGAAATACACAGTTACCGCCACCCACAGCGGATACAAGAAAGCATCTTCTGAGGTCTTCATCCGCGAGGCTAAGACAACGTCTCTAAACCTTACAATGAGAAAGGATGTCCACCTCTTCAACTGGAAATGGGGTTGGGAAGAGGATAAATTCGCCAAGTATTTCCTTGATTATGAAATGGGCTTTGTCCCCGACGACTTTGCGATCGGCCTCCAATATGCCCAGTGCGGCAAACACCTTGGTTACTATCTCAGGTATATGGGCTCAATTGGATACGAAGAGGCTTCTTTCTCGGCAGGGCCGGTCGTGAGGCTAACCTGGGATTATAGGAAAGTGGACTGGCAGCTGTATGCCGGCGCCGGTTTTATGTATGAAGGAATGGGTGTTGAGGCCGGAACTCGCCTTGGCTGGCACAGCGATAAATTCAGTTGGTTCGATATCGGCGCAGGCGTTCAGGTTACTCCGGTTGGACTGGTTCCTACAGTAAGCCTGGGATTAGGTATCTGCTTCTTCCCTTACGCTCTTCTTTATTCCTTATATTAACGATGAAAAGGATAATTGCAATACTGGTGGCGGTACTTCTTCTGCCCCTCTCCGCCCTGGCCCAGGACTCGAAGTTCGACGCCCTGCGCAGTAAGAACGACAAGAAATTCAAACAGCAGACAGAGAGGGTCGAAAAGACCTTCAGGGCTCAGCGCGAAGCGGTAAACAAGCGCTTCGAGGAGTCGATGCGTCTGCCGTGGGAAAAGAAATCCGTCAAAAAGGCAACCCCCGTTCCGAAGAACAAAGACAAGAATATCCCTCCCGTCGTAATAAAGGAAGAGGAGAAGAATGTCACCCCGAAGGATAAACCCATCGTTATTGATGAGATGCCGGTTGCTCCCGCTCCGGTCCCCGAGCCTACCCCCGTCTATCCTATTGAGGAGCTCGTAGTCCCCGAGCAGGAAGTCTCTTCGTTCACGATTTACGGAACCCCTTTCTCCGTCCGCCATCCTGCGCCGGCCCGCCTGAGCGGAGTAGAGGAGAATCAGGTCGCCGACTTCTGGAACACCCTCAGCGGTCCGGACTACGACAATATGCTGGTGGACCTTCTGGCCCAAAAACAGAAACGTTCACTCTGCGACTGGGCATACCTGAAGGTGGTCGATAAATTTACGGAGACTCTTTACGGCAGCGCTGCCGCCCCCGAGGCAGTAGTCCTGCAGACCTACATTCTCACCCAGTCCGGCTTCCGCCTGTATCTGGCCAGGGACTCGAAAAACTCGCTCCACAAACTCGTTCCCGCAGACCAGGACATCTACAAATACCCGTTCGTCAATATCGAAGACCGGAGGTGCTACCTTTTCGACGGCTCGGATGACAGGTCTTACCATGTGATGGGTAAGGGCCTCGAAGGAACCGTCCCCATGTCTGTAGTCATGATGAAGGAAAACGCCTTCGAAGCAAACCTTAGCGAGCCGCGGGCCCTGAAGTCCCGGGACTATCCGGCCGCAAGCGTCAGCGTCTGTACGAACCGGAACCTCATCGACTTTTACAACGGATACCCGGAGTCATTTGCAAACAACAACGGCATCACCCGCTGGCGCTTCTATGCGAATACCCCTATGAGCGCAGTTGCCCGCGAATCCATCTACCCGAAACTCCGCGAGGCGATAGCCGGAATGAACGATTTCCAGGCGATCAGCGTCCTTCTGAACTTCGTCCAGACCGCCTTCGTCTACGAATACGACAACACAGTCTGGGGCTGCGACCGTGCGTTCTTCGCCGACGAAACGCTATTCTACCCGTACTCTGACTGCGAAGACCGTTCGATTCTGTTCTCGCGTCTCGTCCGCGACCTCGTAGGCCGGCCGGTGGTTCTGATCTACTACCCCGGACATCTTGCCACGGCGGTCAACTTCTCCGGCGAAGTAAGCGGAGACTACCTGCTGATCGAAGGTAAGAAATACGTAGTCTGCGACCCGACCTACGTAGGCGCGCCCGTCGGGCTCACGATGCCGGGCATGGACAATTCGGGCGCGAAGGCCATAACCCTCTAGCCCCATGAAAAAGCTGCTTACCTCTCTCTGCCTTCTGCTCGCCGGCCTGACAGCCTTCGGGCAGATATCGATGAGCGTCGGATCAAAAGTTGAGCTGGTCCCCGACGATGCGGACGCGACATCCTACTATCGTCAGACCGATGTCAACGACAATGTTTGCGCGATTATCAAGGTCGTCCCGGACAACAGCCTGTCCGGGACCCTGGTTCTCCAGACCAGGGGAGGGATGGCCCCGGTTGCGCCTCCCAGAGGAGGCTCGAATTACCGTCAGGAGACCGGAGAATGGTGGTATTGGGTTTCGCCTAAAGTCACCAACATCATGTTCACTTCTGAGGGCTATACCCCCACCGACTGGATAGGAGTCTCGCTCAAGCCCGGTAAAGTCTACAGGATGAGGCTGAACGTAGAATCGTCGGTGACGATAGTGAAGACATACAGTGGTTCAGGACTGGTAGGAGTCCAGATGACTATCGACCCTAAGCAGGCGCGCGTCGCCTATGGACTCAGCAAAAACGAAGTCATCAATTTCAAGGAAATAACGGATGGCTACTATGACGCATTCCTCGCCGAAGGCAGCTACTGGTTCGAAGTAAGCAGTAAATTCTACGAAACCTGGACTTCCAATATCAATGTGAAGAGGGGGATGAAAGAGGTTAAGGTCAAGCTCAAACCGGCATACAACACCTATAATATTGACTGCTATCCTGATGGAACGGATGTGTATGTAGACGGAGAGTTTCTAGGGACAACCCCTATCGAACAATCCACGAAGATATCCAAGGGCGAACATATGTTCACCTTCCGTAAGGACAATTACTACGTAACAAATTCTCGGGAAACGCTAAGTGGAGACGGTAGCCTGTTATACTGGGAGGTCGAGCTCAAGCCTCAGTTCGGAGTGGTTACTCTCCTTTGTGATGACCCCCTGGCGGACATAGTGGTTACCGATCCGGCGGGCAAGGAAGTTTTCCGCGGCAAGAGCGGGTCGAAGACTCAGTTGAACAGCCAACTGACCTACAAAGTAGAGGCAAGCCGTCCCTCACACATCCCGCAATCCCGCGGAGTAATCGGTTCCACTATCGAAGGCCAAACAGTAGATGTCAAAGTTGACGCTCCGGTTCCTATGTTCGGCGAACTTCAGATACAGTCCAACCCCAGCCGCGCTGAGGTCTGGATTGACGGCGAGCATGCAGGCAATACTATCTTCTCACAGACTATTCTTATCGGCAAACACAGTGTCGAGCTCCGAAAAGACGGTTATGATCCGCTGACCTTCACAGTTGACATTCAGCGCGACCAGACTACCCAGCTTTCAAAGGATCTTAAGGTAAAGAGCGCGCCTCAGCCGACCCCGGCAAAGCCGACTCCCGCCCAACCATCTTCGGTCAGTGGCTCTGAAAATGGCCACGAATGGGTGGACCTTGGTCTGAGCGTAAAATGGGCGACCTGCAATGTGGGCGCTTCGAAGCCAGCCGACGGTGGAAAGTTGTTTGCCTGGGGAGAGACGTCTTCGAAGGGAGAATATAGCTGGCCGAATTATCGCTTCAGGACAAGCGGAGATTCCTGGGACAATGTAAAAATTTCGAAATACGTTACGAATTCTAAATACGGCCCAGTAGATAATCTTACCAGTCTGTCCTATGCCGATGATATTGCAAGACAGAATTGGGGCGGCCGTTGGCGTATGCCTTCCAAGGAAGAATTGCAGGAGTTGCTCGACAAGTGTACTTACTCCTGGATAACCCTTGATGGCGTGAATGGCTATAGGTTTGTCAGCAAAACTACCGGCCAGTCAATTTTCCTTCCGGCTGCAGGATACAACAATATGCTTGCAGGGAAAGAGCTGGAGTACTGGTCTTCAACCCTCTCGAGCTCGCATAGCGCATACTGCCTTACAAACTGGACCGGCACCTTTAAGGTGTATGACCTGTTCCGTTATTTCGGAATGTCCGTCCGCCCGGTGATAAGCGGCGAGAGCAACTATTCCTCTTCTGCTGTAACCGGCAACGCCCTTGTCCGGGGAGATTGGCGCAATATGATGAAGAAGTCGTTTGACAATCCGGAATGGACTTACACCAACGGAAAATATCGCGGCCAGTTGAGCGACGGCCGCAATGGTTATGGTGCGTATTGGTGGAGCGACGATGATGATATGTACTTCGGCCGTTATAAAGACGGCGACCGCGATGGGATGGGAATCTATTTCATAGGGAAAGACGGCCGTTACATCAATAATTGCAAAGACTGCGCATACTTCGTAGGCAGCTACTCAAAGAATATCAAAGAGGGAACCGGCACCTGCTACGACAAAAACGGAACCCTGATCTACTTCGGCGATTTCAAGAACGACGCGCCTACGGAGTCTTATCCCATGGAAGGCCGCTTCAAAGCATATAAGTTTGAGTGTATCGAGTACACCAACGGCAATATGTACGTAGGCGAGACCAAGGATGGCAAACGACATGGATGGGGCGTCTTCCTCTGGACAGACGGGGGTGCATGGTTTGGTTACTGGGAAGACGGCTCGCGCAACGGTCGCGGCATATATTATCGTCCCTCCGGCTCCTATACTATAGGCAGCTGGAAGGGTGATGATTACACTGCTGATTAGTTATTGTCTCGGGACCGAGAATGTAATGCGGAGTTTGGGAACTTCCGTAGTGGAGGCCGGTCCGCAGAGAGCTACTCTGTAATAGAAATCCTTATCCAGCTCGTAGGTGGTGGAGGTAGTAGTCTGGCCTCCGGCATACATTGCAGCCATCATATAGCTGTAATAGTTGCTGTAGTAATTGCTGCCATAGCCGCCGTAACCATATCCGCCGTAACCGCCATATCCTCCGTACATGCTGTTGTAATAGCTCTGATAAGCGAGATACTGATAGTATTCGCTGAGGTCGTTGTTGGAATTGGAGGTGGTAGTAGTCTCCTGAGTATTCATTATGAGCAGCCAGATGTCATAGTTTCCCCTGACGAGATTAGTGTTGTCGTCTGTAGTGTTGAGGAGCTGCTGGAGGTGATAGGTGATGTCAGGAGTATAGCTGCAGATAGAGCGCTTGATGTCGCCCTGGTCTTCATTTTCCGAACTTGCGTCTGTAAGTCCCATGAAGGTTGAGGTAGTATCCGTCCTGATTCGGCAGGTGGGGCTGAGCCTCGGAGGGAAGTAATTGTCTATATCGGTATAGTCTGCCGGCATGTCGTATGGCAGAACTATGGTTGCCTTGTTGACTACGGTCTTGGAAAGCAGCGAAGCGTCCATTCCATGGGCCGCAATAGTATCTGAGATTGCTTTGGAGGCAAGGTCGATGAGGGTGCGGGCGGTGATAACGGGCTTAAGGCCTGCTCCGCCTTCAAGGTAGACCTTGTCTGCTGCGCTTCCTGCCATTGTGCGGGTCGAATGTGAGGTAAGGTTGAAGGCGTATTGCGGGAAGGTTCCCGTCTTATAGTCTGAGAACAGGGCCTTTACCTCGTTATATTTCTGGGCTCCGGCATAAAAATAGAAGGTTGTGTCTACCGGGCCTGCCTCGGGATCGTATATAGTATTGATCGTAAGGGTTCCGTAATTGTCTTCCAGATAATACTGCGAACTGTTGAACTCCATCTGGAGGTCGAAGGAGTTGAGGCGGCCGCCGTTTCCGCTGGGCGAGTCTGTCTCAATCCAGATTCCCGGGAACTTCTCGAGGAAAGCCTTGAAGGTTGTAGAGTCTGACAGAGTCTTTCCGTTGAGGTAGTTGACGTATGCGCTGGCGTATTCGTCTGTAAAGTCGAGGTCCAGATCAGCGGCGCCGTTAAGAAGCGGGGTTCCCTTGATGACGCTGGCTGGTTTGTGGCCGAGAAGGCCGGCTACATCGTTGGCGTCCATCAGTTTAGTCCAGTCGGTTCCGTCGTTCAGTTCGTATGCATATACGTTCTGAAGTATTCTTTCCTGGCCGGCCTGGCTGGTGGCGGTAGTGTCGAAGGTGGCGTGGAGGTGGAACGTCTTGACGGACTGGACGTCACCGAAATCGAGAGTGTCTGCGAGCGGGACCAGGGTCAGGGCACAGCTGCGGGTAGAAAGACCGAAGATGTCGTCACGGACGGCCCCCATCACTATCCTCGAACTTGAAAAGCCCGAGAGGCTGTCTGCCATCTTCATCTCCACCTTGTCGATGGGGAGTTCCGTTGAAAAAACCTGATACTGGGAATCTATAGGGATGAGGTTTCCCCCGATAAGTCCGTCTGTCTCAACACAGGAAACGCAGCCGATAATAGCTGCGCCGAGTATGATGTGTCCGAGTAATTTCATCTACAGCTGATCGTAAAAAGCGTTGTATTCGTCTATGTAGGTTCCGTCGGCGAAGCTTTTTGCTTTGATTTTGGCGACTTTGAGTCCGCGGTCTTTGCAATAGCTGATAAGCGAAGCCGGGATATTCTCGCCAGCTACCACCACTCCGTCTGAGAACCTGGCCGCAGTTTTGGCAAGATTTATGCCATCGGGGGCGGCCTTCAGGAGGTCGATGTCCTTCTCGCTGACTGCGCCGAAGTAAATCTTGTCGGCAAAAGAGGGAGAGAACTGCTCCTTGGGGAGGTCGTCGTGAAGCGAGAGCACTACCTTGCTGTGGCTGAAGATAGGGTCGTCTTTATACGCTTTCTTGAGATACAGAGGCAAAAGGTGTGAGATCCATCCGCTGCAGTGGATGATGTCCGGGGCCCAGCGGAGCTTCTTGACGGTCTCGAGGACGCCACGGGCGAAGAAAATCGCACGTTCGTCGTTGTCTTCGAAGAATTTACCCTCCTCGTCGCGCTCGATCTGTTTGCGCTTGAAGTAATCTTCGTTGTCGATAAAATAGACCTGAGTATGCGCCGCGGCGATACTGGCGACCTTAATTATAAGGGGCCTGTCCATATTGTCGATAATGAGGTTCATGCCCGAGAGTCTGATGACTTCGTGGAGCTGATTCTTACGCTCGTTGATGCATCCGTAGCGGGGCATGAAGGCACGAATTTCCTTTTTTCTTTCCTGAGTACCCTGAGGCAGATAGCGGCCTAAGGTCGCGATCTCACTCTCCGGAACATAAGGAAATATTTCAGAGCAGACGAAAAGTACTTTTTGTGCGGAATTCTCCATTTGGCTCAAAGATACGAAAATTTTTTCTAAATTCGCCCCGAATTATGTCCCGAAAACAAAACAAAATTATAAGAAGAAGGCTGGCGGGCTCTTATTTGTCCTCCGTAATCAGTATCAGCATGGTTCTTCTGCTGGTCGGAGCGGCTTCGTTTCTGGCTTTCAACGCTTCAGCCGTCGGGGCTTATTTCCGCGAACACATACATGTAACGGTTATTCTGAAAAAGGATACTCCCGCCGTTCAGGCTGTCGCATATCAGCGCAAGATCGAGGCGGAGCCTTTCGTCAAGGACACCCGTTATGTGAGCGTTCAGGAGGGGGAAAAGGAGATGAGGGAGATGCTGGGAGAGGATTTCCTGGATGTGTTCGAGAGTTCGCCCGTGCCTAGTTCGGTCGAGGTTACGGTCCGCGCGGCATGGATGAATCCGGACAGCCTGCTTACCGTCCACAAACGCCTGTCGGACTCTCCGATAGTAGACGAGGTAGACTGCAGGATCCCGCTGGTCGAGTCGCTGAGCGTCAGCTTCGGCAAGGTCTGGCTGGCTATTTTGCTGGTGCTCGCGCTGCTCGTGGTTATCTCCGTGGCCCTGATCGCGAACACGGTCAGGCTCAATCTTTATGCAAACAGGTTTACGATCCATACCATGCAGCTGGTCGGCGCCAGCCGCAGCTTTATCGCCCGCCCGTACGTCCGCAGGACGGTGGCCCAGGGCCTGATCGCAGCGCTTATCGCCCTCGGGCTTATCGCGCTGGCCGTCTATCTGGTATGGAAATCGCATCCCGAAATCTATGAAATATTCACCATCCCCGCTTTCGTGGGTACGGCCCTCAGCGTGATCGCCTTCGGCGTAGTGCTTTGCTGGCTCTGCGGAAATGCGGTGGTCTCCAAGATCGTGAAACTATCGAACGATGAACTCTATGGATAAAATGCCTATGTCCCGTAAAAGTATCAGGCTGCTTCTGGCAGGTCTGATTGTGATGGTGGCCGGTTACGTCCTCCTGGCGGGCGGTGGGGTGAAAGACCCCGAAGTGTTCAACTATGCTATGTTTGACTTCAGGAGGCTGGTCGCGGCCCCGGTGGTAATAGTGGCCGGCATCGTGGTGGTTGTCGTGGCCATTATGCGTAAACCTAAGGAGGAGGAATAGTATGGACTGGTTGCAGGCAATTATTCTTGGAATAGTTCAGGGCCTGACGGAGTTTCTCCCCGTCAGCAGCAGCGGACATCTCGCTATCTTCAGGGAACTTCTCGGAGTCGAGGCGTCGGAAGACCTTATGTTCGAGGTTACCGTCCACGCGGCTACCGTTCTGGCTACTATAGTAGTGTTCTGGAAGTCTATAGTACAGTTGTTCTCCGGTCTTTTCAAGTTTAAGTACAACGACGAGACTGACTACATCTGCAAGATACTGGTAGGAACCATACCCGTTATGATAGTGGGCCTGTTCTTCAAGGACAAGGTCGAAGAGCTGTTCTCTTCGCTCTGGGTAGTAGGCGGTTCGCTGCTTATAACCTCAGTTCTGCTGTACTTCTCGGATGCCGCGGCGAAGGCGAAGGCCCGGGAGGGGGAGAACGCTGCCCGAAACGGGCTCTCGTTCTGGCAGGCACTGGTAATCGGCATCGGGCAGGCGTTCGCTGTCCTCCCGGGCCTGTCGCGCAGCGGCGCGACTATCTCAACCGGTCTTATCGCCGGAGTGAAGAGGGAAGTGGTCGCCCAGTTCTCGTTCCTGATGGTCATCATCCCCATCCTCGGGGAGATGTTCCTCTCGATAGTGGGCGGCGAGCTTGCCGCCTCTACGGTCGGGGCCCTGCCGCTGGCGCTCGGCTTCATCTCCGCCTTCATCACCGGCCTTTTCGCCTGCAAGGCCATGATCGCCCTCGTCAAGAAAGCCCAGCTTAAATGGTTCGCGCTTTACTGCGTAATCGTAGGCTTTATCGTAATCCTTACCCAGATCTTCTAATGATGGAGCGCACGAAGGTATTTTTTACGTCTGATGTCCACCTCGGGCTGACTACCGCGGATCCGAAAGAGCGCGAGGAGCGCTTCGTCCTCTGGCTGAAGAGTCTACCGCGCGAGGCGAAAGCCCTTTACCTTCTCGGCGATATCTGGGACTTCTGGTACGAATATCGCGACGTAGTTCCTAAAGAGGGGGTCCGCGCGATCGCTCAGCTCATCGACCTGATGGACCACGGGGTCGAGGTCTGGTTCATGCCCGGCAACCACGACGTCTGGTGTTACGGTTACTTCGAGTCGCTGGGAATGCGAAAGATCGAGCAGCCGTTCTATACCGAGATCGGCGGGCGCCGCTTCTGCCTTGGCCATGGAGACGGCCTTAAGGACGCGACCCGCGGCTACCGTTTTATGATGAGGGTGTTCAAGAGCCGCTTCTGCCAGGCGCTTTTCAGCGCGCTCCATCCTCGCCTCGCGTTCAGTTTAGCCACCCGCTGCTCAACCCGCAACCGCTATACCCACACCCCCTACGAGTGGAAGGGAGCCGACGAGCCGCTGGTCCGTTTCGCGGAAGACGAGATTGCCGCCGGCCGTAAGGCAGACTTTTTCATCTTCGGTCATTTCCACGTCGAAGCCCGCCAGACCTTGTCGGACGGCAGCGAGTTATTCGTAATGGATACCTGGCTTAAGGGCGGAACACCCTGCCTTATTTTTGACGGGCAGTCGTTGAGAGTCGGTCAGTAGCGATCACCGTCTTTTCCGGGTATTTCCCGAAAATCTCCCAATAGAACTCATCCCAGGCTCCGCTCTCCCAGACGCGGATCAGTTCTTCGGTGTCTTTATCCACCCCTTCGGGGTCGTAGTGGGATTTCAGATCCTGGTCGAATAGTTTTCCGACCAGATTCCAGAAGCCGGCGGCAAATCCGCCCTCATAGTCTTTGATTATGTCGTAGACGGTGTGTCCGCATTCGCGGTCGACCAGCCTGACCAGCAGGAAGCCCTGGGTGATGGTAGTATTCCTTATATCCTTTTCAAAGAGTCTGAGAAGCTCTTTTTCTACATCATTTATGTAGCGCGCGCGTACGCCCTTGTCGAGATGGTCTGCGGCGATAGTACTGTCTACCTGATTCATCAGCTTTCGGCCGACCAGAGCGTAGGGGTATACCTTGTTGAAATTGTAGACCAGGCGGTAATGTCTGCGCCATTCCCTGCGCTCCTTGCGAGTTCGCTTGCGGCGGCCGGTAACGGAACTGGGGGAGATATAGTCCCAATATTCAACATCGGGCTCGTGGGTCTGAACGCCTTCCTGAGCCTCGGTAGGTACGCCGAGACACAGTAAAACCATCAGGGATAGAAGAACCCGTTTCATACTGATTTCAGTTCGATTGCAAATATACATAAATCACATTTCGAGCCAAAGTTCCGATTATAGATGCAAAATCGCGTCGAAAAGTTCGCAAACTTTTTTTGAGGCTTTTTAGCAACTCGCCCAAAATACGGGAGTTAAGTATTCGAATTTTGTGTCGAAAATTTTTAAAAAATAATTTGCAGATCCGAGAAATAGTGTTAAATTTGCAGCCCTTTTTGCAAGAGACGAAACAAATTATTTAAAGTAATATAGCAATGTTACAACCAAAAAGAACCAAATTCAGAAGGGAACAGAAGAACCGTATGAAGGGAATGGCCCAGAGAGGAAACCAGCTCGCCTTCGGTTCTTTCGGCATTAAGACCCTTGAGAACTGCTGGCTTACAGCCCAGCAGATTGAGGCTGCACGTCAGGCTATTTCGCGTTATATGAACCGTGAAGGCCAGATCTGGATCAGGGTATTCCCTGTCAAGCCTGTCACCAAGAAGCCTCTCGATACCCGTATGGGTAAAGGTAAGGGCGATCCTTACGGATTCGTAGCCCCTATCACCCCCGGCCGTATTCTTTTCGAGGCTGAGGGCGTGTCGCTCGCAGTTGCAAAGGAAGCTATGAGGCTCGCAGCCAACAAGCTCCCCGTTGCGACTAAGTTTATCGTCCGCAGGGACTATGTTGAATAATTAACCAGGAGACAAGATGAAAGCAGCAGAAGCACGCGAAATGTCTGTAGCAGACCTGCGCGACCGTATTGCAGTCGAGAAGTCAAACCTCGACCAGATGAAGATCAACCACGCCATTTCTCCCCTGGAGGACACATCTAAGTTTCAGAAGACCAGAAGGGATATCGCTCTTATGATCACTATCCTTGCTGAAAAAGAAAAACAGAACTAATTATGGAAAGAAATCTTCGTAAGGAAAGAACAGGAGTAGTGGTCAGCGCCAAGATGGACAAGACGATCGTCGTCGCCGTCGAGCGTAAGGAGAAGCATCCTATGTACGGAAAGTTCGTAAAGAAGACCACCAAATTCGTCGCTCAGGACGAAAAGAACGAGTGCGGTGAGGGTGATACCGTCCGCATCATGGAGACCCGTCCTCTGAGCAAGACTAAGAATTGGAGATTAGTTGAAATCGTAGAAAAGGCTAAGTAATTATGATACAGCAGGAAACACGTTTACAGGTGGCCGACAACAGCGGTGCGAAGGAAGTTCTTTGCATCCGCGTTCTTGGAGGAACACACCACCGTTATGCGACAGTCGGAGATCAGATTGTCGTGTCGATCAAGAGTGCTATCCCTGGCAGTGATGCCAAGAAGGGTACAGTTTCGAAGGCTGTAGTAGTACGCACCAAGAAAGAGATCCGCAGGGTTGACGGTTCATACATCCGCTTCGACGAGAACGCATGCGTCCTTCTCAACAACGCAGGCGAGCTCCGCGGTACCCGTATCTTTGGCCCCGTCGCCAGGGAGCTCCGCGAGAACTATATGAAAATCGTTTCATTGGCCCCCGAGGTCCTTTAACAAATGAGCACCATGAACAAATTACGCATCAAGAAAGGTGACAACGTCATCGTCATCGCCGGAAATGATAAGGGTAAGACCGGTAAGGTCCTCTCCGTCGCTCCCGCCGACAACCGTGCTATCGTTGAAGGAGTAAACCTCGTCAGCAAGCACACCAAACCGAATTCAAAGGCCCCTCAGGGTGGTATCATCAAGAAAGAGGCCCCCATTCATGTTTCAAACCTCTCGCTCATCGACCCTAAGAGCAACACCGCTACCCGCGTAGGTTACAAGGTCGTGGACGGCAAGAAGGTCCGTTATGCTAAAAAATCAGGAGAGGAGATCAAGTAATTATGGCAAAGACAAATAAAGCAGCTGAGGCTCAGGTACTCCCTGCAGGCTACGTTCCCACCCTCAAGAAGGTTTACAAGGAGCAGATCGTAGATTCTCTCGTGAAGCAGTTCAATTACTCGACTGTAA
Source organism: uncultured Bacteroidales bacterium (assembly GCA_900319375.1). GTDB lineage: Bacteria > Bacteroidota > Bacteroidia > Bacteroidales > UBA932 > Cryptobacteroides. The sequence goes on along the minus strand of ONOI01000001.1, from coordinate 122,853 downwards.
TGCAGTGCCCTAAACTCGTCAAGATCACCATCAACGAAGGTGTCGGCGAAGGAACTCAGGACCGCAAGGTTGTCGAGGAAGCTGCAGCAGAACTTTCACTCATCACCGGCCAGAAGGCCCTCATCACCACCTCAAGGAAAGACATCTCGAACTTCAAGCTCCGTAAGGGCATGCCCGTCGGCGTGAAGGTCACCCTCCGTGACGTCAAGATGTATGAGTTCCTCGAGAAGCTCGTCCGTGTTGTTCTCCCTCGTATCCGTGACTTCAACGGTGTCGCCGAGAATATGGACGGCCGCGGAAACTACACCCTCGGTATCAAGGAGCAGATCATCTTCCCCGAAATCGATATCGACAAGAACCCGCGCATCCACGGTCTTGAGATCACATTCGTAACAACCGCCAGGACAGACGAAGAGTGCCACGCACTTCTCGCAGGTTTCGGCATTCCTTTCAAGAAACATAACAACTAAAGATTATGGCAAAAGAATCAATGAAAGCCCGCGAAGTAAAGCGCGCAAAGCTCGTTGCCAAGTATGCCGAGAAGAGAAAGGCTCTGAAGGAAGCCGGCGACTATGCCGCCCTCGACAAGCTCCCTAAGAATGCGTCGCCCGTCCGTCTGCACAACCGTTGCAGCCTCACCGGCCGTCCGAAGGGATATATGAGAGCGTTCGGTCTCAGCCGTATCCAGTTCCGTGAGATGGCCGCTAACGGCCTCATCCCCGGCGTCAAGAAGGCAAGTTGGTAGAAATTAAAAAGTAAACAGATATGACAGATCCCATTGCAGATTATCTCACCAGGATCCGCAACGCCTACATGGCAGGAAAGAAAGTCGTGGAGATCCCTTCCTCTAAGATGAAGGTCGCCATGACCCAGATCCTTTTTGAGAAAGGCTACATCCTCTCCTACAAGGTAGTTGAGGCTCAGCCGCAGAATACTATCAAGATCGCTCTGAAGTATCATCCTCAGACTAAGGCAGCCGCCATCAAGGGAATTGACCGCGTGTCTACCCCTGGTCTTAGGAAGTACACAGACGCCGAGAACCTTCCCCGCGTCCTCAACGGCCTCGGAATCGCAATCCTCTCGACCTCCAAGGGCATCATCACCGACAAAGAAGCCAAGGAACTTGGCGTCGGCGGAGAGGTTATTTGCTACGTATATTAATATTTAAACTTATTATAAATAATGTCACGAATTGGTAAATTGCCTGTAAGCCTTCCGACCGGAGTAACAGCTGAGCTGCTCCCCGGCAACGTAGTGAAGGTTAAAGGACCTCATGGCGAGATGTCCCAGAAAGTAGATCCGGACATCACCGTTTCCATCGAGGACAATCAGATCAAGTTTGCCCGCCCGACAGACCAGCCTCGTCACCGTTCGATGCACGGCCTTTACCGTGCCCTCGTCCACAACATGGTGGTTGGCGTCAGCGAGCAGTTCACTATCCGTCAGGAACTCGTCGGTGTTGGTTACCGTGTCGCAAGCCTCGGCAACAACATTCTTCAGTTCTCTCTCGGTTACTCTCACGAAATTCAGCTCCAGCTTCCCAAGGAGGTCACAGCAGAGATTCCCGAAGTCAAGAAGGGAGAAAATCCTAAGCTCGTCCTCAAGAGCTGCGATAAGCAGCTTGTGGGCCAGGTGGCAGCCAAGATCCGTTCATTCCGTAAGCCCGAACCTTACAAGGGTAAAGGTATTAAGTTCGTTGGTGAGCAGCTTCGTCGCAAAGCTGGTAAGACTGCAGCCGCTAAATAATAGGAGATTGAATTATGGCATTGAATAGAATTGAAAGAAGAAGAAGGATTCATTACCGTATTCGCAAACACGTCAGCGGAACTGCAGAAAAGCCCCGTCTTGCCGTATTCAGGAGCAACAAGGCTATCTACGCACAGGTAATTGATGACGAGCAGGGCAGAACTCTTGTAGCTGCTTCTTCAAATGACAAGGCTCTCGCAGTAGAGTGCAAGGGCAAGAATGGTATCGAGGCCGCAGCGATCGTCGGAAAGGCAGTCGCAGAGCGCGCTCTCGCAGCAGGTATCAAGACGGTCTGCTTCGACCGTGGAGGTTACCTCTACCATGGAAGGGTTAAAAGTTTGGCAGACGCTGCCCGTGAAGGCGGCCTCGTATTCTAACAGTACAGACTATGGCAAATACAAATGTTAAAAGAGTAAAGACGTCTGACCTTGAGCTTAAGGACAGGCTTGTCGCCATCCAGAGGGTTACCAAGGTGACCAAGGGTGGTCGTCACTTCCGCTTTGCCGCTATCGTGGTAGTGGGAGATGAGAACGGCGTAGTTGGTTATGGTCTGGGCAAGGCAAACGAAGTTACCTCCGCTATCGCGAAGGCTACCGAGGATGCGAAGAAGAACCTCGTGAAGGTTCCGGTCATCAACAAGACCATCCCCCACGAGCAGGAAGCCCGCTATGGTGGAGCACGCGTCTTCATGAAGCCCGCAGCTCCCGGTACCGGTGTTAAGGCCGGTGGTGCTATGCGTGCTGTCTTCGAGAGCGCAGGCGTACAGAACGTCCTCGCAAAGTCGAAGGGCTCTTCCAACCCCCACAACCTTATCAAGGCCACTGTAGCAGCTCTGACCGAGATGAGGGATGCCTATACGGTTGCCGGTCTTCGCGGTATTCCTATGTCCAAAGTGTTTAACGGTTAATCATGGAGGATAAGAATATGGCTAAGATTAAAGTAACCCAGGTTATCAGCAAGAACGGAGAGACCAAGAGGCAGATCGCTAACCTGCGCTGCCTTGGCATCCGCAAGCTTAATCAGACCGTCGAGATCGAGGATACTCCCGTTGCAAGGGGTCAGATCCAGAAAGTCGCTCATCTCGTAAAGGTTGAAGAAGTCAAATCCAAGAAAAAGTAAGGAGGACTGAGAAATGAAACTTGAAAATTTGACACCCGCTAAGGGATCGACAAAAACAAGGAAAAGAATCGGTCGTGGAGAAGGTTCAGGACGCGGCGGCACTTCGACCCGTGGTATGAACGGCGCCGGATCTCGTTCCGGTTTCTCCCACAAGATCGGCTTTGAAGGTGGCCAGATGCCCCTCCAGAGGCGTATGCCGAAGTTCGGTTTCAAGAACCCTACCCGCGTTGAGTACAAAGCTGTCAACGTAGCGACTCTTGAGACCATCGCCCAGAAGTTCAACCTCACCGAGATCGGTGTGGACGACATCAAGGCGGCAGGCTTCGCCGGCAAGAACGATCTTATCAAGGTGCTCGGAAACGGAGAAATCAAGGCTGCTGTTACAGTAACCGCAGACGCTTTCTCAAAGTCCGCTATCACCAAAATCGAGGCTGCCGGCGGTAAGGCAGTCGTAGCTGAATAATTACAACAATGAAGTTCATAGAGACAATAAAGAACATCTTCAAGATTGAGGAGCTGCGTAAGAGGATCGTCTATACGGTCGCCCTCCTTCTGGTGTATCGTCTCGGTTGCTTCATTGTGCTTCCGGGTATCGATGCATCGATGCTGGCAACTCTCCAGAGCAACTCCAATCAGGGTCTCGTAGGACTCCTGAACATGTTCTCGGGAGGTGCCTTCGGCAACGCCTCTATCTTTGCATTGGGTGTGATGCCTTACATCTCGGCATCCATCGTCATCCAGCTTCTCGGAGTGTTCGTTCCTTATTTCCGCAAACTCCAGATGGAGGGTGAAAGCGGACGTAAGAAGATGAACCAGATGACCCGTGTCCTCACGATCATCGTCATCTGCATCCAGGCCCCCGCGTACCTCGCTTCGATCCACTCTCAGATTCCTGCAGAGGCCTTCGTAGCAGTCCGCAACCTCGGATGGAGCGGCTTCGTGTTCAACCTTGTATCCACCCTCATCCTGATGTCGGGCTCGATGTTCGTGATGTGGCTTGGCGAGCGTATTACCGATCGCGGTATCGGTAACGGTATCTCCATCATCATTATGATCGGTATCGTAGCCCGCCTCCCTTACGCACTCATGGCCGAAATCACTGAGAAGGTTACCACTACAAACGGCGGTGTGATTCTGCTCATCATCGAACTGGTTATCTGGTTCTTTGTTATCGTTGCAGCTATCGCACTCGTACAGGCAGTCCGCAAGGTTCCCGTACAGTACGCCAAGAGAGTTATCGGAAACCGTCAGTACGGCGGTGTACGCCAGTACATCCCTCTGAAGATCAACGCAGCCGGCGTTATGCCTATCATCTTCGCCCAGGCGCTGATGCTCTTCCCTATCCTCTTCTCGCGTTGGGACGCAACACGTGGACTCGCTGCGACCCTTGGTAACTACACCGGATTCTGGTACAACTTCCTGTTCGCCCTGATGGTTATCATCTTCACGTACTTCTACACAGCCGTTACGGTCAACCCGACTATGATGGCAGAAGACATGAAGCGCAACGGCGGATTCATCCCCGGTGTGAAGCCCGGCAAGAAGACCGTTGAGTATCTCGACTCCATTATGTCGAGGGTTACTCTCCCCGGTTCTATCGCTCTGGCTTTCATCGCGATCCTTCCCGCTCTTGCAATGATCTTCGGAGTTTCGAACTCGTTCGCAAGCTTCTACGGCGGTACTTCGCTTCTGATTCTTGTGGGCGTTGTCCTCGACACACTGCAGCAGGTTGAAGGTTATCTGCTCATGCGCCACTACGACGGTCTGATGAAGACCGGTCGTCTCAGCGGTCGCTCGGGCATGTAGTTCTTTGAAAAACACAAAGGAAAGATGGTTAAGCCTAAGACTGAAGAAGAGATCGAGCTTTTGAGAGAGAACGCAATTCTTGTCTCAAAGACGCTGGCTGAGGTCGGTAAAATAGTTGCCCCAGGTGTGACAACCTTAGAGTTGAATAGGGTGGCTGAGACCTTCATCCGCGACCACGGCGCGATTCCCAGTTTCCTCGGTTTCGAAGGTTTTCCCGCAGCTCTCTGTCTTTCGGTCAACGACGTCGTCGTCCACGGTTTTCCGTCGGACTATGTCCTCAAGGAGGGCGATGTCGTGAGCGTAGACTGCGGTACCTTATACAAGGGGTACAACGGTGACTCCGCATACACTTTCCCGGTAGGGGAGGTGGATGCGAAGACCCGCAAGCTCCTTGATGTTACCAAGGCCTCGCTTTACAAAGGAATAGAGGCGGCTGTGGCAGGCGGCAGGGTCGGCGACATCGGATACGCGGTGCAGTCGTATGCCGAATCATTCGGTTTCTCCGTAGTCCGTGAGCTGGAAGGCCACGGTCTCGGAAAGGAGATGCACGAACAGCCCGGAATTCCGAATTACGGAAGAAGGGGCCATGGTCCGCATCTCGTAGACGGAATGGTCATCTGTATCGAGCCTATGATCAACGCGGGCGGCCGCGGGGTCTATCTCGACCGTAATGGTTGGGCAGTCCACACCGCCGACCGCGCCAAATCGGCTCACTACGAGCTTACGGTTGTTGTCCGTCGCGGACATGCTGAGCAGCTGTCTACCTTTGATTTTATCGAGAAAGATCCGACAATCAATTTTTAAAGAGATATTTCAATGTCGAAACAAGTAGCTATCGAACAAGACGGAAGAGTCATCGAAACCCTGCCCAACGCAATGTTCAAGGTGGAGTTGGAGAATGGCCACGTCCTTCTGTGCAACATCTCAGGAAAGATGAGAATGCATTTCATCCACATCCTCAACGGAGACAAAGTGAGAGTTGAAATCTCTCCTTATGATTTGACCAAGGGTAGAATATCTTTCAGATACAAATAAAATTTTCAATATTATGAAAGTCAAAACATCCATCAAGAAGCGCAGCGAGGATTGCAAGATCGTTCGTCGTAAAGGTCGTCTTTACGTGATCTGCAAGAAGAACCCTAAGTTCAAGATGCGTCAGGGATAATAGTTAACAAGTTTACTAACAATAACTAAAGTATAAATTATGGCACGTATAGCCGGTGTTGATTTACCCAACAACAAAATCGGAGAAGTAGGTCTTACTTACATTTTCGGAATCGGCCGCAGCTCAGCGAAGAAGATTCTCGCAGAGTGTGGAATCGACGCATCGATCAAGGTCGGTGACTGGGATGACGAGCAGATTGCCGCAATCCGTAACAAGATCGCTTCGGAGTATCGAATCGAAGGTGAGCTCCGCACTTCCGTCCAGATGGACATCAAGCGCCTTATGGACATCGGTTGCTATCGCGGAATCCGTCACCGTAGTGGTCTCCCCGTTCGCGGACAGAGCACCAAAAACAACGCCCGTACTCGTAAGGGCAAGAAGAAGACTGTTGCCAACAAGAAGAAGGCGACTAAGTAAAAATTGATGAACTATGGCAAAGAAAACAACAACATCCAAAAGGGTTGTCAAGGTTGACGCTTATGGCGAGGCCCATGTTTCATCAACCTTCAACAACGTTATCGTAACTCTTACCAACGCCCAGGGTCAGGTGATCAGCTGGGGTTCGGCAGGTAAGTGTGGCTTCCGCGGAAGCAAGAAGAACACTCCTTATGCCGCTCAGATGGCAGCAGAAGATGCAGCTAAGACCGCATTCGACGCAGGCCTTCGCAAGGTAAAGGTATATGTAAAGGGCCCGGGCGCAGGCCGTGAGTCTGCCATCCGCACCATCAACAATGCAGGCATTACCGTCACCGAGATCATCGACGTGACCCCTATGCCCCACAACGGATGCCGCCCTAAAGGTCGTCGTAAAGTTTAATTTCTAAAAGTTAAGAATTATGGCAAGATATACCGGTCCCAACACCAAAATCGCCCGTAAATTCGGCGAGCCCATCTTCGGCGGAGACAAATATTTTGAGAAGAGAAACTTCCCTCCGGGACAGCACGGTCTCGCAGCGAAGCGCAAAAAGAGCAAAGAGTACGGAACTCAGCTCAAGGAGAAGCAGAAAGTCAAATACATGTACGGAGTTCTGGAGCGCCAGTTCCACAACACTTACGTAAAGGCTTCCCGCCTCGCCGGTCAGAAGGGTGAGAACCTCATCCTCCTCCTCGAGAGCCGTCTCGACAACGTAGTGTACCGTCTCGGTATCGCCCCTACCAGGGCAGCCGCACGTCAGCTCGTTTCCCACAACCATATCACCCTCAACGGAAACCACTGCAACATCCCGTCTGCACAGGTTAAGCCCGGCGACGTAGTAGCAGTCCGCGAAAGGAGCAAGAGCCTCGAGGTTATCCAGAAGTCTGTTGCATCTGTAACAAAGTACTCCTGGCTTGAGTTCGATGCAAAGACTCTTACCGGCAAGTTCCTCAACATGCCCGTCCGCGCAGAGATCCCTGAGCCTATCAACGAGCAGCTTATCGTCGACCTGTACTCCAAGTAACATTTAACACCAACAGAATTATGGCAATCTTAGCATTTCAAAAACCTGACAAGGTGATAATGCTCGAAGGAACTGACACCGTCGGTCGTTTCGAGTTCCGCCCTCTTGAGCCGGGCTACGGACAGACCATCGGCAACGCCCTTCGCCGCATCCTTCTCGCTTCTTTGGAAGGTTTCGCTATCAGTCAGATCAGGATCTCCGGCGTTTCGCAGGAGTTCCAGACCATCCCCGGCGTGATCGAGGGTATGCAGGATATCATCCTCAACCTCAAGCAGGTCCGCTTCAAGAGAATGGTCGAGACTGTCGACACTGAGACAGCGAACATCGTCATCAGCGGAAAACCCGAGTTTACCGCAGAGGACATCTCCAAGGGATTGTCTTCTTTCGTGGTGTTGAATCCTGAACAGCACATCTGCTCTCTTGAGCCGTCCGTCAAGCTCGAAATCTCGATCGTTATCACCAAGGGTCGCGGCTTCGTTCCTGCAGACGAACTCAGAGACGACAACGCTCCCATCGGTACTATTCCCGTAGACGCAATCTACACTCCTATCCGCAAGGTCAACTGGACAGTTGAGAACTGGCGAGTAGAGCAGAAGACCGACTACGAGAAGCTCAACCTCGAGGTTGTCACCGACGGCAGCATCTCCCCGGATGCAGCACTTCAGGACGCAGCAAACATCCTTATCTACCACTTCAAGCTGTTCACAGACGACAAGAAGGTATCCCTCGATACCCTCGTCGAGTCCGACAGCAAGGAGCTTGACGAAGAGAGCCTCCACATCAGGCATCTCCTCATGACCAAGCTCTCAGACGTGGGCCTTTCCGTAAGAGCTTTCAACTGCCTCAAGGCTGCTGATATCGACACCTTCGCAGACCTCGTATCTTACTCGAGGAGCGAACTTATGAGATTCCGCAACTTCGGACGCAAGTCGCTCAATGAGATCGACGTTCTCGTAGAACAGAACCACCTCTCATTCGGAATGGATGTTACTAAGTACAATATTGAACCCAAGAAAAAGAACGTATAACGATGAGACACAATAGATCTATCAATCATCTCGGACGTCAGGCAGGTCATCGCAAGGCCCTCCTTGCAAACCTCGCTTCCTCGCTCATCCTGAAGAAGAGGATCACCACTACGGTCGCCAAGGCTAAGGCCCTCAAGACCTATGTCGAGCCCCTCATCACGAAATCGAAGGACGACAGCACCCACTCCCGCCGCGTTGTCTTCAGCTACCTGAAGGACAAGAACGCAGTTGCAGAGCTCTTCCGTACCGTCGCTCCGAAGATCGCAGACCGCCCGGGCGGATACACCCGCGTCCTGCATCTCGGTTTCCGTCAGGGAGACGCCGCCGAAATGGCTCTTATCGAGCTCGTAGACTTCAACGAGGCAGCTCTCGCAAGCGCTCCTAAAGCAGCTGCGAAGAAGACCACCCGCCGTAGCACCAAGAAGGCTGAGGCTAAGGTCGAGGAGCCCGTTGCAGCCCCTGCAGAGTCAGCAGCCGAAGAGCCCAAGGCCGAGTAATTAAATACTCCGGTCAATAAAAAGTGGACTTCCGCAAAAGCGGGAGTCCATTTTTTTACGTATATTTGGGCTTATGAAACTAACCACACTGCTTGCTGCCGTTCAGGCAGTCATGATTCTATTTGCTTCTTGTGATAAAAAGCATCAGTCCCGCGTGCCCGACTGGCCGTGGGAGGATCCTGAGGTTCAGAAAGATACAGCAAAGCCTGTAGATCCGGTTGTCCCTGAGGTCAGTACCGATTGGACAGACGTAAGCGCAGACTACGAAGGACTTCCCGCTTATGTAAAGATTTTCAAGTCTCCCTCTACACTTCAGAACAGGAAAGCGATTGCTTTCATTGCCGATGTTGACCTCTCGAAGGGAGGATTCAGCGTATGGGGACTCAATGACCCTGGTCTTCAGGGTACGACGGATGCACTGAAAACGCCCAGTCAGGTTTATTCTGCAGAAGGGAATCCTGCAGTTGTAATTAACGGAGGCTACTTCTACTCAAGCGGCGGAAAGAATTATCCCGCAAGCCTTGCGGTTAGCGGAGGTAAACTCCTCTCTCCCAATATCAACTATGCCTCCCAGGACTGGGTAAAGATCTACTATCCTACGAGGGCCGTATTTCTGCAACACGAAGACGGGACCTACGAGGCGGCATGGTCTTACTACAAGAGTTCAACCGAACACTGGGTATACCAGCAGCCGGCAGACAACTCGTACGCCAAGGATCCGCTTCAGGCTCCAAGCGCTACTTTCCCCGTTAAGGGAGAACAGCTGGAAGCAGTCAATGGAATTGGCGGCGGTCCGGTTCTTATCAAGGGCGGCGAGATAAAGAACACCTATATCGAAGAGATGTACGACTCTGGAGGTATCAATCCTACAAGTCCCAACAATCCCCGTACGGCTATAGGTATCACATCCGAAAATCACCTCGTCCTTTTTGCCTGCGAAGGCAGGGAACAGACCGAGGGAGTTGTAGGTTTTACTACAGAAGAGCTGGCTAATATCCTCCTCAATTACGGCTGCGTAGAGGCTATCAACCTCGACGGGGGCGGCTCGTCGATGATGCTTGTTTGCGGAAAAGAACTATTCAAGCCTTCCGATGGAAATCAACGTAAGGTAGGCAGTTGTATCTATATCAAATAATTTATACCATTATGAAGAAACTAGTTTATTTACTCTGTTCGCTGGCCTTTATCTTTACGGCCTGCGGAAAGCCTGAAGTCGGCCCCGACGGCCCTAATGAAAATGAAGGCAATAAGCCTACAGGAAAGGGCGAATTCGTCCTTACTTCCGAGGCGGCCGAAACTATCGACGAAGCCGGCGGAGACATTACCGTCAGATTTACTTCTACAGTCGATTGGGCAGCATCTCTGGATGTCGCTACAGACGTTGCGACGCTTAACATCAAGTCCGGTTCCGCGGAAGACAATTTCGTGAAGGTAACAGTTAAGCCCTTCGCGGAGAAGAACGCCTCCAGAATTATCAAACTTACCCTCAAGCCCGACGGACTTGATGATGTTATCGTTACAATTACCCAGAACGGCGCATTCGAGCCCTTCTTCAATGTAGACGTAGAAAAACTTTCAGTCCCCGCATCGGGAGGAGAAGTGTCTTTCACTATTGAAACCAACACCGAGTTCAACTATATGACCTACGATGAATTCGAGGAGTGGGCCCATTTCACTATCGATGGAACAAGCTGCAAGTTCACCGTTGACGCCAACCCTGAATTTGCGGAGCGCGAGGCTTATGTGAAATTTACCGTTCCCGCATTCCAGGTTCCCGTTCTCGACGATGAAGGAAAAGAGACAGGAGAGACTGAAGATAAAGCATTCCGCATCTACCTTACCCAGTCAGGACACGCCAAACAGGAGTGGATTGCCCAGATCCCCGAGGCGATTGTGTCCAATGCGACTAACTACTCCTTTGCAATGTACGGCGTATTCCCTCTGCTTTGCAACGGTTCCGAAGTGTTTATGGTCAACCCCGTGAATGGTGAAGTTGGCTCTGAAGCTATTGATTTCGGCGGAAAGCAGTTTGTCAGCATTGCCAACGATGACGCCGGCAACATCCTCTTCCAGATCGGAGGTGCCTATACAGAGGTTACTACAGTGGTCGTGATGCCTGTCGACGGTTCCGAATCGTTCGCCCTTCTCAATTGGCCGAATCCTTACTACGGCTATGGTCTTAAGAAGTTGACCGCTAAGGGCGATGTCACCAAGCAGGCTGTCGTGACCCTGTTCAACGGTGGCGCTCCGTCCTACTCCGGAGTAAACGCTTGCCTCTACTGGAATATCGGTGACGGTATGGCCGCATGGATTCAGAAAGATCCCGCCGACGAGAACTCCTGGGTCACTGAGCCTACCGGAAACATAACTCCCGACCACCTCGTGAAACATGACTGCTGGGATTCCTATCGCTGTTTCTTCGCTCCAGTCGGACCGCGCGTCAGCGATGGCTTCGTTTTTAACGGATACGACTCACAATACAAATTCTTGTATCACAACGGAAGCGCTTGGGCTGAGGTGCTCTCCACTCCTTACACCTGGGAGAACGGTGTGAACAGTTTCAAGAGCATCAACTGGGACGGTGAAGACTACAGCGTTGCAGTAGGTATGTCCTACTTCCCTGTGTGGAGCATGCCTTCGGATGTATGGCTCATGAAGGGAAATGGTTCGACTCTCGAGCCTCTCGCAACCCTCAAGTACAATGCCCTCACAAAAGAAGGACTTGATGCCGACCAGAGCATCCACGCCTATAAGCCTGGTGCAACAGATATCGCTCTCGTTATTGATTCCAACAACAATCTGAGCGCATACATCGTTGACGGCGCAAACAAGGTGCTCGTCAAGTACACCTTCAGCAAGTAATTCTTGGTTGAAAATATTGAACTACTCTGCGGAAAATCCCGCAGAGTAGTTCTTTTTTTCAGCTGCGCCAGAAGATGCGGCGGCTGGTAAGGAAGCAGGTTGCGCCGACCATCAGGCCGGTGATGATAAGGCCTTGAAGAAGGCCCAGAATAGGGTTGCCTACCGTAGCGTTCATGAAGTGGCCGAAGCCGCAGGCGCTAAGAAGCGGCATTATCACGAACCAGACTATCGTATAGGCGATCATGGGGTTCTGGCCGGTCATGGTAAGGACCCGGCTGAGGGATCTGCCGCGAAGGGCCCCGGCACTCTCACACCACAGCAGGAACGATACCATCAGGCAGGCAAGGCCGGCGGTCGAGAGCATGTAGCTCATATTGCAGTGGTCCTTGGTAATTCCGCCGTCGATAGGGTCGAAAACTATTCCGAACTGCAGGGCGGCAAGACCTATCTTCATTATAATTGTCCATGCCGAATTGTCCTTGCGGGTCAGCCACATAGCCAGGGCACCGAGGACGAAAACGGCGGCAAAGAGTATCCAGATGTGGCGGGTAAAGAAGCCCCACAGCGCCAGGGGAGTCATCAGGAAACACAGGCCGGCGGCTATAGTGCTTCGGGTCGAAAGCGGATTCTCGCAAGGGGAGACTCCTTCGGAAGAAACCAGCGCAAGAACATCTCCGACTATTGTCCCGAGCAACACTACAAACAGGTACTGGACATAGGACCAGCGCAGGAGCCAGTCGATCCAGCCGGGGAAGGCCAGAACATCCAAGGCGTGGGTGTGCCAGTTGACTTCTTTGGTGATGAATACCAGCGCCAGGATGGCAAGGCGCCAGGAAAGATGCTCGCGGGTCAGCAGCCAGGCAAAGCCGCCCAGCAGCGCGACCAGCGACAGGACCATGATTATAATGTCTATGTTGTGAAGGCCGAGTTTAGCCCCAAAGACGAAGCGCTCCACCAGCAACATAGCGACTATAACCAGCGCGCCGGCGAGGTTCACCACCCATCCGCGCTTTCCGGGGACTCTCCAGAGGGCGAGGAACAGTCCGCACCAGATCCCAAGGCGAAGGAGCGAGGGGGCCCAGGCGCTGTAGTCGGCTACCAGGCCGGCGTTGCCGAGGATCAGGCCGAAGGCGGCGAGAGTGAGCCAGCGCCTGACCAGCCCGAGCGATATGCGGCCGATGCCGATGCCCTTGCGGAGCCGGGACCCAAGGGCGAAGGGGATGGCCGCGCCCATCGAGAAGAGAAACCACGGGAATACGAGGTCCACCCAGGTTATGCCCTTGACCGTGGGGTCAAAGGCATAGGTGGGAGGGGGACATTGGCCGTGGAACATCCAGGCCGGGAGGCCCGAGTTCCAGCCGATCGACGAGCAGAGGATCATCATGATGATGGCAATCCCGCGCAGGGCGTCGATCGAAGCGATGCGCTTGTTCATGGTCTATTTTTTCCGGCCCTTGCTCTTCCAGTAGCGTTCGATTTCCTCGAGCGTCATGCCGGTGGTCTCAGGCATAAGCTTCCACATGATGAGCAAGTACGGGATACACATGACCGCGAACATGAGGAAGGTTCCGGCGGGGGTGAGGTTCGCAAGGAACCAGGGGGTGAGCTGGCCGATGAGGTAGGTTCCTACCCACAGCGCCATTCCGGCTATCGACATGGCGAGTCCGCGGACGCGGTTCGGATACATCTCCGAGAGGATGACGAACACGACGGCGCTGATCGAGATGGCGGTCGAGAAGACGTAGAGGAGGAAGAAGGTCAGCAGGAAGCCGTTTCCAAGGCCGAGGGCCGCTCCCTTGAAGAAGTACAGGGAGATGGCGAGCAGGCAGACTATCATCGAGCTTACACCCCAGTAGACGAGCTGCTTGCGGCCTACCTTGTCGATAATGACGGTAGCGATGATAGTGGTAAGGAAGTTCACGGCGCCTACGAGAACGGTCGACAGAAGCGATACGTCTCCGGTCATACCGGCGTCTTCGAAGATCTTGGGACCATAGTAGAGAACGGCATTTACGCCCATGAACTGGCCCAGGATTGCGATCGCGCAGCCGATGAGAACGGCGCGGAAGATGCCGGGCTCGAAGATTTCCTTCCAGTTGGCCTTGACCTCGCTGCCAATTGCGGAAAGGGTCTCGCCGGCCTGCTTTGAGGCCTCTTCTTCAGTAATGTAAATCCTCTGGAGGATGGCGGAAGCCTCCGCGCCGCGGCCCTTGACGAGCAGCCAGCGGGGACTTTCGGGGATGAAGAAGATGACGACAAGGAAGATAACGTCAGGGATAAGGTTGCATCCGAGCATTCCTCTCCAGTACTCCGAGTTGAACATGTTTGTCATCAGGGAGCCGCTGACGCTTTCATCTACATTCTTATAAATGATAAAGTTGACCAGATAGGCCAGAAGGAAGCCGAGGGTAATCATCAGCTGGTACAGGGCTACGAGAGTTCCGCGCTTGCTTGCTACGGCTACCTCGGAGATGTACATAGGGGAGACGATTGAAACCACACCGATACCGAAGCCTCCGAACATACGGAAGACTACGAGCTGGCTGAAGTTGGCGGCTATTGCGCAGCCTAAGGCGGAGATGCTGAACATAAGGGCCGCGATGAGCATGGTCCTTTTACGGCCGATTCCGTCTGAAAGCATTCCGGCGACGAGGACCCCGATGATGGAGCCGATAAGGGCGCAGCCTACATACCAACCTTCCTGGATAGTGTTGAGGGCGAACTGGGTAGTGACGGCCTTGGTCGTTCCGGAGATGACGGCCGTGTCGTAACCGAACAGGATACCGCCAATAGCGGCTACCACTGCCAGGAATACGACGTATCCCATATTGACGTTTTCAGTTTTAGATGCCATGGTTATTTGATGTTAAAGTAATCTTTGTAACGGTCGTAGAGGTGTCCTGCCTGGAGGTAGGCGCTCTGAGGACTCATGAAGTGTGAGAACTCGAAGGTGATTGCCTTGTCGTAGCCGCAACGGGCGGCGGCCTCAAGTTTCATACGGAGTTTGTCGAACTTGATGGGGAGGAACTTGATAGGCATATCGCGGTCGAAGGTCTCGGCGTTTGTCCAGCACTGCATTCCGTATTTGTCTGCGAGTTTCTTGTTGACGGAGAAGAAGGCGTCGAGCTCATCGTAGTCGATGTGTCCGTCCTGGAAGGCTACTGCGTCTACTACTTCGTGGATTCCGGAGAAGATCTCGTCCCACTCTTTTTCGTGTTGCTGGACGCTGACGGCTTCTTCCTTGGAGAGGTTGCCGCCCGCGGCGCTTACGGCTTTCTTTCCGTCTATCCAGGGGGAGATGAAGGTAGGAAGGCCGTTGCTGACCTCCTTACACATCTTACCCATAGTATAGAAGCAGTCTACAGCGCCCTTTGTCGCGCGGGAAATCTCGGTAGAGAGATACCAGCCCTGGAAGCTTTTGTGGTGTCCGTAGTTCTCCCAGACTTCGTCGATGACGAATTTGTTGACTTCTGCTTCGTGGATCATATCACCGAAATCCCAGTAGCGGCCTGAGTCGTACAGTCCGAAGTAGAACTTCATATCGTATTTGTCTGCGAGATAGAGGAAAAGCTCGAGGAGGTCTATTGAAGGCATGTAGCAGCCTTGATTCAAGAGATACTTGCTCGGCCAGGTGATGAACTTGCGGTAGCCGCTGCGTATCATGATTACGGTGTCGATACCGATGGCCTTCATATTCCTGAAGTCCTGATCCCACTCTTCCGGGCCCCAGTTCTGGTGGGGGATGTCGTGGGAAATCTCATCGAGGAAAGTACCGGTGATAGGGAGGCCGGCGCTTCTCGGAACTATGAGTCTGGTTGTACGGTCGACTCCTGCGAGGGCCGGGGTGTCCTTGCAACCGGACAGGATAGGAGCTGCCGCGGCGGCTGCTGTTGCTGCAGCTGCCGTCTTAAGGAAAGATCTTCTTGATGTCATATCGTTTGAGGTTAGTTTCAGTGTATACAAATTTAAGGATTTTATCTATTTTTTTCGTACTTTTGAACATTGAACCACATTACTAACCTATACAATCAATGACACACAAGCATTTGCTTCTTATCGCATTGCTGTTGCCGCTGTCGGTCTTTACCGCCATGGCTCAGCAGTTGGTACAAGGCAAAGTCACTGATACACACGGAGATCCAATCCCGGGTGCGTCGGTATTTGAGCTGGGTACCAATAATGGCGTAATCACAAACCTCGACGGTTTGTATGAGATTACTGTCGCCGGCGGTGCTACTCTTGAATTCTCATTCCTCGGAATGAAGACAAAGACTGTGGCAGTAGAAAAACAGAAGACTATCAACGTAACGCTGGAAGACGATTCAACGGTCCTCAACGAGGTCGTAGTCGTCGGTTACGGTTCTCAGCAAAAAGCCTCCCTTACCAATGCGGTTTCGACCGTCAAGGGCTCAGAGATCCTTAAAGCTCCGGCGGTGGGCGTCTCGTCCGCGGTCGGAACCCGCGTTGCGGGTGTCGTCGCTCTCCAGGAGAGCGGCCAGCCAGGCGCCGACGGCGCCTCGCTGCTCGTCCGCGGACAAGGCGCTGTCTGCATCGTAGACGGTGTAGCGCGCGACCTCAACGAAATCGAGCCGAACGAAATCGAAAGCATCTCCGTTCTGAAGGACGCTACTTCCGCTGCGATGTACGGTCTGAACTCCAGCGCCGTTATCCTCGTGACTACCAAGAAGGGAGACTCCCAGAAGACCCGCATCTCCTACAACGGAGAGTACGGTATCAGCCGAAACACCAATATGCTCCGTCTGCTGGACGGCCCCGAGTACGCTTATTGGTACAACAAGGCCTACGAGCTGGACTGCGACGCTTTCGACACCGCCTTCACTCCCGTCTTTACTGCGCAACACGTCCAGTGGATGAACGAAGGAACCCACGGCTGGGGAAACACCAACTGGTATGAGAAGACCTTCGGAACCGGTACTACTCAACACCACAACATCAGCGCCACCGGAGGAAACGACAGAGTGAAGTTCTTCACCTCTCTCGGTTACTACGATCAGCAGGGTAACGTCAGCAACTTCTACTATCAGCGCTACAACCTCCGCTCGAACGTAGACGCCAAGATTACAGACGACCTTACCTTTACGGTCAACCTTGCAGGCCGCGTTGAGAAAAGACACCGTCCCGGTTTCTCCGCAGACCCCGGTGACTGGAGCAACATCCCTCAGCAGGCCGTCCGTGCGCTGCCGTATGTTCCCGAGACCTACGAGCTGAACGGAACCGTATACCCGGTCTCTACCAGAACCGCCTCCTCGTGGGTCAACCCTATCGCCGCTGCCGACCAGACAGGACATCAGGACACCAATTACTCGTATCTCCAGAGCAATATGGCCCTCCAGTACGACGTCCCCTTCATCAAGGGTCTGTCTCTCAAGGAGATGGTCTCGTTCGATGCTAGCTACCAGTTCGGAAAGCAGCTCGCGACCCCTTACTACACGGCCGTTCTGACCCTTCCGACCGCCGGCGTACAGGACCTTTCCTACGGTCTCTCTACCGACGCCCGCGGAACCAGCACCAGCATTACGGAAGGCGGAGCATGGTCCTACAACATTACTACCCAGACCAGCATCGACTACGACGCCAAGTTCGGGGATCATAAAGTCCATGCCCTCGCCCTGCTCGAGACCCGCGAAAACAGGTCCCATGCCTTCGGCGCCACCGGTTGGGGCCTCGACTTCGTCCAGCAGGACGAACTGAACTACATCTCCAACCAGACCGGAGACGGTTCCGAGAAGATACCTGCCATCAGCGGTTACAGCGGACACTCCCGAGTCGCCGGTTATGTAGGACGTCTGAATTACTCATATAAAGACAAATACCTCCTCGAGGCTTCGTTCCGTTACGACGGTTCGTATGTCTTCGGAGGAAAGGCCGGTGCCCGCTGGGTCTCGCTGCCCGGTGTGTCGGCCGGTTGGGTAATCAACAAGGAAGACTGGTTCGATGTAAACGGAATCGACCTCCTGAAACTCCGCGCCAGTGTTGGTAAGACCGCGAACTCCAATGTTGCGGCTTACCAGTATATGGACCTGGTCTCTCTCAGTAAGAAACAGGTCGTTTTCGGAGGCGCCAGCCAGAGTATGGTCTATGCCAGCACGCTCGGAAACCCGAACCTTACCTGGGCTAAGGTACTCAACTACAACGTCGGTGTTGATTTCGAAGCCTGGAAGGGCCTTCTCGGACTCGAGTTCGACGTCTTCTATAAATATGAGTATGACATCCTCTCCGGCGTTACCGGATCCTACGCTCCTTCCCGCGGAGGATACTACTACTCCTATGGAAACGAGAACAAGAGGGATTATAAGGGCTTCGACCTGACCCTTCGCCACAACAACTATATCGGCGAGGTCAACTACGGAGCCAAGGTTGTTCTCTCCTACGCGTACCGCCGCTGGCTGTACTACGCCGGGGACTCGGACAATACCCCTGACTACCTCAAGCTTACCGGCAAAGAAGTGGGCGCTCAGCAGGGCTTCATCGCTCTCGGCCTGTTCAAGAACGATTCCGACGCCGCCAATTCGGCGACTATCCCCGGATCGAGGGTTGCAGCCGGATACATCAAGTATCTGGACCGCAACGGAGACGGTAAGATTACCTACGCCCAGGACCGTGGATATGTAGCCGGCAGCCCCTATCCTAAGGTACAGGGCTCGATCAACCTCTTCGCCTCCTGGCGCGGAATCGACATCGATATGCTCTGGCAGGGCGCGACCGGACGTACGGTCTCCCTGACCGGTGTCTATACCGCTACCGGTTCGGAAGGAATCATGGACAACACCTTCCTTACCAAGCCTTTCTACCACGGAGGAAACTCTCCTCTGTTCCTGCTCGAAAATTCATGGACGCCCGAAAACAAGGGCGGCGAGTTCCCTCGTCCTTCCATCACTCCTCTGAGCTCGAACAACGCTTACTCCTCTACCTTCTGGTACCGCGACGGCTCTTACCTGCGTCTCAAGACCCTGCAGCTGGGTTACACCTTCCCTCAGTCGCTCTTGAAACACGCCGGAATTACCGCCCTCCGCTTCTACCTCCAGGGCTCCAACCTGCTCACCTTCAGCGGCCTGACGAAATATAACATCGATCCTGAGCAGCCGGGTGTCAACAACGGTTATTATCCTCAGCAGAAGACCTATCAGGTCGGTGTTAAAATTACATTCTAAGGAGGACAGGATATGAAAAAGTATATAGCGATTATAATTGCAGTTCTTGCCTTCGTTTCATGTAACGAGTGGCTTGACGGAACAGAAAACAATACTTACCTCACAGACGAACTCGTGTGGAAAGACGAAGCCTCCGCTCAGCTGTATGTAAACGGTTTCTATACCTATCTCAGCAAGTACGGCCAGTTCGGTACCTATCAGTTCGGAGGAAGTATGACCGAGAGCCTTACAGACACCTTCAAGTACGGAAGTCTGTCTCTTGGCCACAAAGCCGGCCATCCCAACAACTACGTTGTAAATCCCGAGGCCATCACTACCGCCGGTTGCCTCTGGGGAATCTGGGGTACGGCCTACGAAAACATCCGCAGGGTAAACGGTTTCCTCGATTCGATGCACAAATTCTCCAAGCTTTCGCCCGAAAAGAATGCACTGCTCGAAGCCCAGGCCCGTTTCTTCCGCGCATTCATCTACTTCCAGCTCGCCAAGCGCCATCCTAAGGGTGTCATCCTTTACGATACTCTTCCCGTAGGAAACGACAAGGCCCTCAGTAGTGCCGATGAGACCTGGCAGTTTATTTACGACGACCTTAAGTTTGCCGCTGATAACCTTCCCGCAGAGTGGAAGTCTGCAGACAACGGCCGCGTAACAAAATACGCCGCTTATGCATTTATGACCCGCGCGATGCTTTATGCAGAGCGCTGGGAAGATGTCATCGAGGCGGCAGATTCTGTTGTATCAAGCGGCAGATATGGCCTGGTAGACAAGTATCAGGATTCATGGAAGGGCGGCAACAAGGAAAGCATCCTTGAGTTCAAGTACACCGTTTCCGGCCCTAACCATACCTTCGATCAGGACTACGTTCCTCTCTGCGACGGCTACGACTACGGCGCCCTCGGAACCCCGACCCAGGAAATGGTCGAGACTTACGAGCGCTACGACGGAACCGACTTCGACTGGTCCGCATGGCACGACGGAACTGCCACCAACCGCCCGAACTACGAGTCGCTCGAGCCCCGCTTCGCCGCGACTATCATCTATCCCGGCTGCGAGTGGAAGGGTAAGACCATGGACTGCAGCGTCCACGGGCAGAACGGCGAGTTCGTCGAGTATGGAACCGTACCTTACTCTTATGGTAAGACTACTACCGGTTACTTCCTGCGCAAGCTCGTGGACGAGAGCCATACCGACCTCCGGGGAGTACAGAGTACCCAGACATGGGTCGAGATCCGTTATGCCGAGGTTCTGCTCAACAAAGCCGAGGCTATGTATCGTTCCGGCGCCCCTGCGATCAAGTATCAGAACCCGGTAGATCAGGTCCGTACGAGGGTCGGTCTCCACGGAAAGAACCTTACCGGCGAGGATTGGTGGAAGGCTTACCGCCGCGAGCGTAAGGTGGAGCTTGCCTACGAAGGCCACTACTTCTGGGATCTCCGCCGCTGGAAGGTCGCCCATACCGAGCTTACCGGCTACCGTGTCCATGGTTTCATGATCACTGGTACAACCTACGAATATGTCCCCTGCGACCTGGAAGACCGTCGCTTCTTCTCGAAACTTTATTGCCTGCCTGTGCCCGACGACGAGCTCAAGGACAACAAGCTGGCTGTTCAGTATGACGAATGGAAATAAGCCCTATGAAAAAGATACTTTACATATTTATTGCGATAGCCGCAGCGATGCTGGCCTCCTGCCAGGAGCCTGAGACTCTGATGCCTTCGGAGTCGCGCTATGGCATCAACAGCGTTACGGCCTATTTCCTCTATGACGACCGCGAGGAGAACGAGTTCCCGAGCGTAATCGACTATGAGGCCGGAATCATTACCATTGTATTCCCTTATACCTATCCGGCTAATTCAGCCTCTCACCTCGAAATGTCGGATCTGACGAAGGTCAAGCTGGTGGCAAATCTCGACGACAACGTAGTGGTCGATCCGCCGCTGCTGTTCATGGATCTCACAAAAGACGATAACTTCATTACGGTTACAGACCAGAGAAAGGTCAAGAAGACCTATCAGGTTAAGGCCGAGATTCGAAAGAGCAATCTCTGCCAGATAACTAAATTCGAATTCCCCGCACTTAACCTAACCGGCGTCATCAACGAGACCTCAAAGGCCATATCGATCATCTACGACTCTCCTCTCGGAACGCAGCTCGCAAATATCAGCCTGTCTTTCGGAGCCTCCTTCGAGGGAACGGATCCTACCGTAACCGCCCTCGACTACACTGATCCTGTAGACATTACCGTTGTCGCCCAGGACGGCGTTACAAAGGCTACCTACACGGTAAAGACCGAGACCCCGGACATCCTCTCGAAGGGTATGCGCTACGGCAGTGAGAAGTTCCTCTGGACTGTTGATATGAACACCCTCGGAATCGGCAACACTCTCCTTACCGGAGGTATGGCCGTTATCAAGGACTATGTAGTCCTCAATACCCGCGGCGAAGACATGGTCGTTCTGAATAAAGAAACGGGAGAGAAGACCGGTACAATTACTCTTGATTTCAAGAGCAATGTCACCAACTTCTACTGTACCGCAGACAGCAAGGACAACATCCTCGTATGTAACCTTACTCCGAACGACGGAACAACCTTCAAGATCTGGCGTATCAACGGCATCAGCGGAACTCCTACTCTTTATATCACTCTCGATACGGCTAAATCCATGGGCCGAAAGATTTCGGTCTACGGAGACCTCGACGGAGATGCTATCATCACCGCCCCGGTCTATCAGGGTGCAAACGAGTTCTATCGCTGGACCGTTACCGGAGGCGTCCTCAATCCTACTCCGGACCTCGTGACTGTCGCTGACTCCAAGATGGGTGCCTGGACTTACAACTGCGATGTCGTCTACTCCAGCGCGACCGATGTAACTGCGGACTACTTCCTTTCCAGCTACTCCGCAATTACAGGAGGCGAGCGCAACCACCTCTGGATGGACGGTAAGACACACACGATCAAGTTCCAGAGCCCGAACTACAGCGTCAACTGGGTCCCCAACGCCATCGATTACGCCTTCTTCAACGGAGTCGGCTTCATGGTCTCCAACACCATCAACGGCTTCACCTGGGGCGCAGACGATGTCATCTATCTCTACGACCTGAGTCAGGATAATCTCGACGGAACCTGCTGGCAGTGTGAGAAGGGTCTCTATGGCTCCTTCGCAACAGCCAACGTAGCAAATGCCAATCAGACCGGAGATGTAGCCGTGAGGGTATCCGACAACGGCTTCTATATGGACGTATACTTTATGTTCAGCGGCGGTAAGGTGGCAAGGGTTCAGTTTGACTGCCTCAATATGTAGATATGAAAAGAACGATGATATCAGTTTTGACTCTCGCGCTCGCCGCTTTCCTGGGCTTCTCAGCCTGCGGAGACGACAGCGGGAGGTTCAAGACCCCGGAGTGGCAGCTTCCGGACCCAAACCACGAACAGGAGAAGCCTCAGAATCCGGACGACTCTACCGGAACCGACCCCGTTACGCCTCCCGAACCGGTGGAGAACACCAAACCCTTCTACATCTGGATCGACGCGGCTGCCAATTTCCCCGATTTCGCCAATTCGAAGGACAACATCAGGCGCGACCTGCAGCTCGCTAAGGATACGGGCTTCACGGACGTCGTCGTGGATGTCCGCCCCACAACGGGCGACATCCTGTTCTCGTCTTCGGTCGGCACCCCGGTCGCATGGCTGGGAGCATGGGTCACCGGCGGCTACAAGAAGTTCGAGCGAACTGCGGACTGGGATTACCTGCAGGCCTTTATCGAAATCGGCCACGACCTCGGCCTCCGGGTCCATGCCGCTATCAACACCATGGTCGGCGGCAACAAAACCAGTCTCGGCCAGCAGGGCCTCCTCTACCGCGACTCCTCGAAGAAGGGCTGGGCTACCAGCTACAACCTTCAGTCCGGCATCATGAACGCAATAGATGCGGGGCAGAGTACGCTCTTCTTCAATCCGGCCCATCCCGATGTCCAGGCTTATCTCCTTCAGTTAATCAAGGACCTGGCTTCCTATAAAGACCTCGACGGAATCTTCCTCGACCGCTGTCGCTATACGGGCCTGCAGACCGATTTCTCGGATGAGTCCAAGAAACAGTTCATGGACTATATAGGAGTAGTTACTCTCGACTGGCCCGCAGATGTCCTTCCTGCCGGAACAACTTACAGTACCCAGCCTTCAAAGAAGCCGAAGTACTATAAGAAGTGGCTGGAGTGGAGGGCTAAAGTTATCCACGACTTCATCGAAAAGGCCCACGACACCGCCCACGGACAGAACCCGGACATCAAGTTCGGCGTCTACGTAGGAGGATGGTACAGCCAATACTACGACGTAGGTGTCAACTGGGCCAGCCCCAGCTACAACACCAGCGCCTACTACAGCGAATGGGCGAGTGCGGATTATAAGAATTTCGGATTCGCAGACCATTGCAACCATATGCTTATAGGCGCATACGCAAGTCCCGGCTCAGTCTACGGCAGCAGCGAATGGACCATGCAGGGCTTCTGCCGCCTGGCAAAGCAGAAAATCGGCGATGCATGCCCCATCGTTGCCGGAGGCCCCGATGTAGGCAACTGGGATTCAGACAACAAGTATACCCAGGAGCAGGAAAATGCTGCTATAACTAATTCTGTTAAAGCTTGTTATGATGCGTGCGACGGCTACTTCCTCTTCGACATGATCCATCTGAAGATGGCAGACCAGTGGCGTTATGCCAAGGCAGGCATCGATCAGGCCCTTGGTAAATAGTGTTGTATTTAATAATTTTACATCGAGGATTAAAAAATTTTACTAACTTTACACTCGATACGAAAATTCCAAACTAACCTTATAATAATTCATTAATCAACCAAATTTATGAAAAAAATTCTGTTAGCTATTTTTGGCGCAGCTCTCCTTATGGTGGGTTGTACCAAGGAGATTCAGACTGCGGTCAATGACCTCAATTCCAGAGTCTCTGCTCTTGAACAGCAGGTAGAAGCAAACAAAGCAGCTATCGCGAAACTCCAGGGCGGTGCAGTTATCCAGAATGTTGCTCAGACTACTACTGGATGGACTATCACCCTTAGCGACGACACTGTTCTTACTCTCTACAACGGAACCAACGGTGCAAACGGTGCAGACGGTGCTCCCGGTAAGGATGGTGAGAACGGCGATGCCTTCTTCTCAAGCGTAGAGGTTGACGGCGATACCGTCATCATCAAGCTTGTAGACGGAACGACCTTCGTACTTCCTCTCAATGTTGAGTTCGAGCTCCAGCTCCTCACCGAGGATGTCGTTCTCAAGGCAGCCGCTACAACCCCTCTCCTTTATCGTATCAAGGGCGAGACCCCTCAGACTAAGGTCCATGTCGTAGCTGGTGGCGAGTACACCGCTAAGGTCAGCGAGAACTCTCCTGAGATCCTCATCACCGCTCCCGCAGTTCTTACTCCTAACACCATCGTTGTGATGGCAGACCGCGGAGACGGAAAGGTTTCTGTAAAGACCATCAACATCGTCGGTCAGGAACTCGAGGTTACAACCGCTTTCGCACGTGTCGGTTACTTCTGGGGTGATTCCTTCAAGGAGAACGTTGTCTCCAACGTCCCCGTCACCTTCTCTACCGATGTTCCTTGGCTTACCTTCGAGGGAACAAAGGCTACAGACGAGTATGAGGTTACCGTAAAGATTGCCCCTACTCCTTCAAGCGCTAACCGTACCGGCCACGTCTTCGTAAAGGACGGCGCTGGAAATGTCGTACAGGATCTCGAAGTTGTCCAGCAAGGCTGCCCTAAGTTCTTCCTCAACAACCAGGTTTCTTTCGCTACATGGGAAGAGGCTGCAGCGGCTCTTGCAACCGCAACAGCAGACGGAAAGAATATTCTTAATGACGGTACCGTTCAGGTTATCATTTCTCAGGATACTGAACTCGCACGTATCGATCTCCCTGCAAACGATGCTATCAAGGCTCTCAAGATCCTCCCTCGCGGAATCGGTTTTCCTGCAGCAGATCCTTCCAAGGTCGTCGTAAGTGCTGTTACCGTTCCTGCCGGTATCCCTACAACTATTGAGAATATTGTGATCCGTCCTGCAAACAAGGAATTGGTCGCAGGTTTCAATAACTGCACTGATGGAACAAATGGTAATGGAACCGCTCTCCTCATCAAGCCCGGTGCTGTTAATCTGACAGTTACCAATGTTGTTTTCGACAACTCCAATGAGACTTGGAGAGATCAGGAGCCTACCGTCATTTATGCCAACGGAAGCCTCACCGGCAAAGCAACATTCACCGGATGTACTTTCACCCCCGGTGTCCAGCGTTTCGGCCAGGTATGGGGTTCAACCGAATATGTCTTCGACGGATGTACTTTCGTAAATGACATTTCCGCTTACAACCTCCGTATTTACGATTCAGTCAATCTTACTATTAAGAACAGTACTGTTGACTGCGTTGGAGATTTCGTAAATGTCAGGACTGAAAACAATGTAGTTTCTCCTGCAGTCGCAGACGGCAAGACAGTTGACGACACCAACGTCTATTCAGACAGAGTCGTGAACGTTTATACCGGTTCTAAGGCGGCAGTTCCTGCCACCAAGGGCGGCGAAGGAATCGTCAAGCTTGGCGCTATCAAGTATCCTACCCTTTCTGCAGCTATCGCAGCAGCTCCTACAGGATCTGTTATCGAGGTTGGTGAGGGTGAGATCGACGACAACGTAAAGGTTCCTAACGGAAAGACCCTCACTATCAAGGGCGCAGGCATGACCAAGTCCGTCATCAACGGTAACCTTGAGATCTCAGGTTCTCTTACCATCAAGGACCTCACCCTTAAGACTAAGGAAGGTCTTACCACCAAAGACCTCGGCGTAAAGGTCAGCGGAGACAACTACGAGTGGGGCCACATCTACCTCGCACGTGTTGAGAACGGCGCAACCAACGTAACCTTCGAGAATGTCCGCTTCGACGCTACTACCGAAGTTGCAGACTTCGCCAGCACAATGTCGATGCTCTGGATCTCCCAGGCTAAGAACATCAAGGTTATCAACTGCCAGTTCGATGCAGTCGCAGGCGGTGCATACTGCCCTAACCAGACCCACGAAGCCGACGTTCTCTGGAGCGGCAACGTCTTCAACGGACTCGGAAAGAAAGCATGGGCTATCCGCGTAATGGATAAGACCAACGCTGTCATCACCGGCAACGAATTCAACATCGCAGGTGAGGCTATCGAGCTCTACAACGACTTCCTCGACTACAAGGGATCCCTCATCATGGGTGACGGTGTTACTGATGACAACTACTATGGAACCGGCGTTACCGAGGCTATCTACAGTGTTCACGGTCTTGCAGATTACATCTTCAACGGCGTAACCATCAAGCCTACAAGCCTCTCCTTCAATACTCCTACCACAAGTGGTAAGAGGGAGCCGAAGCTCTCGCTCGTATGGTCACACATGGACGATGCAGCCTGGGCAGCCAACGTTCCTGATCTCGCAAACATCCGTAACATGGCAATGAATGCAAACGGAATGTATCTTGCAGCAACAGGTGGCCAGATCTACACCCTCAATATGGCTGACGGTTCAGTCGTAAAGAAGGATGCTATGACTCTCACAGACGGTCTGTTCAAGCTCGACGGTATGGCCTCGCTCGACGACGGAACGATCGTTCTCTCCAACATGGTCAATGCTGCTGATACATACTTCAAGCTCTTCACCTATGATGGAACGAAGCTCGATACCCTCGCCAAGTGGAAGAATGTCGCTATCGACGGTGCAGTTCCTCGTCTTGGCGATATGATTACCGCAAGCGGAACAAAGGACGATATCCGTGTTGTCAGCGTTGACTATATTCCCGCTTCTGCGCGTACCTTCTTCTGGACCGTCAAGCCCGGTGAGATTAAGGACCGTTATGCCAGCATGATCTACCATAAGAACGGCTTTGGTGTTGCTGTAAAGCCCAGTATCGGTACTGAGACTCTCTATAAGGACAACACCTACTATGTCTCTTATGACGGAGCAGCTAACCCTGATGCTGTCGTTACCGCCAATCCTTCAACAGGGGGTGGAGAACTTGTCGGAACCGTCACTATCGCTGACCTTGGTGTCAAGCAGACTCGCGGTGCAAGCTTCTTCGTCGCAGATGGTAAGGAGTTCATGGCTCTCGTAGAGATGAAGGGCTACAACAATACCAACTCCTATGGTGGAATCGTCCGCGTATACGCTCTGCCTACCGGCAATCTCCTTGCTGACCTTGCAGATGCAACCGCAGTTGCTTCCTACGAACTCCCTTCAACGACTGCCAACGGCAACGCCTGCGGTAACCTCGATGTCATCACAGTTGACGGAAAGGTTTACATCGGAGTTGGTCTCCGTAGCACCGGTGCAGCACTCTTCGAGTTCAAGCTTTAATACTTGATATCTTTCAAAAATTGAGGGTGGCCTTTGGGCCGCCCTCTTTTTTTGTTAACTTTGAACTCAAACTGATTGACCAATGAAACGTATCCTTCTTTTTATCGCAACTCTCGCGTTTGCGATGTCTTGCGCCCAAAACGTAGATGTACTCATAGTCGGCGGCGGCGCCTCGGGAACTGCCGCAGGCGTTCAGGCCGCGCGCTGTGGTGTGAATACCCTTATAGTCGAAGAGACGCCCTGGCTCGGCGGTATGTTGACGTCGGCCGGCGTGTCCGCCATCGACGGCAACTACCGCCTGCGAGGCGGCTTGTTCCGCGAATTCACTGACGCCGTGGCCCAGCATTATGGCGGCTACGAAAACCTTAAGACAGGCTGGGTAAGTCATATCCAGTTCGAACCTAAGGTGGGCGAACAGATCCTTGAAGACCTCGCAGCGGCAGAACCCAAGCTGAAGGTAGTGAAGGGGCTGCGTTTCGTCTGCGCGAAAAAACTCTCCCGCGGATGGGAAGTGGGCTTCGAGTCCGAATCAGGGGCGAAGAAGACCGTGCGCTGTAAGGTCCTGATCGACGGGACCGAGCTCGGCGATGTTGCGAAGGCCTGCGGAGTCGCATACCACATCGGCTTCGACCCGCGTTCGTACACGGGCGAGGAGATGGCCCTCGAAGAGGGTAACGATATCGTTCAGGATATGACCATGGTCATGACGATCAAGGACTTCGGCCCGGAGGCGGATATGACTATCGCCCGGCCGGAGGGATACAACGAGCGCAACTATATCAACAGCTGCAAGAACCCGCTCAACGACCCTTCGATCTCGAAGGGGCAACCGCTGTGGTCGCCGGAGATGATGCTCTCTTACGGCCTGCTGCCAGGCGGGGAGATGATGATAAACTGGCCGGTGGAGGCGAACGACTTCTACGCCAATATTATTGAGATGTCGCGCGAGCGGAGGGATTCCGTTATCGCGGTGGCGAAGCAGCGCACGCTCGGTTTCCTCTACTTCCTGCAGACCAGCCTTGGGATGAAAAGCCTCGGGCTGGCAGACGAATACCCGTCGGAGGATGGGCTCGCGCTGTTCCCGTACTATCGTGAGAGCCGCCGTATCGAGGGCGAACATCTGTTTACAGTAGACGAGGCGCGCGACCGCTATTCGACTAACGCCTACCGTACGGGCGTCTGCGTAGGCGATTATCCTGTCGACCATCATCACTATGCTTACCCTGATTGGGCATCGCTTCCGCGCCTTCATTTCGCACCGATCCCGTCGTTTACCCTGCCGCTCGGCTCGCTCGTGCCTCTAAAGGTCGAGGATCTGATAGTGGCGGAAAAATCGATCAGTGTGACTAATCTTATCAACGGCTCGACCCGCCTTCAGCCGGTGGTGGTGGAGATAGGGCAGACCGCCGGCATCCTGGCAGCGCTTTCCGTCCAGCGCGGTTGCGCGGTTCGCGAGGTCGACGTCCGTTCGGTCCAGAAAGCGCTGCTTGCCGCCGGCGCCTACCTCCAGCCGTGGCTCGATCTGAAGCCGGGTGAGGAGGGCTTCGAAGCCCTGCAGCGTATAGGCAGCACTGGTATTCTGCGCGGTATCGGCCGCAATGTCGGCTGGGCCAACGAGTCGTGGTTCCGCGCCGGCGACCCGCTGCTCTGGAATGAGCTCGACCTTGGAGATTATTATGGTGCGGTGGTGGTGGATTCCGACGAGCCGGTCCAGGCCGAGGATTTCTATGCCCTGCTGCGTGACCTCGGCGCTGATGTGATAGGTGAACCCTCCGATCCTTCCGCCGAGATTACACGCCTTGAAGCCGCTGTCCTTCTCGACAAATATCTTGACCCGTTTGAGAAACCGGTAGATTTCAGCGGTAACCTGGTGAAGTAGTTGCGCCCCTTTTTTGATAAATTTGTAGTTATGAAACGAACCACATTAATCGCAGCAGCGCTGCTGCTCGCCTGCACTATTTGCGGAGCCGAAACTATCAAGGGCTCCGACAGCAAGATTTCTTATATCGGACGTACCGAGGTCCAGGAAGATGGATCTGTCTGGTTCGACTGGAGCGCGACTACCTTCAGGGTGGCCTTCAAAGGAAAGACCCTGAAACTGGCCTGCGCAGCAAACAAACCTGCATACTTCAACATCTGGATTGATTCGGAGCAGGGCCCTATTGAGGATAAGGTCCTTAAGATTACCTCCGACACCCTTATCACTCTCTTCACTGCGAAGAAGGCGGCCGATCATGTAATCATCCTGCAGAAGCGAAACGAAGGAGAGTATGGCGCCTTTGCCGTCCAGAATCTCTATACAGACGGTCAGTTCAAGCAGGCCCCCGAGCCGAAAAAGCGCCTGATCGAGTTCATCGGCGACTCATATACCTGCGGTTATGGGATTGAGGCTCTGCACCACGACGGCCCGTTCGTGGTTGCCGAAGAGAACCCCGCCCGTACATATGCCGACATCCTTGGCCGCCTGTTCGAGGCTGAGACGGTCCATATCAGCCACAGCGGCCGTGGGGTCGTCCGCAACTACGGCGACTACGACAAGACCCAGAATATGGTCGTCCGCTACGCCCAGACCTTCGATGAGCTGAAGACTGACCCATGGACCCCGACCTACAAGCCGGACCTGGTCGTCATCTACCTTGGGACCAACGACTTCTCCGAGGGTAAGCAGCCCGCTCTTTGGCTCTGGTGTCAGGGCTACAAGGCGCTGCTCGAGAAAGTTCGCGAATTCCACGGCCCGAACGTCCCGATCATCTGTATGGCCTCGCCCTGCGACGAGCTTATGGACGATTATGTCTATGAGGCGGTCGAGCGCAGCGGCCTTTCAAACATCCAGGTAGTGCCCATTATGAAGGGCACCTTCCGCTACGACGACAGCGACCTTGGGGCCGCGTGGCACCCGAATTTCAGCGGCAACCGTAAGATTGCGAGCGTTGTCGCCCCGTTTATTTCGTCACTCATGGATTGGGATCTCCCGTTGAACGCATATGAATTCAAGTAGACTTATCGCAGCCGCAGCGCTGCTTCTTCTGGCCACCACGGCCACTGCCCAGGTTTGGACAAACGCGGACGAACTGCCCCTCTTCGGCAAGGCCCGCGAAGATACTAAAGAACGTTACGAGCGCCTCCCGGCCGAGTTCGAAGGCCGCTCGCGCGATGCCGTATGGTATCTCGGCCGAAACAGCGCGGGCTTATACGTAAGGTTCCGCTCGAACAGTACTGCGATATGGTGTCGCTGGACCGCGAAGTTCGGCAACCAGATGAACCATCAGACCCTGATCGGAACCCGCGGCGTGGACCTTTATACTCTGACGGAAAAGAACGGCTGGCGCTTCATGGGCGCTGGAAAGTCTGCGATAAACGACAGGACTACTACCGACAAGATCGTCGGCAATATGACCCCGGAGTGGCGCGAGTATATGCTCTATCTGCCTCTGTACGACGGAGTTACATCCCTCGAGATCGGAGTTGATTCTACTGCTACAGTCGAGCCCCCGAAGGTCGACAGCCCCCAGCACGAGAGGCCGATCGTGATGTACGGAACTTCGATCCTGCAGGGCGGCTGCGCAAACAGACCCGGAATGTGTCACACCAGTATCATTTCCCGCCGTTTGAACCGCGAAGTGATCAACCTTGGCTTCAGCGGAAACGCTCTGCTTGACTATGAGATTGCTGAACTTATTGCCGATGTAAAGGATCCCGCTTTGATAGTATTCGACTATGTCCCCAATGCCTGGGACTATCTGATTGCGGGCGAGGAAGGCGAGAAATTCTTCAGGATAGTTCGTGACGCACACCCCGATGTCCCTATCCTCTTCTTGGAAGATCCTCACTTCGCACACTATGAGTGGGACAGCTTTATCAGGAACGAGGTCGACAAGAAAAACGCCGCTCAGAGGGCTCTGTTCAAGAAACTCAAGAAGCAGGGCGAGAAGAAGATCTGGTATCTGAAGTCAGACGATATGGTCGGCGACGACAACGAAGCCTTCGTGGAAAACACACACTTCACCGACCTCGGAATGATGCGCTACGCTGAGTGGCTCATCCCGCATATCAAGAAACATATGAAGAAATAACGGGATTTTTCGTAAATTAGAGGACTAAACTACAGAACCGTATGAAGATACTGAAACTAACCCTGTTTTTAGTCCTCGCAGGAGCGCTTACTGCGTGTGGAACAAAAGACGAACGCCAGGCGGCCGCCCTCGCCAAGAGGGTAATGGGCCAGCAGGCGCGCGACATCATTTTTAAACAAGTCCCCTCGGAGAAAGATACCTACGAACTGGAACAGAAGGGTTCCAAAATTCTAATAAAAGGAAACAACGCCAACTCGATGGCGGTAGGTCTTAACCGCTATCTTCAGCAGTATTGCCTGACAAATGTCAGCTGGTACGATTTCAATCCTGTCGAACTTCCTGAAACCCTTCCCGAAATCCCCGTCCCGGTTAAGGCTAAGGCGGAAGTACCGGACAGGTTCTTCCTGAACTACTGTACCTTCGGCTATACGATGGCCTGGTGGAAGTGGGAGCAGTGGGAGAGATTCATAGACTGGATGGCCCTGAACGGGGTGAATATGCCTCTTGCGATTACCGGTCAGGAAGCAGTCTGGCAGAAGGTCTGGAAAAAGTACGGCCTTACAGACGAACAGATCAGGGCATTTTTCGTAGGCCCGGCACATCTGCCGTGGCAAAGGATGTGTAACCTCGACCGTTGGCAGGGACCGCTCCCGCAGGGGTGGATCGACGGCCAGGCCAAGCTCCAAAAACGCATATTGAAGCGGGAGCGGGCTCTCAACATGACCCCGATCCTGCCCGCTTTCGCAGGCCATGTCCCCGCCGAACTAGCTGAGGCAATACCCGAGAAGATCGACACCTTCCGCGTCAGCTACTGGGGCGGTTTTGCAAACCAGTACCGCTGTACCTTCCTCAGCCCGATGGATCCTATCTATGCGAAGATCCAGAAAGACTTCCTTGAGGAACAGACTAAGATGTACGGTACCAACCACATCTATGGTGTAGACCCCTTCAACGAGGTAGACGCTCCGTTCTGGGATCCCGAGACTCTCGCCAAGATATCGAAAGGCATCTTCGAGTCTATGACTGCGGTCGATCCTGAGGCTGTTTGGCTCCAGATGGGATGGCTCTTCTGGGCCGACCAGCAACACTGGACAGACGAGAATATCGAAGCATACCTTACCGCGGTGCCTCAGGGCAGGATGATAATCCTGGACTACTACTGCGACGCTACTCAGATATGGAAACGTACCAACAGCTTCTACGGCCAGCCGTTCATATGGTGTTACCTCGGAAACTTCGGTGGAATGACCGGAATCGAGGGCGACTTCCATCAGAATGCCGAGTGGCTCGCGGAAACTAAGGCTAATGCCGGCCCCGGCTTCGTAGGAATCGGCTCTACCCTCGAAGGATTTGGAGTCAACGAGCCCGTCTACGAACACCTCCTGCAGCAGGCATGGAGTGGCGCTCTCCCAGTAGACGAGTATGTAGACAACATCGCCGACAGACATCTCGGATATAAAGACGAAGCCTTCAGACAATACTGGCATACTTACGTCGATAAAGTCAGCAAGACTCACTCCCGGACTTCGAGCTCGAGCCTTATCTGCGCACATCCTAACCTCGATGGTGTCTGGCACTGGACAACGCTTTTCAACAGGGGCTATGATATTCGCGAGCTCGAAGAGGCGCTGAAAACGCTCGAAACCGTAAAGGGCTCCTCGGATTACTTCAAGTACGATCTCGCCAACGCCCGCCGTCAGGTCCTCGACAACAAAGCCCCCGCAATAAGAGACCGCTTCACGCAAGCATACTACAAAGGAAATCGCGACGAGATGGTAAAGGCAGCCGACGAGTTCCTCGCCCTTTGCGACGAACTGACCGCCGTCCTCAAAACGCGCCCCGAGTTCTCCCTCTGCGACTGGATTAGCGATGCCCGCAGCTGGGGCCTTACCCCTCCGGAGAAGGATTACTACGAGATGAACGCAAGGACTCTTATCAGCGTCTGGGGCGACTCGTTCCACCTCTGCGACTATGCCAACCGCGACTGGGACGACCTTGTCGATACCTATTACAAGCCCCGTTGGAGAATGTTCTTCGACGCAGTTCTCGCGGCCTACGATGCCGGCGAGCTTTTCGTGAACCCTAAGAGCACTGGCTATGTAGGTACCTCCGCTCAGGGAAGCGCCGAAGGAGTAGAAGGCAGGGCCCTTCAGTTCGACAGAGATATTTGGGATTTTGAATGCCATTGGGCACACATTAGATAGACTATGAAG
This sequence comes from uncultured Bacteroidales bacterium, assembly GCA_900319375.1. Taxonomy (GTDB): domain Bacteria; phylum Bacteroidota; class Bacteroidia; order Bacteroidales; family UBA932; genus Cryptobacteroides. The sequence goes on along the minus strand of ONOI01000001.1, from coordinate 89,353 downwards.
AAAACACTAATTATAGTAGCAATAATCGCAGCCGCTTCCTGCTGCGCCCCCGCCCCTGCGGGAAATACCGTTACTTCCCCCGACGGAAGTCTTAAGGTTACGGTCGACGCCCCCGACGGCGTCCTCTGCTACAACGTCGTCAAGGATAACGATACCATCATCTCGAACTCCCGCCTCGGCTTCGAACTGATGGGTGGAAACATCCTCGGTATCCATACCGAAGTACTCAGCGTAGACCGCTCAAAGGTAGACGAAGACTGGGAAACGGTCTGGGGCGAGCAGCGAATCATAAATGACAAACACAACGGAGCTGTGTATCATACCGCCTGGCTGGATGTTGAGGTCAGGGTATTCGACGACGGCTTTGGATTTCGATACATTTTCCCCGAAAATCTCGGAAATATCGCGATTCGCGACGAGCTGACCGAGTTCCGCTTCACCCGCGACGACCACCAGGCATGGTGGCTCCCCGAGGACGTTCCTTACTACGAGTCCTACGCAAACTACACCTCCTTCAAGGACATCACCTGCGCCCACACCCCTCTTACCATCGAAGGCTCAGACGGCCGTTTCTACTCGATCCACGAAGCAGCGGTCCTCGATTTCGCAAAGATGAACCTCGTCCCCGAGAGCGGCGGCGCCCTTAAGGCGACCCTGGTCCCGTGGTCGGACGGAACAGCCGTCTATGTAGGCGAAACCCGCGAAAGCCCATGGCGCACCGTAATCGTCTCCGACCGCACGGGCGGCCTTATCGAATCGCGCCTGATGCTCAATCTCAACGAGCCCTGCAAGATCGAGGATACCTCCTGGATCAGGCCCGGCAAGTACATCGGAATATGGTGGATCCTTCATAAGTTCCTGTATACATGGGCCTACGAACCCGAAAATCCGGAGGGCCATGGAGCTACGACCGAGCGCACCATGCGCTATATCGATTTCGCGGCCGATAACAATATCCAGGGCGTGCTGGTTGAGGGCTGGAACCTCGGCTGGAACGGCGACTGGACCAAGAACCTCTTCAGCTTTACCGAGGCCTATCCGGACTACGATTTCGACGCGATCATGAAATACGCGGCCTCGAAGGGCGTCCAGATGATAATCCACAACGAGACGGCCGCCAATATCGATAACTATTTCGCCCAGATAGACAGCGCCTATGCGATGTACCAGCGTTACGGCATGCATTACGTCAAGACTGGCAATGTAAACCTCCTGATAGACGGCAAGGAAGCCCACGACGGACAGTATGGAGTCAACAGGCTCCACGAAATAGTCGAGAAGGCCGCCCAGTACCAGATCTGCATCGACGAACACGAGCCCTGCATCCCTTCGGGCGTCTGCCGTACATGGCCCAACCTCATGACCGGCGAAGCCATCCGCGGCCAGGAACACGACGCATGGGAGGTAGACGGCGGGAACAAGCCCGAACATCAGACTGTGGCCCCGTTTATCCGCGGCCTCGCCGGCCCGATGGACTATACCTTCGGCACCTTCGACTTTTCGAACCCTGCGAACCCGCAGTGTAGGACCCGCACCACCATCGCCAAGCAGCTGGCCGAGTATGTAGTAATCTACAGCCCGCTCCAGATGGCCAACGACGATCCGGCAGCCTACGAGGGCGTAAAGGCCTTCGATTTCATCCGCGACGTCCCGACCGACTGGGAACAGACCAGGGTCATCGACGCGGTTATCGGCGATTATATCATCACCGCCCGCCAGGAGCGCGGGGGCAGCGACTGGTTCCTCGGGGCTATTACAGACGAGAACGCCCGCGAGCTCAGCGTCCCTCTCAGCTTCCTCCCAAAGGGCAAATGGCTCGCTCAGATTTATTCCGACGCGGCAGACGCTTCCTATGAAACCAACCCCACGGCGGTCGATTATACCGAGAGAGAAGTAAGCGCGAAAGACGTCCTCGACCTCAGGCTCGCGACCTCCGGCGGTACAGCAATCAGATTCATAAAGAAATGAAAAAGCTTATTACGATCATAGCTCTCTGCGCTCTGACGGCTGTCAGCCTTGGAGCAAGGGAATATGCCGTCGTCTCTCCAGACGGCTCGCTCTGTATTAGGGTTAGAGATGGACGTCAGTTGATGTGGAGTGTGACGAAAAACGGAGAAACTGTGATGGAATTCAGCGCGATAAGCCTGGAACTCAAGGACAAAGGAGTCTTGGGAGCAGACTGTAAGTTCGACCGCCCCAGGAGGGTCTATCGCAATGATGCCCTTACTGCTACGGTACCTACCAAGAACAGGGAGATACGCGATTGCTATAATCAGATGACCCTTAAGCCTATCGGCGACTGGGCGGTCGCGTTCAGGGCTTATGACAATGGAGCGGCATACCGTTTCATGACTTGGCTTGAAGACGGAGACGAGGTAGAGGTAAAGGACGAGGTTTCTGAGTGGAATCTCCCTTCCGGTACTAAGGCCTATTGGGCTAACGAAAAGAATCCGGATTACATCACACATGCCGAGGCTTTCTTCAAGGAGCGCGTGATTGACGAAATCGGTACGGATACTTATGCCTACCTTCCTATCAGTGTAAAGACTCCATCCGGTCTTAGGGCGGTCATTACCGAGACGGCTCTGCTCGACTATCCGAATATGATGCTTCGTGCGGGTAACGGCGGAACCCTGAAGGCAGAATTCCCCCACGTCATCGACGAGTATGAGATGAGAAACGACCGCGATGTAACAGTAACGAAACTCGCCGACTGTATCGCGCGTACGACGGGAGTCCGCGCTTATCCCTGGCGCGTACTGTGTGTCGGTTCAGATAAGGAGATACTGGAAAATACCCTGGCCTGGCAGCTTGCAGCCCCGGAAAGACCCGGCGACTGGAGTTGGCTTAAGCCCGGAAAGATAAGCTGGGAGTGGTGGTCAGGAATCAACGTGTTCGGAGTGGATTTCAAGGCAGGAGTCAATACTGATACTTATAAGTATTTCATTGATTTTGCAGCGAAGTTCGGCCTGGAATACATCCTTCTGGATGAAGGCTGGTCCGCCTCTACCCTCAATATTGTCGAGGCTCAGCCGGATCTCGACCTGAAGGAACTCATCGCTTACGGAAAATCAAAGGGAGTAGGAGTCGTCCTGTGGACCCTTTGGACCCCTATGATCGCAGATCTCGAACACATTCTGGATGTCTACGCTATGTGGGGAGTGGCCGGAATAAAGGTAGACTTTATGCAGATGCAGGACCAGAATATGGTCAACTTCTATGAGCGGGTAGCAAAAGAGTGCGCCAGACGTCACCTCCTGGTCGATTACCATGGAGCCTACAAGCCTGCCGGCCTTCAGAGGACCTATCCTAATGCTATGACCTTCGAGGGCGTCCACGGAATGGAACACGACAAGGATTCTGCAGATATCTCGCCGGACCACGATATGGTCCTGCCTTTCACCCGTATGGTTGCCGGTCCTATGGATTATACTCCGGGCGCGGTAAACAATGCGACTAAAGACGATTACAGCCCGCTCTGGTATCACCCCATGAGCCAGGGAACGCGTTCCCATCAGGTGGCTCTCTTCGTTACCTACGAGAGCCCGCTTATGATGCTCTGTGATACTCCTTCGAAGTATTATCAGGCTCCCGAGTTTGCGAAGTATCTCGCAAAGATCCCTACGGTATGGGAGAAGACGGTGGCCCACGAAGCGGTAGCAGGCGAGTACCTGCTTATCTCGCGCAAGACTGCGGACGGGCGCTGGTATTCGGCCGGCCTTACCAATTGGGACGGACGTGAACTTACTCTCGATACTTCCTTCCTTGAGGAGGGCGAGTGGACAGCTACAATTCACCGCGATGGTATCAATGCCGATACATGGGCGGAGGATTATAAGATTGAAACATTGACCGTCGAGGCCGGAGATGAACTCCCCGTCAAGATGGCCAAGGGCGGCGGTTGGGTCGCCGAATTCGTTAAGAAATGATGAAAAAAATATTTTTCACCCTCTCTGCGCTGCTTCTGGGCGCGAATCTGCTGGCTTCCTCTTACATAGTCAGCGGCCACGTTTACGACCAGGCCGGAAAGCCCGTGGCGGAGGTGAAGGTGACGGACGGATATAATTTCGTCCGTACAGACCAGCGTGGAGCCTACGAGATCGATGTCCACGACGACGCGCAGTTCGTCTACATCTCGATCCCGGCGGGTTATGAGACTCCCGAGTGGCATGGAGCTCCGCTCTTCTACCGCGAACTTACCCGCGAGGGTAAAGGCCAGACTGCAGACTTCAATATAGTCCGTACCGGAGTCGATGAGACTAAACACCTTTTCGTAGTCTGGGCAGACGTTCAGGTTTATGAGGAGCAGGAAATTGATTTCGTAAAGCAGGCAGCTGCAGATGCGGCGCAGGTAGCAGAAGATGCGGGAGTGCCCGCGTTCGGTGTTTCCTGCGGCGATATAGTAGGCGACTGGTGGAGCGGAATGTCGGTGGACATCCAGAAAGCTACCGCCGAGGCCGGTTTCCCGTTCTTCACCCTGATGGGCAACCACGACTATAAGGGCGACGCCAGGACAGATGAAGATTCGAAAAAGTTCTACACTGATCTTTTCGGCCCTACCTATTATTCTTTCGATAAGGGTAAGGTCCACTACATAGTGATGGACGATGTGTTCAACTACACCCGTCATTACATAGGCTACCTGAGCCGCCATCAGCTGGAGTGGATAAAGAAAGACCTGGCCGATGTACCGGAGGGAAATCTGGTAGTTCTTTTCTGCCATATTCCTACCTACAGCTGGGCCGCTCTCGAAGGAAACTGGAAAGCCGAGAAGTTCAATGATATCCTTACCAACCGTCAGGCTCTGTACGACATCCTGAAGCCTTACGACGCCCATATCTGCTCGGCCCACAAACACTTCGCCGAGAACTATGAGATAGCTCCCGGTCTGATGGAACACAACCACGCCCCGCTGAGCGGCCTCTTCTGGCAGGCGATGCTCGCTTCGGACGGAGTGCCATGGGGCTACTACGTCTACGAAGTGGACGGACAGGACCTGAAGTGGTATTTCAAGCCGGTGGGTCAGCCGAAAGACTGCCAGTTCAGCGCATACCGGGTGGGTGAAGACCCCGAGAAGCCGGACTGCGTTGTTGCGAATGTCTGGAACTACGACAGTAAGTGGAGGGTAGAGTGGAGCGAAAACGGAATGCCGCGCGGCGCGATGGAGCGCTACACCGGCCACGACCGTTCGATTATGAAGGACATCCGCGACAGGCGTGAGAAAGAATACAAGTGGAAGTACCTCGACGAGGCAAATTCCGTCCATATGTTCTGCGCAAAACCGGACAGCCCTGATTCCTACGTCGAGATAACTGTTACAGACCGCTTCGGCAATGTTTCCAAGTGGAACAACAGCCGTCAGATCTACAAGACAGACGCCTATACATGGAATTCAGACAATGTAGTCGAAGGCCAGTCAGATGTTAAGGCCCAGCCGGTCCAGGCCCATCCCGAATTCGGAACCTATACCGGCGCAAGCCGTCTGGAAACCAGCCTCTACAACCTGGCTATCCACGAACTGACCCTGAACAAGGAGAAGGATGGAACCTACCGCACCGGCCAGTACTGGGGCGGCGTCTGGACCCGCGATATGTCCTACAGCGCCATCCTTTCGCTGGCTCATGTGGACCCGGAGGAAATGAAGGCCTGCCTCCTTAGGAAGGTAGACAAGAAGAACCGCATCATCCAAGATACCGGTACCGGCGGGTCGTGGCCATGCTCGACCGACCGCGAGATTTGGGCCGCTGCAGCGTGGGAAATCTACCTCGAAACGGGCAGCGACGCCTGGCTCAGGCAGGTCTACCATATCATCCGCCGCAGCCTCGAGGCAGACCGTGTAGTCGCGTTCAACCAGGCTACCGGCCTGTATCGCGGCGAGTCGTCGTTTATCGATTGGCGCGAGCAGAGCTATCCAAAGTGGATGCAGCCGGCCGATATCGCCCAGAGCGAGTGTCTCGGGACTAACGCCGTCTTCTACCGCGCGCTCGATGTTCTCGCGAAGATGGGAGAAAAACTCGGCCACAGAAGCGACGCTAAGAAATATGCCGCCCAGGCTGAGGCTCTGAAAACTGCAATCAACGCCTACTTCTGGATGGAAGACAAGGGCTATTACGCCCAGTATATCTACGGCCGCGGTTCGCGCGTGCTCAGTCCCAGAAGCGAGACGCTGGGCGAAGCCCTCTGCGTCCTCTGGGACATCGCAGGTGAGCGCCAGGCGGCCGCAATCCTCGAGAAGATGCCTCTTGCCCCTTACGGGCCTACCATCTTCTCGCCTCAGATTTCGGCTATTGAAACACCGTACCACAACAACGGCGTATGGCCTTTCGTCACGTCGTTCTACGGGCTCGCGGCCGCCAAGGCGGGGAACCGCTCCGCGCTGCTCCACGCCCTCGGTTCCAACGCGCGTGCGGCCGCGGTCTTCGGCTCCCACATGGAGAATTTAGTGGCCACGGACGGCAGCACCCGTACTGCGATGGACTCCCCGCGTCAGCTGTGGAGCATCGCGGGCTATATCGGGCTCACCCGCGGCGCCCTGCTCGGAATGAATTACGAGCCGGGCGGAATCAGGTTCGCCCCCGTTGTGCCCGCTTCGCTCGAAGGCTCCCGAATTATCCGTGGACTTGAATACCGCGATATGACGCTCGATGTCAGGGTAATCGGCGAGGGCTCGATAATCGAGAGCTTCAAGCTCGACGGCGAGCCGGCAGAACCGTTCGTCCCCAACACCCTCAAGGGCGCCCATTCCGTAGAAATATCGATGAAGAGCGATTACTACGCTGCGCCCGACAAGGTTACTGTCTTGCCGGTGCAGTTCGACATCGATTACCCGCGCACCAGGATCGAAGGCAATACCTTGAGATGGGATCCGGTTGAGGGCGCTGCATCCTATACCGTCCTGCTCGACGGCGTTGCGGTGTCGGAGACGGCCTCTAATTCGTTTGCGCTGACCGAGGCCGGCGAATATGTAGTCATCGCCAGCACGATAGGAGGAATCCATTCCTTCATGAGCGAGCCGCTTCGATATGGGCTTACGGATATTACCATCGCCTGCGATGCGTCCCTCGGCCAGAGGAGAGGTTCGCAGCTGAAGGTGGTTCTGGCCGCTCCCGTTACCGGAACGTATTGGCTGGACTTCAGCTACTCTAACGGCAACGGCGATCTTTCGACCTTCCAGAAGTGTGCTACCCGCGCCCTGTATGTAGACGGCAAGAGGGTTGAGGCGGTTGTAATGCCGCAAAGGGGCGATGACTGGAACGAAGAAGGCTGGACCAGCTGCGTAAAGCTCGAGGTTTCTTCCGGCGAACACTCCTTCGAACTCAAATATATCGACGAAACTATCAATATGGACATCGACACCGATACGGCGTTCGTCCACTCATTAAGGTTATCATACAAAAAATAAATAGCTCTATGAAAGTCATTATCAAAGCTTCAAGCAAGGAGGGCTCCCTCTGGGCAGCCCACCACATCGCAGCAAAGATCAACGAGAAGAAAGCGCGTACAGACGAGCCTTTCGTAATCGGACTTTGTACTGGTTCAACCCCGATCGAGACCTATGCTGAACTCATCAGGATGGTCAAGGCCGGAGAGGTTTCCTTCAAGAATGTCATCTCGTTCAATATGGACGAGTATGTAGGCCTTCCCGAGAACCACCCCGAGAGCTACCATTCCTTCATGCACAAGTATCTGTTCGACCAGATCGACGAACCCGCTCAGAATATCCATATCCTGAACGGCAACGCTCCGGATCTTGACGCAGAGTGTGAGGCCTATGAGAAGGCGATCGCCGCGGCAGGCGGATTCGATCTCTTCCTCGGAGGTATCGGCGAAGACGGCCACATCGCCTTCAACGAGCCTTTCTCCCCGCTTTCGAGCCACACCCGAGTCGTGACCCTTACAGAAGACACGAGAATCGTAAACAGCCGCTTCTTCGGCGGGGATATGAATCTCGTCCCCAAGCAGGCTCTTTCGGTAGGTGTCGCTACCGTTACCGGCGCCCGCGAGGTCGTCATCCTGGCCTTCGGCCCTAAGAAGGCCCGCGCCATCAAGGATGCGGTCGAGGGACCTTACAGCCACATGTGTACTGTTTCTGCCCTTCAGACCCACGAAAACGGCATCATCGTAGCCGACGAGGCTTCAGTAGGTGAACTTAAAGTCAATTCTTATAAATATTTCAAGGCTGTCGAAGCAGCAGAAAAACTCTAATAGCTATGAAGAAATTACTTATTTGCGCAATGGCGCTTCTCTGTGTTTTGCCGCTTTCTGCAAAGAAGAGGCAGGTCGCTATAGTAGCACACCGCGGATACTGGCAGTGTGAGGCAGGCGGGAACTCCCACAACTCCATCGCTTCGCTTAAGGCCGCTCAGGCCGGCAAGTTCTGGGGCAGCGAGTTCGACGTCAATATGACAAAAGACGGCGAGCTGATGGTCTTCCACGACGATGCGGTCGCCGGAATGAAGTTCATCGAGCACGATGCAGCCGAGTTTAAGGACGTCCGTCTCCCCAACGGAGAGAAGATCCCTACGCTCGACCAGTATCTCAAGCAGTTCAAGAAAAACAAGAAGTGCCGCGTAGTCTTCGAACTTAAGTTCCACCCCGAGGAGCTCGAGGAACTTGCGGTCGACAAGAGCATCGCCGCCCTTAAGGCAGCAGGCCTTTTTGATCCCAAGCAGGTTATCTTCATCTCGTTCTCTATGAGGGAGTGTATGTTCTTCGCCCAGAAGTGTCCCGGATTCATCGTTCAATACCTCGGCTCTGATCCCGATCCCGACGTAGTCTTCGCAAACGGAGTCAACGGAGTTGATACTTATTTCGGCACCCTTTATCAGAAGCCCGACTGGTATACCAAGGCCCGCAGCCACGGCATGAGCGTCAATGTCTGGACAGTCGACAAGAAAGAGGATATGCGCAAGCTTATCGAGATGGGAGTTGATTACATTACTACAAACCGTCCCGAGGACTGCCGCGCTCTTCTCAAAGAAATGAAGGTTAAAGAACTCAAAGCTGGTAAGAATTTTTAATAATGAAACATTTTTCGCTTCCTAAAGACGGCGGCCTTATCGAGAAAGGCCTCCCGAAAGACATCCTCCACAGCAAGGAAAGGATTTATACTGAGATTCTTGATACTCCCTATATAGCGAGCCAGATGGTAGCAGACGAGGTAGTCGCGGCGATCAAGGCTTTCAAGCCCACCCCCGCCAAGCCTCTCTTCAAGCTCGGTCTTACGACCGGAAATTCTCCTCTCCCTCTTTACAACGACCTTCAGAGGGCTTGTACCCAGGGTGAGGTTTCATTTGCCAATGTAGAGGTCTTCTCGGTAGACGAGTACTATCCCGTTTCCCCAGATGAGGCTCAGAGCCGCAACCACCGTCTCCGCTCGGAGCTTCTCGACCACATCGACATCAAGAAGGAGAACATCCATATCCCCGACGGAACAGTTCCCGAGGATAAGCTCTCCGAGTACTGCGCAGAGTTCGACAAGAAAGCGCGCGGGCTCGATCTCCTCGTTATCGGAGTAGGCGAGCAGGGTCAGGTAGGATTCAACGAGTCATGGACAGACCGCGGAAGCCGTACCCGCGTTGTTCTCCTGCCTTACCAGTCCCGCAAGCGCCAGGCCCGCAACTTCAACGGCGACCTTGTCCAGACTCCTTCGCAGGCTATCACGATGGGTATCTCCACCATGATGTCCGCTTCCAAGGTCATCCTGATGGCCTGGGGTGAGGATAAGGCCGAGATGGTCCAGAAGATAGTGGAGAAGAAGATCGATCCCGACTATCCGGCTTCGTTCTTCCAGATGCACGACAATGTCAAGCTCTATGTAGACGAGAACTCCGGAGCCAACCTCCTCAGGATGGTCGCTCCCTGGTGTATCGGCCCATGCGAGTGGACCCCCAAGTTTATCCGTAAGGCCGTTATCTGGCTTTGCGACACTGTCCACAAGCCTATTCTGAAGCTCTCCCTGCAGGATTATCTCCAGAATTCTCTCGGACAGCTCGTAGAACAGTACGGACCTTATTCCGATATCAACATCAAGGTTTTCAATGACCTTCAGCACACTATCTCCGGCTGGCCGGGCGGCAAACCCAACGCAGACGATTCAACCCGTCCCGTTGCTTCCAAGCCCTTCCCGAAGACCGTTCTTATCTTCTCGCCCCACCCGGACGATGACGTAATCTCGATGGGCGGTACCTTCATCCGCCTGGCTCATCAGGGCCACGACGTCCACGTCGCATACGAGACCTCGGGCAACGTAGCTGTCCACGACGATGTCGTTATCCAGCATATGGACGCCGCCCGCGAACTGGGCTTCGGCGACCGTGTAGACGAGGTTCAGAAACTCGTGGCCTCGAAGGTCCCGGGCGAGCCCGAACCGCGAGCGCTGCTCGATATCAAGGCGGCCATCCGTCGCTCTGAGGCCAAGGGCGCTGTCCATTCCTTTGGTCTGGACTATTCCCATGCCCACTTCCTCAACCTCCCGTTCTACGAGTCCGGCGGCATCAAGAAACTCCCGCGCTCGCAGGCCGATGTTGATATCATCAAGAACCTCCTCAACGAGCTGAAACCGGATATGGTGTTCATGGCCGGCGACCTTGCCGATCCTCATGGAACACACCGCGTATGTACGGAGTGTGCGCTCGAGGCGATGGAGCAGCTCAAGGACGAGGGAGTCGAGTGGATCGCCGGTTCCCATGTCTGGCTCTATCGTGGAGCATGGATGGAGTGGGAGCTTGGCCGCGTAGATATGGCCGTTCCGCTGAGTCCGGACGAGGTTGTAGAGAAGAGACACTCTATCTACCATCACCTTTCTCAGAAGGATATAGTTCCGTTCCCTGGTGATGATCCTCGCGAGTTCTGGCAGAGGGCCGAGGAGCGTACCGAAGGTACCGCGAAACACTACGACGCCCTCGGAATGGCCGAGTATCAGGCTATCGAGGTATTCCTGAAGCTGTGGTAGACCTGTCGCGAATAAAGCACGTGGCGCTCGATATGGATGGAACGATCTATTTGAGCAACACGAGGTTTCCGTTTACGCTGGATTTTTTGGCGGGGTTGACGGAGATGGGGATTACGTATTCGTTTTTGACGAATAACCCGTCGAAGTCGCTATCGGATTATTTGGCAAAACTGCGGAAGATGGAGATTCCCTGCACGGAAGAGCAGATGTACACGACGACGATTGCGATGATAGATTATATCAAAGCGGAGTTTCCGTCGGCGCGAAGGCTGTTTCTGCTGGGAACTCCGTCGATGATTTCGCAGTTTGAGGAGGCAGGGTTCGTGTCATGCGCCGATTCGCCGGATGACGTGCCGGATATAGTAGTTGCTGCGTTTGATATGACTTTGCAGTATTCGAGGCTTTGCCGGGCTGCGTGGTGGGTTAAGCAGGGACTGCCTTATCTGGCGACCAATCCGGACAGGGTGTGTCCTACGGATCAGCCTACGGTGCTGGTCGATTGCGGGTCTATCTGCAAGTGTATTGAGCATGCGACAGGGCGAAAACCGGACAAGGTTCTCGGTAAGCCCGATCCGGAGATGCTGGCGGGAATAGAGCGCCGGCTGGGGCTCGAGCCATCGCAGATCGCGATGGTAGGCGACCGCCTGTATACCGATATCGCGATGGCTCGCGGCGCCGGCGCGCTCGCCGTGCTGGTCCTCAGCGGCGAGTCGACCCTCGCTGATGTCGAGGCCGCTCCTGCCGGCTCCAAGCCCGACCTCGTCTGCCGCGACATCGCTGAATTTGGGAACTTACTTAGACAGGCGCGTGGTGAGTAACGTCCTAGTAATCAACAAATTGCAAAAAGTCGACTCCGAAAAACGCGGAGCCGAGTTTTAGTAAATTATTTATAATCAGCGTCTTACGCATTACGCTACGGTTTCGCATATGAACAGTTTTGGACATAATTTCAGAGTGACGGTGTTCGGGGAGTCCCACGGACCGGTTGTCGGGGTCGTGATGGACGGAGTGCCGGCAGGAATGGAGCTCTGCGAGGAGGATTTCGCGGAGGATATTGCCAGGAGGGCTCCGGGAGAGGCTGGAACGACCGCCCGAAAAGAGGCTGACAAGCCTCGGTTTTTGAGCGGCGTGTTTGAAGGCCATACGACGGGCGCCCCGTTGACGATAGTTTTCGAGAATGCGAACACCCGTCCGGAGGATTATGCGCAGTTCGCGGCAACGCCGCGGCCTGGCCACGCGGACTTTGTCGCGGCCGTCAGGTTTGACGGCGCAAACGATCCGCGTGGCGGCGGCCACTTCGCCGGAAGGCTCACCCTCCCGGTTGTTGCAGCGGGAGTGGTGGCGAAAAAACTTCTTGATGGGATAGAATTTTCGTCACAATTGGTGGCCTTGGGCGGCTCTGAAGACCCTGACAAATGGGCTGGACTTATTGCTGAAGCTGCGAAGGAAGGCGATTCCCTGGGCGGAGTCGTCGAGTGTCGGGTGACGAATCTTCCGATAGGAGTAGGCGAGCCGTTCTGGGACAGCGTGGAGTCTATGATCTCCCATGCCGTTTTCGCGATACCCGGTGTGCGTGGGATCGAGTTCGGCGACGGATTCAAGGCGGCGGCGATGAAGGGTTCCGAGCACAACGACCCGTTTGGTCCTGAAGGTCCGGTGAAGAATGGCGCGGGCGGGGTGAACGGCGGCCTTACCAACGGCGCGCCGCTGGTATTTCGCGTCGCCTTCAAGCCGACGTCCTCTATCGCCCGCGCCCAGCGGACGTGGAACTATGAGACCGAATCGGAGGAGACGCTCGAGATCCGCGGCCGCCACGACGTGTGCTTCGCCCGCCGATGCCCGGTGATTGTCGAGGCAGTAGCCGCGATTGTTTTGGAAGACCTATTGGCACTATAGACTAAAATGCTTACATTTGGGAACTAATAAAGTGTAATAACGATGAAACACGACGATTTGAATCTTTGGTGGACATCACTTTCAGTGGCGCAGAAAGAGCGCGTCGCAAAGAAAGGTCTTAAGAAGTATGCAGGCGAGAAAGAACCCGCGGAAAATGAATATCTGTATCCGGCTTGTACTATCTGGTGGAATAATCTCCCCGAAGAGCAGAAGACCTGGATTCACGATCACTGTGTGAATAAACACGGCTATGTCCTGCAGGAGTGGGACGAGGCTAATCCCTACGGAGACTAACCAAATATCGATTATATGAAACTGTTTAAACTGTTTGCGCTGACCATTATGGCAGCCGGCGCTCTCTTTATGAGTTCGTCTTGTTCTACACCCGAAACTGAAGGGGACAAAGTGGAGAATATCCTCATCATCAAAGGACAAACCTATCCTCTTCTTTTCACGATGTATGCGGAGGTGGAACCGGGTATGTATCACATAGATCTGAATACCAAGGAGTTCGGCGATCACAACCAGATCCATGGATACGGCAATCTGGAATTCTCCGGAGACCAGGTGAAAGTCGACGTCTCGAAGCAGGATCCTATCTACACCAGCGGATTCAACTGGAATCTTGGAGGCGGCTTCTATGCTGCAGACGAGTTCAAGTCCGGTACCCAGTCCGTAAAGAAGACATCTTCTACTACTATGCACATTGTGATTGACTGTATAGATAAGGACGGTGACCGCTTCTACCTTAATGCGGAAGCTCAGGACGAGCGTACTATCGACTGGTCCCAGTTCGATTAATCTGAAAAAGCATCTTCTAATACTTACGATGATCTTCGCCCCGGCACTAGTCGGGGCGCTGACGTCGTGTAGGCCGGTCGCGCAGAAGGAGATCGTCGTCTCCATCCCGGCCGATGGGCTATGGGACCGTTACCCGACCCCCGAGGCAGTTTGCGGATTGCTGGATACGATTGCATGGGCTGGCTTCAACTCGATAAAGGTCGACGTGAAGCCGGTCGTGGGCTATTGCGAGTTCGAGAGCTCCTACCTCGAGCCGATGTGCACAATGAAGACGCGCCCGGGGGCTCACGAAGACTGGGACTACGCCGCCACCTTCATCCGTGAGGGGCACAAGCGCGGGCTCAAGGTCTCGCTGACCTGCGCCGTCTTCCCGATGGGCGCCTGGCAGCTGGGCGATGGCCCCGCCTTCCGTGACCCTTCGAAAGACGGCTGGTTCTGCGTGGAATATCTCCCCGACGGGCTGCGCGACATACGTGAAGACCGCCGCCAGGGCGTTTTCTGCTTCATGAACCCGTCCCACCCCGAGGTCCACGACTTCGTCCTCGGCTATATCGAAGAGCTGCTCGCGAAATACAAGCCCGACGGCTTCCAGCTCGACTACTGCCGCTACAACAATATCAACTGCGATTTCTCCGACTACTCACGCCGCGCCTTCGAGCAGTGGCTCGGCCGTCCGGTCGCTGCCTGGCCCATGGATATTTTCACCTTCGCCTCCGAGGCCCCCAGCGATATCGTCCCTGGGCCGCTGTACAAGCAGTGGATCAAGTGGCGCGCGAGCGTGATCCAGGGCTATGTCCGCGAGGTGAGGGAGATCGTGAATCGCGTCTCGCCCCGAACGGCCCTTCGCTACTGGGGCGCCGGATGGTGGCACGCTCTCTATTCGACCGGCCAGAACTGGTGTTCGCCCTCGACCGCTGAGCCGATGGACTACCCCTGGGCGGCCGAAGACTACGCGTCCACGGGCATCGCGGACCTCGTCGACTATTTCGAGCTGGGAACCTATCGCCCGCGGGTCCATGGCCCTGAGGACCCCGAGTCCATGGAGTTCGACCTCGCCCGCGCCCGCCGGCTAGTGGGCCCTCGCAATATCGTCTACGGCTCATTCTCGACCGGCTGCGATATCCCCGAAGCCTTCGAATTCCTCTACGAAAACGCCGACGGCGTCTCCTTCTTCCCGGTCGACGCCCTCGGCAAGGACCCAGCGCTGTGGGAGGTGTTCCACGAAGCGATTACTAACGCTACCCGAGTTCAAGCGCGGCCTTGACGAAGGCCGTGAAGATGGGCTGGGGATGCTCCGGCGTGCTCTTGAATTCGGGATGGAACTGCGTTCCGATGAAGAAGGGGTGCTCCGGTATCTCTACTATCTCCACCAGACCGGTGTCGGGGTTGATTCCGGATACGGCAAGGCCGGCGCTCTCGAGTTCTTCGCGGTAGGCGTTATTGAACTCGTAGCGGTGGCGATGGCGTTCGAAGATGATATCCTGCCCGCCGTAGATCCGGGCGGCCAGAGTTCCTGGCACTAGTTTGCAGGCATACGCGCCGAGACGCATGGTCCCGCCCTTGATGGTGGTGGTCTTCTGCTCCTCCATCAGGTCGATGACAGGGTGAGCGGTGTCGCCGTCCATTTCAACTGATGCCGCGTCGGCATAGCCCAGCACGTCGCGCGCGAACTCCACTACCGCCATCTGCATGCCCAGGCAGATTCCGAAGAACGGGATGCCGTTTTCGCGGGCATAGCGCACGGCCGCAATCTTTCCGGGGATGCCGCGCTCGCCGAAGCCTGGGGCCACGAGGATGCCAGACATTCCGGCTAACCGCTCGGCCACATTCTCCTCGCTAATGGTCTCCGAATGGATGCATCGCACGTTGACCTTGCACTCGTTGGCCGCACCTGCGTGGACGAACGCTTCCTGGATCGACTTGTATGCGTCCTGTAGTTCGACATATTTTCCGACCATGGCGACCGTGACCTCTCGCTTCGGGTGTTTCAGCCGTTCAAGGAAGGCCTTCAATGCAGTGAGATCCGGCTCGGGCGCGCAGTCCTTGATTCCCAGTTTGTTCACGACCAGGGTGTCCAGTCCCTCCTCCTCCATATTCAGCGGCACCTGGTAGATGCTCCACGAATCGATGGACTGGATGACGTGGCCGGGGCGAACATTGCAGAAGCGGGCAATCTTCGCGCGAAGGTCATCACTCAGCGGCATTTCGGTGCGGCAGACGATGATGTCTGGGTGGACGCCGGCGCTCTGCAACTCCTGTACGGAGTGCTGAGTGGGTTTCGTCTTGAGTTCCTTGGCCGCCTTCAGATAAGGGACCAGCGTTAGATGAATGCTCAGGAAGTCTTCTTCCGGAAGTTCCCACTGCAGCTGGCGCATGGCTTCTACGAACGGCTGTGATTCCATATCGCCGACAGTGCCGCCAACTTCGGTGATGACTACGTCGAATTTGCCTGTCTTTCCGAGCAGGAGCATTCTGCGCTTGATCTCGTCAGTGATATGGGGAACTATCTGGACCGTCTTGCCTAGATAAGCGCCTTCGCGCTCCTTGGTGATGACGGTATGATATATCTTGCCGGTGGTGACGTTGTTGGCCTTCGACATATGGACGCCCAGGAAGCGCTCGTAGTGACCGAGGTCAAGATCCGTCTCCGCCCCGTCTTCGGTAACATAGCATTCGCCGTGTTCATAGGGATTCAAGGTCCCGGGGTCGATATTGATATATGGGTCGAATTTCTGGATGGTGACGCGAAGACCGCGCGCCTGGAGAAGTTTTGCCAGGGAGGCCGCTACAATGCCCTTCCCAAGGGAAGATGCCACCCCGCCCGTAACGAAAACATACTTAGTATTCATACTGCTGCGTTTTAACTACAGGGTCTTTTTCGTGCCCTACGCGGGAGAAAATCTCGTCTACGTTCTTGAAATAATAGTCCAGGGTGAAGCAACCGTCCAGTTCCTCCCTGGACAATTTATTTGTGACCTCCGGAGCCGCCTCCAGCAGGGTCTTGTAGTCCTTGTTTTCAGTCCAGGCTTCCATGGCGATGGGCTGTACCGTATCATAGGCCTGCTCGCGGGAGAGTCCCTTGGCGATGAGGGCGTTCATCACGCGCTGGGCGAAAATAACGCCGCGGGTGCGCCAGATGTTGGCCATCATGTTCTCCGGATATACCACAAGGTTTTCGAGTATGCCCTTGAAGCGGACCAGCATGTAGTCCAACAGTTCGGTTGCATCCGGAAGTACTATGCGTTCGGTGCTGGAATGGGAGATGTCACGCTCGTGCCAGAGGGCCACATTCTCGTATGCGGTGAGCATATAGCCGCGCATCACACGCGCACATCCGCAGATGTTTTCGCTGCTTATGGGATTGCGTTTATGCGGCATGGCGCTTGACCCCTTCTGCCCCTTGCGGAAGGCTTCTTCCACCTCGCGTACCTCGGTTCGCTGGAGATTGCGGACTTCGAAGGCCATCTGCTCGAGGGTGGCGGCAACCAGAGCCAGTGCGCCGACATAGCTGGCATGCCTGTCGCGCTGGAGCACCTGGGTCGAGATGTTGGCGCTCTGAATCCCAAGCTTTCCGCACACATAATCCTGGATGAATGGCGGGATGTTGGCGAAGTTCCCTACCGCGCCGCTCATCTTTCCGGCCTCTACGTCTGCCGCGGCTGCCTTGAAACGACGTATGTTGCGTTTCATTTCCTCGTACCACAGGGCCCACTTGAGGCCGAAACTGGTGATGTCCGCATGGATGCCGTGGGTTCGGCCGATACAAGGAGTGTATTTGAATTCCAGAGCGCGTGAACGGAGTACTTCCATGAATTCCTCCATATCCTTCAGAAGGATGGCGTCGGCCTGTTTGAGGAGGTAGCCGTTGGCCGTATCCACCACGTCGGTGGAGGTGAGCCCGTAATGCACCCACTTGCGCTCCTCTCCCAGACTCTCGCTCACGGCACGGGTGAAAGCCACCACGTCGTGACGGGTCTGTTCCTCTATTTCCCGGATACGGGAAACATCGAAGCGTGCGTTTGCACGGATCTTGTCCACGTCTGAGGCAGGAATGACGCCCAGTTTGCTCCAGGCTTCGCAGGAGAGTATTTCAACTTCCAGATAGGCGCCGAACTTGTTCTCTTCCGTCCAGACGTCCCTCATTACTTTCCGGGAATAGCGATCAATCATAGGACCTGTTATTTATTAAGGAAATTCAGGATATTGTTTTCGATGCGTGAGGCGATATCTTCGCATTCCGCCTTCCGGAACGGCTCCGGGCTCAGTTTCTCGTAGAGTTCGATGTAGCGGTCCGTGATGCCGTTCACGACTTCTGGGGTCATCTCGGGCACTTTCTGTCCGGCCTGACCCTGAAAACCGCTCGCCATAAGCCATTCGCGGACGAACTCTTTCGAAAGTTGTTTCTGGTGTTCGCCTTTTTCCAGACGCTGCGCGTAGCCTTCGGCATAGAAGTATCGCGAGGAATCCGGAGTGTGGATTTCATCCATCAGCATAATCTGTCCGTCCCGTTTGCCGAATTCATATTTGGTGTCCACCAGAATGAGACCCTTGCCGGCAGCGATTTCGGTCCCGCGCTGGAACAGAGCCAGCGTGTATTTCTCCAGCTGCTTGTATTCATCGGCCGGGACGATGCCGCGGGCGATGATTTCCTCCCTGCTGATATCCTCGTCGTGGCCTTCGGCCACCTTTGTGGTGGGAGTGATGATAGGCTGCGGAAGTTTTTCATTTTCGCGAAGTCCGTCGGGCAGGGTGACGCCGCACAGACTGCGCCTGCCGGCTTTGTATTCCCGCCAGGCGTGCCCGGCAAGATAACCGCGTACCACCATCTCGACCTTGTAGGGTTCGCACTGCCAGCCTATGGTAACCATGGGATCCGGAACGGCCACCTTCCAGTTGGGAAGGATGTCGGCGGTGAGGTCCAGGAACTGGGCGGCGAGCTGGTTGAGCACCTGCCCTTTGCAGGGGATACCTTCGGGAAGGACGACATCGAAGGCGGAGATGCGGTCGGTTGCGACCATCACCATACAACCATTTTCAAGAAAATAAACGTCACGGACTTTGCCCGTGTATCTGGACTTGATGCCGGGTAGATTGAGATCGGTTTTTACAACGGCTTTCATAGCTGATGAAATATGTCTTACAAAGATAGATAATACTTATCAACACTGAAAATGTTGACAAATAATGTTTATCCGTCTTGTAAGTGTCAGGATGCTTAGTAACTTCGTGGCTTGTCATTCCGCATCCATAAGCATAACGCTCAAAAAACATTCCCGCCGACATACGTTTTGAGTTCAAACGATAAATTTGCGGAACTCCATCATTATTGTTAAATTTGTGCACGTGAGTAGTGTAACACGTACCGTTTCGGATTGCAAAGAATTGCATGAAGAGTGTGGCGTCGTCGGTTTTTACGGCGTTGAAGATGCCGCTACACACGCATTCCTGGCATTACAGAGCATTCAGCACCGTGGTCAACAAGGCTGCGGTATTTCTGTAGTACGCCCGGACGGTACACTTGCTCTGCACAAAGGCGCCTCCTTGGTGAAAGAGGTGTTTCACAAGGAAGATATAGAGGGCCTTCCGGGCAGTTCCTGCATCGGGCATGTTCGTTATCCCACTACCGACGTGGGAGGCCGAGAGAATCTTCAGCCGTTCCTCTTTGCCCGTCAGAATAACCCCTATGCCCTGGCCCATAACGGAAACATTGTGAACGCCGCCCAGGTGAAGGCATTTCTGGAGAAACAGGGGCATTTGTTCAGCAGTACGTCAGACAGTGAACTCTTCTGCTATCTGGTCGGAAGCAGCCTGCACGGGAACGACTGGGAAAATGCGATAGTCTATACCGCCCGTTTGCTTGACGGGGCCTATGCCACGGTCATCCTCACTAAAGATAAACTCTTTGCCTGCAGGGATAAGTATGGCCTCCGCCCGCTTTCTCTTGCAAAAATGGGCTCTGGATATGTAGTGGCCAGCGAAACCTGCGCCTTCGAATCAGTTGGGGCGCAATTCATCCGGGATATAGAACCGGGAGAACTGCTGACCATCGATGCTGAGGGCCTTCATTCTTCCCATATCGCACGGGCGGTAAACCACTTCATGTGCGCCATGGAATATATCTACTTCGCCCGTCCCGACAGTGTAATCGAAGGATGCAGCGTGCATGCTTTCCGCCGTCGCTCGGGAGCGCTTCTGCACGCAGAGCATCCCGCCGACGCCGATCTGGTGACCTGCGTGCCGGAGTCCAGCATGAGCGCCGCCATCGGCTTTGCTGAGGCATCAGGTCTTCCGCTGGAAATGGGCCTCATAAAAAACATGTACGTGGCGCGAACTTTCATCCAGCCAACCCAGTCCATGCGCGACGCGGGTGTGAAGATGAAGCTTTCGGCGGTACGCAGCATCGTGCGCGGAAAACGCGTGGCTGTGATTGACGATTCCATCGTCCGTGGCACCACCTCGCGCACCATAGTGCGCATGCTCAGAGACGCCGGTGCGACGGAAGTTCATATGCGCATCGCCAGTCCGCCCTATGCATGGCCATGTTTTTATGGCATCGACACAGGAAGCAAGGAGCAGCTCCTGGCTGTGGGAAGGAGCGTGGAGGACATCCGCGATTTCATCGAAGCTGATACCCTGGGATACCTGTCAGTCGAAGCCCTTTTCCAGGCTTCCGGGCGCTCCTGGTTGTGCACGGCATGCTTTGACGGGAATTATCCCACGGATTTGTATGAAGAAAATGACAATAAACAATAAATAAGAATGGAACAAAAGAAATTAGACGTAGTTCTCGGACTCCAGTGGGGAGATGAGGGAAAAGGCAAAATAGTGGATGTGCTCACTCCTTCCTATAAGATGGTAGCGCGCTTCCAAGGCGGACCCAATGCCGGCCATTCCCTCGTTTTCGGCGGAGACAGTTTCGTGCTTCACACGGTGCCTTCGGGTATTTTCCGTGATGGGACGCTTAACGTCATCGGCAACAATGTCGTAATCGACCCGGTCATCCTCATGGATGAGATTGCGAAGATTGAGAAACGCGGCGTGAATATCGACGGCAGGCTTGTTATTTCCAAACGCGCACATCTCATCATGCCCACACACGTCGCTCTGGACGCTGCCAGCGAAAGTGCCATGGGCAAGACCAAGATTGGTTCCACCCTAAAGGGCATAGGTCCTACTTATGCCGACAAAACCGGCAGATATGGCCTTCGCGTGGGAGATATCCTACAGGACAACTTCAAAGCCCTGTACGAGGAGCGCAAGCAGAGGCATCAGATGTTGCTCGGGCAGTACCCCCCGTTCGAACTTCCGTTCAATTTCGACGAATATGAAAAGAAATGGTTCGAGGCGGTGGTCCAGATGAAACGCTTCCGCTTCATCGACAGCGAAGTGTATGTGAATAAGGCTCTCGATAATGGCACACCCATCCTCGCCGAGGGCGCACAGGGGTCGCTTCTTGACATCGATTTCGGAACATATCCTTACGTCACTTCTTCAAATACCCTTTCTGCAGGGGTCTGCACGGGTCTGGGAATAGCCCCCTCACGTATAGGTAAGGTTTACGGTATTTTCAAGGCTTATTGCACCCGTGTGGGCAACGGTCCTTTCCCGACTGAACTATTCGACGCCGACGGTGACCGCCTTCGCGAGATTGGCCACGAATACGGCGCCACCACCGGACGTCCCCGTCGTACCGGTTGGCTGGATATGGTCGCACTCAAATATGCCGTGATGATGAACGGCGTCACGGACCTCATCATGATGAAGGCGGATGTGATGGACAGTTTCGACACCGTCAAGGTAGCCGTGGCTTACAAGGTGGGTAAGTATACCGTGGATTGTTTCCCGTACGACGGAGGCAAGGACGCAACGCCCATCTACAAGGAATTCCCCGGATGGAAGACGTCCCTAAGCGGCTTGACCCGCTACGAAGACTTCCCGGAAGCCTTCCGTCGTTATATAGATTTCATTGAGGCGGAGACGCACTGCAAGGTGAGCATTGTGTCCCTTGGCCCGGATCGCGACGCGACCGTAATGCGTTAGACGATTCCTACGCGGGAGCAAAGGAATCGGTGACTATCGTGAGTTGTCAATTCCTATTTAAGGAGTTGGCTGGTCGATGCCCTGCGAAAGGACCCTGCGCTGTGGGAGGTGTTCCACGAGGCGATTCAGCGGGCTACTGAGGAGTAACGGTTTGTTTCTTTGATTACGCGAGTACCCTCGGCCACATCACAACCATCACCAACTTCGACGGCACAAGAAAAGCATCGCCGCGAAGCGATGCTTTTCTTGTGCCCAAAGCCGGGATC
The DNA here is from genome assembly GCA_900319375.1 of uncultured Bacteroidales bacterium. GTDB lineage: Bacteria > Bacteroidota > Bacteroidia > Bacteroidales > UBA932 > Cryptobacteroides. Next base: position 67,396 of record ONOI01000001.1, on the reverse strand, counting down.
GAACCGGCACGTCTTTAAGGGACACTGGATTTTGAGTCCAGCGCGTCTACCAATTCCGCCATTCGGGCTGGTAGGGTCGGCGCCGTGAAGCGCGAGACCGAGGGCAAAGGTAAGGCAAAATCGCGATTATTCAAATTTTATGGCTATTTTCGCGAAGATCCCCGATCGGGTCGGGGATGACAGGAGATATGAAAAAGCAGGCATACATAGTTTACGATTTCGCGGTGGAGGAATTCGCGGCTTCGCTCGCGGCGAAGTGGCAGAAAGACGGATACTGCGAGGTGAAGGACAAGATGGGGATAGTCGCGACGGAAGGCGACAAGAGCCTCGCGACCGTTCAGGCGATATGCAGTTGGCTGCTGCAAAGCGGAGCGCCCAAGAGCGCGACGCTGGTGGCGGTCGGAGGCGGAGTCGTGACGGATGTAGTCGGGCTCGCCGGCGCCCTGTACAAGAGGGGAATAGCGGTAGAGAATGTTCCTACAACCCTTCTGGCCCAGGTCGACGCGGCGATAGGCGGAAAGACCGGCGCCAACCTCGACGGGGTGAAGAACGCGATCGGAACTATAACCCTCCCGCAGAAGGTCCATATCTTCGCGGAGCCGCTCAAAACGCTTCCCGCGCGCGAGCTGAAATCCGGATCGGCCGAGTTAATCAAGACCTTCCTGCTTTTCGATCCTGAACTCTACGACAAAGCCATAAGAATCTTCTCCCTTGTCCAGGGCGCGGGTTACACTAAAGAGGCGGTAGACGCCGCCCTGCCCCAGATTCTCGAGCTCTCGCAGGCTGCGGCAAAATACAAAGAGAAGGCCGTAAAGAAGGACCTCTTCGACCGCGACAAACGCCATCTGCTGAACCTTGGCCACACCTACGGCCATGCAATAGAGTGGTGGCAGAGCGCCGGAACATCCATCACTAAGGGCAACGAAATCACGGTGGCTAATTACTCCCACGGCGAAGCGGTTGCGATCGGAATCGTCATCGCCGCGCGCCTCTCGGAAATAGCGGGCATCGCGGAGCCGGGACTTGCCGCAAAGATTTCCGCGGACCTCGAATCCTGCGGCCTGCCTACCCAGCTTCCGACCAAGGTCGAGGAACTGTTCCCCGTAATACAGAACGACAAGAAGGTAGACGGCGACAAGCTCGACTTCGTCTACCTCAAGGCTATCGGAAAGCCTGTCCTTAAGAAAAGCCGTATCAAAGATCTGAAGATAGAAGGATGATCTGTACTACAATCCACAACAAAACATACGCTGAGATTCTCTCCATCCTGGACGATCCGTTCGTAGAGATGGCTGAGATACGCCTTGATAAAAACGAACTCAGCGAAGAAGAAATAAAAGAACTTTTCGGGAGCTGTGAAAAGCCCCTTATCGCAACCTATAGGGTGGATAAACAGCCTACCCTCAGAGAGTTTAATATAGAGTGGGAGAAAGCCCTGAGGCTGATGGGTCAGGCCGTTGAGGCGGGAGCGCGCTATGTAGACGTAGACCTTACCGCCCCCGTCAATATCAGTAAGTATTTCCAGAAGCTCTGCCGCAAGACGGGAACGGAGCTCATCCGCTCTTTCCATGACTTCGAAAAGACTCCTGATCTCGAATTCCTCCAGCAGGCCGCGGCACGCTGCTTCCGATATGGGGCGGATGTGGCTAAAATAGTCACGACGGCGACCGAAAAAAATGATAGTGACAGAATTTTGTCACTTTATACGGCGGCGGCCCCCGAAGGCCAGGACTATCCCCGCACTCGCCTTATCGCCTTTGCGATGGGGCAGGCCGGCGCTCAGACACGAATAGACTGCCTTCGAAACGGAGCCCCCTTTACCTATGCGGCTTACGATGAACCGGCGGCAGAGGGCCAGATTCCCTTCACTGAGATGCACGAAAAGGTCTATGGCGAGTTCCTTGGCCTGTATCGCGGCGATTTTTCAGTCCCCAGTTCGAAAAGCTTCGCCCAGAGGGCTATCATCGCCGCGGCGCTCGCAGAGGGAACGTCCTACCTGAGGAACTATACACCTTGCGACGACTCTGAATCAGCAGTGAAGGTAGCGCGCACGCTCGGAGCGAAAGTCACCCGCAAAGGCAGCACGCTGACCATTGAGGGCCTTGGCCCGATCAAAGAAAAGCTCGCGATCGAGAAGATCAACGCCGGCGAATCGGGCATCCTCGCACGCCTGATGATTCCTATCCTGGCCCAAATCAACGGCTGCCCGGCGGTTATCGAGGGCCGTGGGACCCTGCTCGGCCGGCCGCTGGCGAGCGCGTCGGACATTATGGCGGCGTTCGGGGTGATCCTGCGCAATGAGACCGCCCGCCCCGGACGTGAGATATTCGTCCCTCTCGCGGTCAAGGGCGAGATGATCGCGGGCACGGCCGATCTTCCCGGAAAGCCGGGCTCACAGCTCGTTTCGGGCGTCTTGATGGCTCTGCCGCTGAACCCCAAGGACTCGAAAGTCTACGTAGGCGAACCGAAATCTATCCCATACATGTTCATTACTCTTGATGTGTTGCGAAAGTTCGGAATCAAGGCCGGGGCTCAGCTCGAGGGCAACGCCGAGATGCTCGAGCAGCAGGATTGGACCTATTGTACGGGAATCAATTTTACCATTGAGGGCGGACAGAGTTACAAGGCGGCAGATATTACCCTCGAAGGGGATTGGAGCGCGGCGGCCAATTTCCTCGTTGGAGGAGCGCTTTTCGGCAGCGTAGAGTTGGCCGGACTCGATACTTCGTCACTCCAGGCCGATATTTCTATCCTCGACGTGCTCGTTGAGGCTGGGGCGGCAGTTGCTTATGACGAAGAGGTGGTAAGCGTCAAGAAGGGACCGCTCGTGGCGTTCGATTTCGACCTCTGCCAGGCCCCGGACATCATCCCGATAGTGAGTCTGCTGGCGGCATTCTGCGCCGGTACTTCTACCATCGCGGGAGTAGGACGCCTTCGCGGCAAGGAGACAGACCGTGCTGCAGCTATAGTTGAAATGCTCACTCAGATGGGCGTTCGCGCCTGGATCGAAGGCGATATCCTCTCGGTTGAGGGCGAGACGCTCTCTTCTCGCCTCCTTAACGGAAGGCTGCTTAAGGGCGGACGATACTCATCGCACCACGACCACCGTATGGCGATGGTCCTTCGCATCGCCTCGATCGCGGCTGACAGTCCGATTGAGATAGACGACAGGGAATGTGTGACGAAATCCTTCCCTGAATTCTTCGAAAACTTTTAATTTATATCGGCTTCGAAGCAGATTCGCTGGCCTGTGACGAGATGATCACACTCGACCGTAGGGACGCTCTTCGGGCCGATTCCGTTTGCGCTGACTTCAACCCAGATTTCGTTGCCCGGCATCAGCTGGGCAAGGTTGCAGTCTGACCGGGTTCCGTCTACTGCGATCCATGCGTCGCGATAGATGGGAGCTACTCCAACATTCGCAACCAGAAGAGCGGCTTTTCCGTCTTTTACCCGGAAGTCCCTGATGCGGAATTTATATCCCATCGAGAGCGAGGCTTCGCGTATGCGGCTCCAGCTCTGATATCCCGGCTGATCGGCTCCGATGATGAAGGTCATGTGGAACTTTGCAACCTCGTCTTCGAACTTGCGGTTATACATTCCGCCCTCGTCCAGGCAGTGTTCCTGGTCAAAGTCGGAGTAATAGCTGAACTCGCCGCCGAGGGGAGCTCTCTTATAACGCGTTTCGCCGAAGAAGAGCCAGCTGCGGTAGTTGTAGCCGTCGTGGTCCTGACACATAAAGGAGTCGTCGAAGTTGCCGAAGCGCAGATCCAGAAGGTCGGGATACTTCTGGAACGGGCCGTAGGTGTTGTCGGCTGCATCGATCGAGATGCTCCAGGTAGTTTCCTTGAACCATTCCGACATTCCGCGCATAAACTCAGCCTGGAAGTCCTTGTCCGGGAAGGTCTGACCCATCTTGAAAGGTCCGTCGTAGATGTGGTACTCTGCCCAAAGTCCAAAGCCCGTCTCAAGGAAGGCGAGGCGGGGATCTTTGTCGTAGCGTTTAGCCAGAGCTTTATGGAATTCGATGTGGAAACGCTTCAGTTCGTCGCAGCGCCAGTCGGGGAAGTAGGTCTTCCTGCCTTCTGGCTTGCCGACCGTTTCCTCGTAACCGGGCCATTCTTTGATGTAGTCAGGGACAGTGCACTTTTTACCCACATAGGTGTAGTGGAATCGTATCACGGCTTGGTGGCCGCGGCTGGCTATCCCTTCGAGCAGATTGTCAAGGACAGTCCAATCGTAGATATCCTTTTCCTTGCAGATGTCGTTGTACTGCATATAGGAATACTCCAGGGAAATATCGTCTGACTTGTACGGGGCCCACATCACTATACCGGTCATAGGCTGGACTTTGGTGATGCTGCTCTTAAGGGCTACACGGGTATAGTTTGCGTACTCTTCCGGTACTTTTACTTCTTCGGTGATGGCTTCCTGACCTTCTTCGGGATCGGTCCCATCCTTGGGTACTCCTCCCTTGTAGGAGGGATCATTTCCGCAGGCGAACAGAGTCAGCGCGGCGACGATAAGTGTGGCGATGCGTTTCATATGGGCAAAGTTATAAAAATAGTGGTAACTTTACAGTTGATATGAGAATTCACCACATTTTTATAGCACTGGCGCTCATTGTAGCGTGTAATCCGGAACCAGGACCGGAACCGGAGCCCGTTGTCCCCGTCGAGGAGACTCCTTACCTCTCGGCCAAGGCCGACGTTAAAACAGTAATGGAGCCCGGCTCCCTTATTACTGTTAAGGTAAACTCCAACTACGGATGGGCCTATTCCCTGAGCAGCGAGTTGCTTGAGGAAAAAGAGTCTACAGACAGTACTCTTGTCCTGAAGTCTTGTCTTAACCGAGGGGCGGACGAGACGGTAACTGTGACGATTATGTCCGACAAGGACCGCAGCCTTACAAGCAGTATAGACGTAAAGGTCAAGACCGGACTGCTGCTGGATTTTGAGTTCCAGTCAGACGGAACGGCGCGCGACGTTTCCCCGAATTCTTACTGGATAGATACTAAGGCCGGGGTCAATATGATGACCTATTACAACGAGGACGCAGGCCGTATTGCGGCTCGTTTCTTCAGCAGCCTCGGCGGAACCCTTACAGACGGTTTCTATAAGTTTGAATACAACAGCAACAAGACCTTTCAGGATGCGCTGGCAGACGGACACTCTCTCGAAGTGTTGTTCATGCTTGGCGACGAGCCGGGCGATGTAGGTGAGATCAAGATGTTCTCGTCTATGGAGCAGGGCGGGACGGGCTTTCTCGTTACCGACCCCTCCCGCGGGCGTGAGATAACCTTCCTTCCGAACACGACCGACGCCATGGGCAAAAGCTGGCGCTGGTGTAAGAGCGGGGTGGTCCCGGAGGTCGGCCGCTATTATCATGTGGTGGGCGTATGGGACAAGGAGGCCGGCGAGGCGAGGATTTATGTCGACGGCAATCTTGAAGCGAAGGTGGCCGCCGCAGGTTCGTACAATCCGCCGTATAATGCGACCTCGCGCTGGTTCTGCGTTGGAGGAGATCCGTCAGGAGCCCAGTGTCAGAGCGCATGGAACGGGGATGTGGTCCTTGCGCGTATATATGATGCCGTTCTGGATGATGAGTCGGCCGCCCATTTGTGGGAAGAGGCGCCTCATAATATCCAGAGCTCTCCCTTCAGGGTAACCAATGTCCTATATCTTACCGAATGCGAAGTCAAACCCGGCGGAGAATATGTTGTAGCAGGGGATGGTTTTGTCACAGGTGATAAAATAAAATTTGAAGGTGACGAAATTGTGACTTGCGAAACGCTTGTCGAAGACGGCCGTGCCGTAGCTACAATTCCGATGGATATGAAGAGCGGCGCTTATAAGCTGTATGCCGTCCGCGGGGCGGAATCCGCGCCCCTCGGCAGCGCCCGCATGACCGTTACCGACTCTCCCCGCGCGCTCCACGCCCCGAAGGCGGTAGCCCACCGCGGATTCCACGGCGGCGGACGGCCCGAAAACTCCATCGCTGCTCTCAAGGCAGCCCAGGATGCGGGTTTCTATGGCTCGGAGATGGATCTTTGGATAACTACAGACGGCGTAGTTTATGTCAACCACGACGGAGTCATCAGCGGGAAGACCATCCAGAATTGTACGTCTGCGGACCTGGCTTCCGTAACCCTGAGCAACGGAGAGCCGCTGCCTACTTTCAGACAGTATCTGGAGCAGGCGGTAAAGAATCTCGACACGCGTCTTGTGATAGAAATCAAGCAGCATTCGAGTGCTGAGCGCAGCCGAGCTTGTACGACTGAAATGCTGCGCCTGGTAGACGAGTTCGGGATAGGAAATAAGGTGGATTACATCAGTTTCAGCAGGGACGTCTGCGCCCAGATAGCCGCGGCGAAACCCGGAACTACTGTCGGTTATCTTACGACTACTACCGACCTGGCAGGATTGATGGCCCAGGGCATAAATTGCGCGGACTTTGCTTACACCGATCTATTCTCCAACAAGGCCCTCTTTGATCAGGCCCACTTGCTCGGAATGACGGTAAATATCTGGACGGTAGATTCCGCCAGCGATATGATGCGCGCGATCGGCCTTGGGGCCGATTTCATCACAACCAACCGCCCCGATCTCCTTACGGATATCGTAGAACGCTTCTTTTAGTGGGGTAATTCGGTAATTACGATCGCGGAAGTGACGACACGTTCCGAGCCGTCTGAAGGGTTGTTGAGGATGGCGCCGTCTTTTCCGACTATGCAGGAGGAGCCGCCGCCGTCGAAATTCATCGCGTCCTTACAGCCCAGTGAAATCATCTTGCTTGCGAGTTCGGCGAGGGTGTAGCCCTTACTGCCGCCAGAGCCACGGCCATCGCAGACCAGAAGAATCAGCTTGCCGTCTTCAGTAATTCCGGCCGCAGTACGGGGCGCGCGGGCGAAGGCCTGGGTCCCGCCTGCATTAAGGCACTCTCCCCAATAGGCGTCGGTAGAGATGTCGACTCCCTCCTTGACGAGCCTGGGTCCGCCGCCCATAGCTTCGACCGGCTCCCAGCTCCATGTTCCCTCGCAGTAATCGGCTCCCGGGGGCTCGGGCATGAAGGTTTCGGTCTTTTCGTTGTTGTCCAGCCAGGAAGGGAAGACGGTATGTGTTTTATAGGCGATATCGGTACAGTATGTCCACTGTATCTCGAAGCTGCCATCCTTCATCTGGCCAAGGGCCGAGCGGACGGGATAGATCGTGTAGGTAGGATTTTCGTCGCCGGGCCAGTTGAATGCGCGGAAGGCTTTGATCGTGAACTCTCCCTTATGGGCAACAAGGCTCACGGACGTACTTCCGGCAAAATATCCGCCGTTGGTGGCGAGGCAGGGAACTCCGTCTGCGGCCTCCGTATCTGAGAAGAACTTTGACGGACCCTTCTTCTTGCTGGTTTTACGGCAGGTGAAACGAAGGTTGGGGTTCTCGGCGAAATCTATAGTAGCTACAAAGCCGCTGCATTTATTGCCGTCGGTGAAATTCTCGGTGAAGGGCACTACACTTACTCCTACCGGGTAGCCTTCCACCCAGCTCCAGTCGCGCTCGGGAGGATTAGTTTGGGTAGAATCGATCGGAACAGTCTGATGTTCAGTAGTATCGATGGGCTCCTCCGGGGTTTGCGGACCGAGGGGATTCTTAGGCGTACAGCTGAAAAAGACAAGCGCTGCAGCAACGAATAACAGAAGTTTACGCATCATAATAATGCAAAGATAATAAAAAACGCCAGTAACATTTTCCGTAAAAATGTGTTAAATTAGCGTACCAAACTAACCTAATAAGAGAATGATTAACACTAAACGCCAAAGACTCAGAATCCTGATTTTGGCCTGTCTAGCGCTTTTGCTCGCGTCCGCGCAGGCGTTCGCGCAGGTGCAGGTGACCGGTAAAGTCACCAGCTCGGCAGGTCCCGAAACAGGAGTCATAGTCTTCGTGAAAGGAAACGCCGGCGGAGGTACGATGACCGACGCAGACGGAAGTTATTTCATCACTGTATCAGGGCCCAACGAGACTCTGGTTTTCAGTTTGATGGGCTTCAAAGAATATGAGACCAAGGTCGGTAACCGTACTACAATCGACGTAGTCCTCGAAGAAGACGAGAATGTCCTGCAGGAGGTTCTCGTTGTCGGTTATGGAACCCAGAGAAAGGAATTCGTAGTCGGTTCCGTCTCGCAGGTAGGCAGTAAGGACCTTCTGAAAGCCCCGAATACCAACGTAAGTACGATGCTCGCCGGCCGCCTTGCCGGTATGACCGCCGTTCAGACGACAGGTATCCCGGGCGGTGATGCCGCATCCCTGCTCGTTCGCGGAACCTCGACCTTCAATGACTCCTCGCCGCTTATCCTCGTAGACGGAGTCGAGCGCTCGATCCAGTACATCAACCCTAACGATATCGAGACAGTCTCCATCCTCAAGGACGCAGCGACTGCCGCCATCTACGGCGTTCGCGGCGCAAACGGCGTCATCGTGGTTACTACCAAGAGCGGAAACAGGGGAAAGGCGCAGATCGTCTACGACGGTTCTGCTTCGTTCGACACAAATACCGTCACCCCCGACCTTCTGACCGCAGACGAGTATATTTACTGGCACAACAAGGCCCGCGAGATGGATAACCAGGCCCCGTTCTGGACTCCCGAGCGTATCCAGAGCCTCAAGGACCGCGGCCTTTATGCAGACACAGACAACTGGGCCCTCATCTACAACAACTTCGGCCTTACCCGCCAACACAACCTATCCGCCAGCGGCGGAACAGACAAGTTCAAGTACTTCACCTCGGTGGGCTACATGAACCAGCAGGGTATCCTGAAGAACACTTCGCTGGAGCGCTACAACGTCCGCGCAAACCTGGACGCTCAGCTCAGCAAGGGACTTCACTACAACGTCAACCTCTCCGCGGCTAATTCAGCCCGAATCTGGCCCGGCCTCAGCATGAGGACGAGCAACGGCAGCTGGCAGGGTGAGTTCTCCCCGCTGCGCCAGGCCTGCTACGCAATTCCTATTCTCGCGACTGAGTACAACGGTCTGCCTCTCGGATTTACAAATGGTACTTACACCTACACTCCTCTTGCCGCCCTCAACACCGGTTATCAGACCGAAGACAGGTGGATGGCAGAAGTCCGCTCCAACCTCGAGTATGACTTCTCGGCCCTCGGCCTTGAGATACTTAAGGGCCTTAAAGCCGGAGTCAACCTGGCTTACAACTTCGATTATACGCTGAACCGCAATTATCTGGAGAGTTTCCAGCTTATGCAGTACAGCGCTATTACCGATGAAGTTGCCGAGAAGACTTCTCTCGGAATCGGTGAGAACAATTTCAACAAGTCCCATTCGATGGGCTACAACCTTACGATCCGTCCGCAGGTTACCTACGACCGCGATCTTGGAAAACACCACATCGCAGGACTGTTCTTCATCGAGCGTTACAATTACCACGGCGATACGATGACTGGCTACAAGACCGGCTTTGCCGAAGGATCGCCCGTGGACCTCAACCTCGGCCAGACCTTCCCCACCCCCCCGGTTTCGGGCGGCTACAGCGATTCGGGCAGCGTCGGCGCCGCGGGTCGCCTCAGCTACGCCTACGACAAGCGCTACCTCGCCGAGGCGACGCTCCGCGCCGACGCCTCCTACAAGTTCGCCCCTGAGAACAGATGGGGTTACTTCCCGTCCCTGGCTCTCGGTTGGGTGATCTCCGAGGAAGAGTGGATGCAGGACCTTTCCTGGCTGAACTTCCTGAAGCTCCGCGCATCTGCCGGTATTCTCGGCCGCGACGATACCGAGGCTTATCTCTATATGCAGACCTACAGATCGACTTCGCCGAATACTACTCTCTATATCAACGGCTCTCCGACTTCGATCTACTACACTTCCAACTACGTCTACGACAACCTTACCTGGTCCCGCACCAACACCTACAACGCAGGTTACGAAATGAGGGCCTTCGGAAACAGGCTGTCCGTAGAACTGGATGTGTTCTACAAGCTAACGTCCCGCATTCTCGAATACGACGATACGGGTTTCTACGCTCCTTCGCTGGGAGGCAACAACCCCGCCTGGATGAACACCGGAAAGGTAGACAACCGCGGTTTCGATATGACCGTCAGCTGGGGAGACGCCTTCGCGAGCGGTTGGAGCTATACAGTAACCGGCATCCTTGGCTGGTCCCGCAACAGGCTCATCTCCAGGCGTCTGTCAGACTCCTACCCGTCTTACCGCGCTCAGCTCGGCCAGCCGATGGGTTCGTACTACGGTTTCCATGCACTCGGCCTCTTCCAGACTCAGGAAGAAGTTGACGAGGCTCCTATCGCCCCTACCGGCCGTGCCGAAGTTGGAGCTATCAAGTATCAGGACGTCAATGGCGACGGAAAGATCAGTTCGACCGAGGACTTCGTAAAGATCGGCCGCTCCAGTACCCCTGAGATGACCTTCTCGCTCAACTTCGACGTCGCCTACAAGGGCCTGTCGCTGAGCATGCTCCTCCAGGGCGCAACGCTTTGCGACTACGTTCTTTGTGGAACATGGGCCAACGACAATATGGATAACACAATGTACACCCGCGCCTTCTACGGCGGCGGAAATACCCTGCGCTACCTGGTCGCCGATGCCTGGACTCCGGAAAATACCGGAGCACATTATCCCCGCCTGTCTGCCAGTACAAACGCCAACAACGCCTGGCTCTCCGACTGGTGGGTTCGCGACGGCTCTTACCTCCGAGTGAAGAACGCCCAGCTCGCCTACGACTTCCCGTCGAAGTGGTTCGAGAAGATGCCTATCTCAAGCTGCAGGGTGTTCCTTGCCGGAACCAACCTTCTTACTTTCTCGTCGTTCAAATACATCGACCCCGAGAATCCAGGTATCAACAACGGCTACTATCCTCAGCAGAGGACGATCAGCCTCGGAGCCAAGGTAACATTCTAAAAAAGGAGGACAAAGCAATGAAATACAGCATAATTAAGAAAGCAATCATAGTGTCGGCTGCAACGCTTGCCCTTACCTCCTGCAAGGACTGGCTTGGCGAAGCCCTGGATATCGAGCCGTCGGACCGCTACTCGCCAGGTGCGGTGTGGTCCAGCGAAGCTAACGCAGACCGCTATCTTCTCGGCCTCTACAACTTCATCAAGGAAAACCAAGGCACGGTCGGAGGCGACAGCAACTGCGCCACCTTCTGGGACGCATATTCGGACCTCATCAAGTCCAACTCCTGGGACCAGTATAACCACGTGTACAATTCCGGCTTCTGCCAGGGTCCCTGGAATGGCCAGAACGCGGGAGTGTTCGAGTGTTGGAGCGACTGCTACACCCGTATCCGCCGCTGCAACGAGTTTCTGCGCGACGTCCCTACCTACGGCGCTTCTCTCAGTCCGGACTATGTACAGACCCGCTCGGCTGAGATGAAGTGTCTGCGCGCCTACATCTACCTCAAGCTGATGAAGATCTACGGCAAGTGTGTCATCCGTGACGCTGTAGACGGCCCCGAGCAGAACGATAAGGCGCTCGCAACCCCGGACGAGGTATGGGACTTCATCGAAGCGGACCTTCGCGAAGCGGGCAGCAACATCCGCAAGAACCAGCCTCGCGGACGCATCACTCGCGCATATGCATGGGGCCTGCTTTCGACCGCAGCCCTCTATGCCCAGCGTTGGGACCTCGTCATCGAGGCCGCTGACTCATGCGAAGCCTACGGCGGAACTCTCGACACGAGCTACGAAAACATTTTCGCAGACATCGACAGCCCCGAACACCTTCTGACCTTCGAGTTCGTCCAGAACAAGCTCACACACCGCGGCGACGTCTTCTTCCGCCCTCTGGGCGATGGCGCATCGGACGGCAAACACCCCGGCGCGAACGTCTATGCCGTCTTCGGCCCCACCTCCGAGCTTGTCGACAGCTATGAGATGGCAGACGGAACTCCGTTTGACTGGACTACCCACGGCGCAGACCCTTACACCGGCCGCGAGCCCCGCTTCTACGCCAGCATCCTCTTCAACGGCGCAGACTGGGAAGGCCGCAAGATCGAGACCTTCGTCAGCGCGGACACTACCGTGTTCAAGAACGGCAAGGACAGGATCGTGGAGTTCAACACCTCCGGCACTACGGGCTCGACCGTGACAGGCTACTACCTCAAGAAGTTCATCACCGAGAACCAGACCGGCTGGGAGAAGTACGGCAGCGACCACTTCGCTATCGCGATGCGCTTCGCTGAGGTCGTGCTCAACAAGGCCGAGGCCTATGCTCAGAAGGGAGACTTCGTAAATGCAAACATCCAGCTCAACCGCATCCGCGGCAGGGTGGGATTGCCAGACAGGGGTGGAGCAGACCTCGATACCGTGATGGCCGACATCAAACACGAAAGGATGGTCGAGCTCGCGGGCGAAGGCCAGCGCTTCTGGGATCTCCGCCGCTGGAAAGACGCGGTCGAGGTAATCAACCAGAAGAACTTCCACGGCTGCTGGATAACTAAGAACACAGACGGAACCCTTACTTACAAGCAGGTCAACTGCGACGGCGCTGGGAAGATTCACACCTTCCTCGAGAGTTACTACGCCTTCTCGCTCCCTCTGACCGAGATCAACAACAACGGAGCGATAGATCTTACTGACAACAACCCCGGATGGTAAACGACACAGAGAAATGAAAAGGATATTTATAGCAATAACAGCGGTGGCTGCCCTAATGCTGGGCGCTTCCTCGTGTGCCAAGCCCGACGCCGATTTCGTCCACGACAACGCCACCATCAGCGCCATCTATATCTGCACTACGCAGAAAGATGCCACAGGCAAGGAAAAACCGGACAAATTCTCCGGAGTTATCGATCAGGATGCCGGAACAATTCAGTTCACTATCCCCAAGGCCAGTCGTAAGGACATAGACCTTACTGCGGTAAAGCTCAGGGCCAATGTCGGTCTTGACGCCTATGTAAAAGTTACAAAAGAACTCGGAAAGGACGTAGACCGTACCCTTTACGGTATCCACGACATCACCGAGGGAATAGACCTTACCGTTACCGCAAAGATGACGGGAAGAACGAAAGACTATCATCTGACAGCTAAAATTGAAAAATAACCAATCACATTTATAATTATGAAAGCAACAAAATTATTTCTTGCAGCGATCGCCTTTGTCGGCGTATTTGCAGCTTGTAATCCGGAAGGTGGCGAAGAGACTCCCGAGGTAGAGAAGAGTACTGAGTGCCGCCTTACAGACTTCACCGCCAAGGCAGGTGATTTCGAGATCAAGGGCTTTGTCGATCAGACCGACAAGACTATCGAGCTCTCCTATATGCCCAACCAGTTCGCCGCTCTTACTGCGGCAACCGCAGAGGTAAAAATTTCTGACAAGGCTACCATCAGCCCCGATCCCGCAGTCGCCCGCGACTATACCGGAGAGGGTGGAGTAGAGTTCACCGTTACCGCTGAGGACGGTACGACTACCAGCGTCTATACCGTTTACGCAGCAGCGGCAGAGGTTTCTGTAAAAGTTGAGAAGAAGTGGTCCAAGACCTATGGCCAGATGAGCCTAGCAGCTTCCACCTCCAATATGTGCGGCCTCGGTTTCGTAGATCGCGAGCATTTCGCTACTTCTGACTTCAATGTCTATGACCTCGAAGGCAATAAGGTCGGAACGCTCAATGTAGAAGGCATCCCGGGTTTCACTGCTCATTCGGGCCAGCTTGGTGCGATGAGCAATGATGAAAATGGTGTGCTTGTGGCATTTGCAATACAATGGGCAGACACATATGTATCAGGTGTAAACGAAGATGCCAACACTCAAGCCTATGCCTGGCTGGATGGATGGGATAAAGCTCCTACCAAGATTTATAGCATTGATTATAAGTGCAATTATATGTCTGTCTCCGGCGATGTGAAGGGTGACTTCATCCTTACCTTCCGTACCGGCGCAGCAGTCCCTCAGATGCACCACGTCCTTGTCTTCAAGGGCGGTAAGTATTGGGGCGAAGACGGCAAGTCTGCCGCTTCCTGGAACGGACCGTTCATCCAGCATCCCGGTAACGACGGCTGCTGGGGCCAGCTCCTTTCGTTCTTCTCCGCAGATCCTGAAGACGGCTTCGTCTGCTGGGATTCCCTCGCGGCAGCAGAATACGGCGAGACTGGCAACGCTTCTTCCGCGTTCTATGTCTACGACAGCCTCTCAAGCGTCCTGAACGGATCTGCCGAGGAACTTCCTCTCCACGGCCAGGTCAACTGGACCCTCTGGGATAGTGAAGGCCGCCTCTATAGCTACGGCAACTTCTCCACCGGCCACGTCCGTGCATTCAAGTACAACGGTGAGAAGTGTATTATCGCCTGCTCAGGTTCCTGGCCTTGCAACTGGATTACCATCCAGAAGGCTGAGAATGTAGTTGAGGACGATCCCGAGACCGACGAGGTTGATGAGTCTGAAGCCAACTACCTGCTTCCTACCGACCGTATCGACGATGCCGCTCAGTGCTATCCTTGCTGCGCATATGTCTACGATCCTGCAACCGGAACCGGCCACGTCGTATATGCTGCCCAGTCTTCCGCAGTTCTTGCATACGACATCGTTACCACGGTACTCTAGGCCTGAATGAAAAAAATATTTTTCGGTCTATTTTCCTTACTTATGCTTTTGGCTTCCTGCGCCCCTCAGGGCGGCGCAGAGAAGCCTAAGTATATGTGGATGGCGATAGATAACCACGCCCGGCTTTCTACCCGCGATTCTGTAGTCTACTACCTTGACAAATGTAAGGACACCGGTTTCAACTGGGCCGTCCTCGATGTCAGAGGCTGTGACGGAATCATGTATCTGGACAATGTTCAGATGTTTATCGAGGAAGCCCATAAACGCGGGATGAAAGTCTCAATCGCCGCAACTATCTTTCCGGCAGGATCTCCCTACTGGCACCGTGGACTCGTCTATGACGATCCAGCAATCAGCAGGCTTACCTGTACGATGTATACCCCCGAGGGATTCAGGAAAATTGAGGATATGAAAACCGAAGTGGCGGCTTTTATGAACCCGCTGCTTCCGCAGGCTCAGGAGATAGCGATGCAGAACATCAAGACTATCTTCGAGAGCTGCGATCTTGACGGTTTTGCCCTCGATTACTGCCGTTTCCCGAGCGCCCAGGCCGATTTCTCGCCCGAGACCCGCGCGGCTTTCGAGAAGTATGTGGGAATGCCGTTAGAGCGCTGGCCCGAGGACGTGTTCTCATATGCTGCAGATGGCAGCCGCATACCTGGAAAGTTCTACAAGCAGTGGTGGAAGTTCCGTTCCCAGATCATTTCCGACTTTGTAGGTAAGGTCAAGGCCTGGAAAGACGATAACTACCCGAAGGTGGAACTAGAGTATTGGGCAGGCAGCTGGCTCCATGCCCTTTATGGCAACGGCCAGAACTGGGCGTCAAAGAAAGCCGATTATTGGAAGGAGTTCGACTGGGCGGCGCCCGATTACGGAGAGACCGGAATGGCAGAAAACCTGGACGTCTTTATGACTGGGGCCTACCTCCTGAAGGTGTGGGATATCAATGACCCCGAGTCGATGGAGTATGCGATGATGCGCTCCAACCGCGATGTAGCCGGGGCCTGCAAGATGGTTGGCTCGTTCCAGATTTGCAACCCTATCGATCTGGCCGACGCCGCATACGTCTGCCTTACTCAGTCCGAAGGAATGATGGCCTTCGATATGTGCCACACCTTCGGTAAACCCGAAGCCTGGGATGACCTTAAGAGAGGTATCGCCCGCGCCGAAGGACGAAAAGTTAAATGATGAAAAACAACAAGATAGTATATGCCCTTCTTGCCGTCGCGCTTGTATTCAGTTGCGGCAAGACGCCCGTGAAGCCGGGACCGATAGATGTCGACCCCAACGATACGATTTCGAAACCCGATACGACGATTGTCGATCCGGTTGATTCGAACTATATTGCCCCAGGTGATACGGTTCGCGAGAAGCCGCTCGTGATGTGGATAGACGCATCGGCTAACTTCCAGCGTTTTGCAAAGAAGACGGATATCAAGGCGATCCTTAAAAGAGCGCGTTCTTACGGCATCAACGGAATTGTTGTGGGCGTAAAGCCTGGGAATGGCCGTGCTCTTTATGAGAGCGAGTTCCTGCAGCCCTGCGTGACCCTGGGAGGGACTACCGTTGAGAGGGACTACGACTATCTGGAGTTTATTCTGCAGACGGCAAAAGAGCTTGGAATGAGGGTCGAGGCCTCGGCTTCGGTGATGGTTATGGGCGAGAACTCCCGTCGCTATGGGACTTTGTTCGACGACGATTATTTCAAGGAGCTCGAGTGTGTTGAGTATCTGCCCGACGGACTCCACAAAATCAGCGAGACCGGCGAGTTCGGAGCAATCAACCCTGCCCATCCGAAGACAGTGGCTTATGTCAAGAGGATGCTGACTGAGATGTTCTCCAATCCGAAGTATGCGGCTCTGGACGGCTTTGTTCTGGACTACTGCCGCTATATGGACTACAACAGCGACTTCTCGGATTATTCCAGGTCTGCCTTTGAGGATTATATAGGGAAGCCGGTCGACAATTGGCCGAACGATATTTACTACTTCAAGACTCCCGAGACAAAGAAAGGCGACTTTACTCCCGGACCGCTGTTCAATCAGTGGATAGAGTGGAGGGCGAAGGTAATCCACGATGTAGTCGCCGAGTGCCGTTCGGCCATCAAGGCTGTCCGCCCGGATGCCGATCTCTCTGTATGGGCCGCGGCCTGGTATCCGCTGCCCCACACCGGCCAGAACTGGGGAAGTCCCAGGTATACTTTGGTGGACAGCAACTGGTGGGCGACTAATAACTATCATACAACCGGGTATGCGGATCAGTTGGATTATTTCCAGCTCGGAGCATACTACAGTAAGGTGTACGGCTATTCCAGCGATGCTATCGAATATTCTATCAATATTTCAAAGCAAATCCTGAAGGGAGACTGCCCTATGTGGGGAACCTTCTCGGTTGCTTCTCAGAAGTTCGATGTAGAGTCGGCTGTAAAGCTTTGCCTTACAAAGACAGACGGATGTATGGTCTTCGACCTTTGCCATATCGCCTCGTTCCAGCATTGGAAGAAGATTAAAGCCGGCGCCGACGCGGCCTGGGAAGAATTGGGAGTCAATTCGCCGCTTAAATCCAAACAAATTCCGTAAATTAGCGCCTCAATGGATGAAGCGCTGAAGGAAATAACCTCCAAGCAGTATAAGGAGGGCTTCGTGACGGATGTCGAGCAGGAGTATGTGCCGAAAGGCCTCTCCGAGCAGATCATCCGTCAGATTTCTGCTATAAAGCAGGAGCCGGAGTGGCTGCTGGAGTTCCGTCTGGATGCTTTCAGAAAGTGGCAGAAGATGACGCCCCCGACCTGGGGACATCTGGATCTGCCGGAAATAGATTTCCAGGATATTATATACTATGCAGCCCCGAAGAAGGACTCCGAGCGCCCGAAAGAGATCGATCCCGCGTTGCAGGAGACCTTCGACAAGCTGGGAATTCCGCTTAGCGAGAGGGAAGTGCTGGCGGGGGTGAAGTCGAAGGTCGCCGTGGACGCGGTGTTCGACAGCGTCAGCGTTACGACTACCTTCAGGAAAGTCCTCGCGGAGAAGGGTATTATCTTCTGTTCGTTTTCGGAGGCCGTTCGCGAACACCCTGACCTCGTCCGGAAATACCTTGCGACGGTAGTTCCTTCGGGCGATAACTTTTACGCAGCGCTCAACAGCGCTGTCTTTTCCGACGGCTCGTTCTGCTATATTCCGAAGGGCGTGAAATGTCCGATGGACCTGTCCAGCTACTTCCGCATCAACGCGAGCGGTACGGGTCAGTTCGAGCGTACGCTTATCGTGGCGGACGAGGGCTCGCAGGTCAGCTACATGGAGGGATGTACAGCTCCGATGCGCGACGAGCATCAGCTCCATGCAGCTGTAGTCGAAATAATAGTCGAAGCCGGCGCTGACGTGCGCTACAGTACAGTCCAGAATTGGTACCCCGGTGACGAAAACGGCCGCGGAGGTATCCTGAATCTCGTCACAAAACGCGGAATTTGCCGCGGCGAAGGGGCCCACCTCAGCTGGACCCAGGTCGAAACCGGCTCCGCGATTACCTGGAAATATCCCTCTACTATTCTGAAAGGCGACAACAGTTCTTCGGAGTTCTACAGCGTCGCCCTTACGAATAACTACCAGCAGGCAGACACCGGAACCAAGATGATCCACCTCGGACGCGGGACGAAAAGCCGCATAGTCTCGAAGGGTATCAGCGCCGGGCATAGCCAGAATTCATACCGCGGACTTGTCCGCATGAATTCGGGCGCCGCCGGCGCGCGGAACTACTCGCAGTGTGACTCGCTCCTTATCGGATCGCTTTGCGGAGCACATACCTTCCCGGTAATCCAGAACGCCTGCCCCGGCGCAATCGTCGAACACGAAGCCACGACCTCCAAGATAAGCGAAGACCAGCTGTTCTACTGCAATCAGAGGGGAATAGCCCCCGAAGAAGCGGTAGGCCTAATCGTCAACGGCTACGCGAAGGAAGTCCTCAGCCGGCTTCCGATGGAATTCGCGGTCGAAGCCCAGAAACTTTTGTCGGTATCCCTCGAAGGGTCAATAGGATGATTATGAACGAAGTACTACTCGATATCAAAGGCCTTCACGCCAGTGTTGAGGGCAAGGAAATACTCCACGGAGTCGACCTTCAGATCCGCCGCGGCGAGGTCCATGCGGTAATGGGCCCCAACGGCGCGGGCAAATCCACCCTCAGCGCAGTCCTCACCGGCCGCCCGGGCTACGAAGTAACCGCCGGCAGCGTACGCTTTGCGGGAGCCGACCTGCTCGCGATGAGCCCGGAGGAGCGCTCATGGGCGGGCCTTTTCCTGAGCTTCCAATATCCGATCGAGATCCCCGGGGTCTCGATGACCAATTTCCTTAAGGCGGCCGTTTCCGCCCGCCGAAAGGCCGCCGGCTTACCCGACCTCAGCGCAGGGGAGTTTCTCTCTCTCGTGAAACAGAAGATGGCTCTTTTGAAAATGAAACCTGAGTTCGCGAAGCGCGAGGTGAACGTTGGTTTTTCCGGCGGAGAGAAAAAGCGTGGAGAAATCTTCCAGATGGCTATGCTCGAACCCGTCTTATCTATTTTGGACGAGACCGACAGCGGCCTGGATGTAGACGCTTTGAAGATAGTGGCAGACGGTGTGAACTCGCTGAAGACTCCGCAGACTTCCTCGATTATCATCACTCATTACCACAAACTTCTTGAATACATAGTTCCCGACGTGGTCCATGTCCTGAAGGACGGCGTTATCGTCAAGACCGGCGGAAAGGAACTTGCAGACCGTATCGAAGCCGAAGGATTCGAAGGAATAGATGGATAGGCTAGTTGTCATAGGCAGGGACGAGCTACCGCGCAAGGTGGTGCTTGGGGCTGGGGAAAGCCTCCGGCTCACCGTTGTCGTGCCTCAGGGAGTGTCGGCCGATATAGATTTCACGGCCGAACTCACGGGACCCGGCGCGGATCTGGATCTGGCCGGGGTGTTCGTTCCCGCAGGCAGCGATACTGTCCGAATCCGCACTCTCGTCCGCCATTTGAGCGGCTCCTGCCGCTCGAACCAGCTCTTCAGGGGTGTCGCGGACGGGCAGTCGCAGGTCAGTTTCAATGGCCTGATCTACGTACAGCGGGATGCCCAGAAGACGGAGGCCTATCAATCTTGTAACACGCTGCTATTAAACGAAGGAGCCCGTGTGGAGACCGACCCTCAGCTTGAGATTTACGCTGATGATGTGGTCTGCTCACACGGAGCTGCCATCGGATATCTGTCGGAAGACGAGCTTTTCTATATGCGTTCCCGGGGTATTCCCTTCGAGCAGGCCCGTCGCCTCCAGATCCTCTCTTTCCTTTCGCCCGTCTTATCGAGGCTGCCGGAAGAGTATTACTCGCTTATTGCTTTCTAAAAAAATATATATATTTGCCCCATATAGAGAGGATTAGCATGGGCGGCCTCTACTCTGGCGTATAGTAAACATATAAAAATGCGTACCTATGAAAACAAAATCCTTATTGATCATTGGTTATGTGCTGTCAGCTATGGTAGTGGCAGCGTGCGCGCAGAAATTATCCGACAATAATCAGGATAATGTTATTGAATCGCAGTTACCTCAGACCCTGTCTCCCGATACAGTTGAGTGGGCGTCTATAGAACTGAATACATTTGCATTTCCGGTATATAAAAAGAGTGTAACTGTCTCTGAGCAGGCGTTTATGGAGGTCTCGAAGACGACTCAAAACACTCTGGCCGGAGAGATTTTGTCTTCGTATAAGGACCAGGATAATACCGAAGGTGGGTATCTCAACAATTATTATGTCGGCCTTAAAATAGATCAGCTGACATTTAATCAGTCAGGGCAGGATATGACTCTGGATACTGATTGGTTTAAAGTGCAGGTGTCTCTCAGTGTCATTGACTGGAGTTCTGATGATTGGTTCAATACCAAAGAAGAGAGATGGATGAAAATTAACGGCACCATCAAGTCTGATAACTTGGAAGATGCCGTTAAGAACAAAGCTACAGTACCCTGTAGTTTGGATGTCTATATTCTTTGCGAAAAGGAGTCAAATCACCTTGTCTTATCCGAATTATCATTCGGAGGGCCCAAAGACTATCTGAATATCTGATAGGCTAAGTAGGCCTGTAAGGGGCGATATTACTCGCTTATCGGTTTCCAGAGGTGAGTCTCGCCGATGCCCATTACCTTTCCTGAAACCTGAAGCATGCCGTCCTTGGTGAAGAGGATGGTGCAGTTTGCTTTGATTCCGCGGGTAGGGTCGCTGATCTTGGCGCCGTCCCAGCGCTTCTTCTCTGCGTTGTATTTGAGGCCGTTGACAAGAACGATATCTTCTTTGCCGTTCTCGGCAGACCAGTATACAAACCCCTTGTATGTTCCGTCTGCGTTCTTTACGAACTCGACCTTACTGTTTTCTTTCTCGATGAGATACTTGCCTACGATTGAGTCGGCGGTGTTGTTCTTCGCGTTTTGTGCAAAAGCGAGGGCTCCGATCAGGAGCGCTGCAAGAGTGAAAAGGAATTTCTTCATTTCAGTTTGGTTTTGCGTTATGTGATTGCAAAGGTAATTATTTTTCGTATATTTGCAGCCGCTCTCGGGTAGAGCACATAGCATTATTAACTTTTAAAACAGATTCACAATGGCTGTTAAAATTCGTTTACAGCGCCACGGAAAGAAGAATTTCGCATTCTTCCACATTGTTGTGGCAGACACGCGCGCCCCGCGTGACGGTCGTTTCATCGAGCAGCTCGGTGTTTACAATCCTAACACCAACCCTGCTACTATTACCCTTAACTTCGAGCGTGCTCTTGCATGGCTGAAGGTTGGTGCAGAACCTACCCTCGTATGCCGCAGGATCCTCTCTTATGAGGGTGTTCTTCTTCGTCATCACCTCGACGGTGGCGTAGCTAAGGGAGCTCTTACTCCTGAGGCCGCAGACAAGAAGTGGAATGACTGGAAGGCTCAGCGTGATGCTAAGATCGAGGCTAAGATTACTGGCCTGAAGAACGAGGCTATCGCTGCAGCTAAGGCCGCTAAGGCCGAAGAGGCAAAGGTCAATGAAGCAAGGGCTGAGGCTATCGCCAAGAAGGCCGCCGAGCTCGCCGCCGCTGAGGCTGCAGCAAAGGCAGAGGCTGAGGCAGAGGCCGCCCAGGAGGCTCCCGTAGAGGAGGCCGCCGAGGCTCCTGCAGAGGCAGAGGCTTAATGCTCCGCATTGGCAAAATTCTCAAGTCTAACGGAACCGACGGAGGTCTGCTCATAAGCGCTCCTGAGGTAGAACTTGAACAAATCGAGGGTCCGGTATACGTCGAGTTCGACGGCTTACCGGCCCCTTTCTTTTTTGACGATCTATCCAAGCGCGGTTCTTCGCGCTATATTGCCCATATGACCGGGGTGCGTTCTCTTAAGGACGCAGAGGAGATGGTCGGCCGCGATATTCTGTTCGACGGAGAGTTTGAGGAAGACGGTTCGGAGGAAGATTTTGTAGGCTGGACTGTTTTCGACCGGGATTTCAAGCTGGGCGTTGTCGAGGACTACGAACCAATACCTGGCAATTTCTGCCTTTATGTTCGTACTGCATACGATACTCAGGTAATGATACCCCTCCACGAAGATTTCGTGGTCTCCGTAGATCCGGAGGCCCGCCGTCTGGTTCTTGAATTGCCGGAAGGGCTGTATTAGTGTTTATTCTCCGGCTTCGAGATGGCCTTTATTGACGATGAAGTGCCGCATCCCGTACCAGTAGGCGAAATAGCCCACCCAACTGAAAAACAATATTAGAAGGCCGAGAGCTATTTTGCTTATCGGCTTTATTGTTTGCTGTTTCCAGAGGTCCATCGCAGAAAGGAACCCCGGAATCAGCCCGATCAGATATATTATTAAAAGTAGAATACCTATCATATCGCAAATATACAAAAACAGCCCCAAAAGTTGCTATCTTTGTGGAGTATGGAGTTGTGTGATAAACCACTCGTGAAATTAGTTCCTCCGGCAGAGGGAAGGATCCTTCTGCACGCCTGTTGTGCGCCGTGTTCGAGCGCTATTCTGGAGTGTATGGTCCTCAGTGGCATTAAGCCTACGGTGTTTTTCTCCAATTCCAATATTACCCCGCGAGACGAGTATGAGCTGCGCAAGGCGGAGATTATCCGCTACTGCGAGAGCCTGGGGGTTGAGTGGGTGGATGATGATTATGACCATGACGACTGGCTTGCTCTTGTCGCCCGCGGCAGGGAGAGTGCGCCGGAGAGAGGGCCGCGCTGCCTGGAATGTTTCCGCTATCGGTTAAGCAGGGCTGCCGCCTATGCCGCCGAAAATGGCTTCAGCGTTCTGACGACAACCCTGGCCTCGAGCCGTTGGAAAAGCCTGGAACAGGTGAACGAGGCGGGCGCGGCGGCGTGTGCCCGCGTGAACGAACTGCGGGAAGGAGCAAACGGAAACCCGGTCGTCTGGTGGGATATGAACTGGCGAAAGGGCGGGCTCCAGCCGCGCCGCTCCGAACTTATCCGTCAGCTGGGCTTCTACAACCAGACATTCTGCGGATGTGAATTTTCGAAACAATGATCAGTTACCCTACTCCTAAAATTAATATTGGCCTTCATGTTCTCCGTAAAAGGGAGGATGGATTCCACGATATCGAAACGCTCTTCTATCCGGTTGGCGCGTTTCGTGATGAATTGGAGATAGTCCCTTCGGATCACTTCAGCATAGAGATAGAAGGTGCTGACTGGGATCCGCAGTCGGACCTGACCGCCAAGGCCTGGCGGCTGCTCGCTGAGGAGCGCGGAATCGGTCCGGTCGCTATCCGCGTAAGGAAAGGGATCCCGGTCGGGGCCGGCCTTGGCGGAGGTTCGTCCGACTGCGCCTTCGCCCTGAAGATGCTCAATGAACTCTTCTCCCTTGGCCTTTCTACCGTAGAACTTGAGCAGTACGCCGCGCGCCTCGGAGCCGACTGCGCTTTCTTTATCCGCAATATACCTCAGTGGGGGAGCGGTAAGGGTGATATCCTGAGGCCAGCCGAAATTGATCTATCCAATTACGAAATCAGGGTAGAATTACCGGAGGGAGTCCATGTCCGCACGGCAGATGCCTACAAAGGCTTGACTCCACATGAACCGGCTATCGCACTTCGCGAAGCAGTAACCAGACCAGTCTCTGAATGGCGCGGCTGTGTGGCCAACGATTTTGAAGCTAGCGTGTTTCCCGGTCATCCGGGAATCGCCGCCCTCAAAAAAAGGATGTATGCAGACGGAGCAATCTTTGCCTCCATGTCCGGCAGCGGCGCCGCGGTCTTCGGTCTGTTCCCCCAATAGCGTGTTTTGTAACGCGCTGTATGTCATTGACTTACGTAAAATGATGTATCCGGTATCAAGTACATCGATTTGAGGATCTGGCTGATTATCAGGATGTTGCGTACCACGCTAGAAATGGAGTGAATAAAAGAAAACCAAGAATCTGTAGGAAAATTTTGCGAATTAAAGACCCAAATCGCGGTAGTGGTGAAATGGTAGACACGCTACTTTGAGGGGGTAGTGCCCGTTGGGGTGTGTGAGTTCGACTCTCACCTACCGCACAAGGAGATATGTTCGAAAGAATGTGTCTCCTTAATTTTTTTGTATATTTGGGCATATAAACCTATAACCTATGTCCGAATTTTTCCCCCTGCAGGATGTCGAGCGCTTCGATCTTAAGAAGATTCCGCCGCGCGTAAAGTGGTATCTGAGGCCGATCGTTTGGCTGCTGTGCTTCCCGGTATTCTGGCTCCATCGCAGCAAGATACGCCGCATCGGAATGAAAGGCGTGAAACCGCCGTACCTTCTGCTCTGCAACCACAACGCATTCTACGACTTCATGGTCGCGACTGTCGCTACATTCCCTCATCAGCCGTACTATGTAGTAGCCGTAGACGGTTTCATCGGCCGCGAGAAGCTGATGTGGGGAGTGGGCTGCTTCGGAAAGAGAAAGTTCACAAGCGACCTCTCGCTGATAAAGAACATTAAGGCGATACTCGACCGCGGGAAGATCGTGGCCCTGTATGCAGAGGCGCGCTACTCGCTCTGCGGGACCAACGCCGTGCTCCCGGAATCGCTCGGCAAGATGGTAAAGCTCTTCAAGGTGCCGGTCGTGACCCTTATTACCAAAGGACACCATGTCGACGCTCCCTTCTGGCAGGGCTCCGACCCTAAGAGCAAGATGCTGAGGACCGAGGCCGACTTCAAGCTCCTCCTTACGGCCGAAGATGCGCAGAACCTCAGCGTAGAAGAAATCAACCGCAGAATCAACGAGGCATACGTCTACGACGACTTTAAATGGCAGAAAGACAACCACGTCCGCGTCCGCGCCAAAGACCGTGCACGCGCCCTCCATAAAGTCCTCTACAAGTGTCCCCACTGCGGAAAGGAATACCGTATGGATTCCCACGGCACCATCCTCGAGTGTAAGGCCTGCGGCCATAAATGGGAGATGACCGAATACGGCGAGCTCCGCGCCCTCGAAGGCGAGACTTACTACTCCCACATCCCGGACTGGTATGAGTGGGAGCGCGCCTGCGTCCGCAAGGAAGTCGAAGACGGGACCTACAAGCTGGATGTCCAGTGCAAGGTCAATTCCCTGCCGAATTCGAAGGGCTTCATCAATATCGGCGACGCCCACTTAGTCCACGACATGACGGGCTTCCACCTCAAAGGCAACTACCAGGGGCAGGACTGGGAGCTCGAGCAGCCCGCCAAGGGCCTTTACTCCGTCCATATCGAATACAATTATATAGGCGAACACCGCGATTGCGTAGATCTCAACACCCTGACCGACACTCTTTATTGTTTCCCTTACGGCGAAGATTTCGCAGTCACTAAAGTCGCCCTTGCAACTGAAGAACTGTACAAATACCTGAACAAATGAAACGCATACTTCTGGCAGCAGCGCTGGCCCTCACCGCCAGCCTTGCGGGAGCCCAAGACCTTAACGACCCCCGCCTGGCCCTCAACACGGTCCCGGATTCGGCCCATTTCTACTACTATATTAATATGTATCCCCAGATCGGGCAGTGGGACATCAAAAAAGCCAGGGCCAAGGAATTCGGCTACCACTCCGAATACATCCTCGAGGGCAAGTTCGACCGCATCTGGATCCTCAGCCTCCACGACGCCATCGTCAAGAAAAAAGACCGTTACGCACTTTTCAACCTCGACACTAAAAAGTATACGACCAAGTTCGACTATACCGACGTCCGTTTCGCCTGGGGCACCGTCGACACCGCGCCCGTGGCCCTTTACACCCAGACCAAGGACTACGAAGGCTGGGACCTCTGGCGCCTGCTGGATACCGACGGGAAAAGGACCATGGAGCCGATAATGACCGAGCCCACGGACAGCTTCTTCTTCGTCGCCCCGAACTGCATCAAACTGTTCAAAGACGGCAAGGAAAGCCTGATCGACGACGGCGGCAAGGTCATCGTCCCCTTCCAGTATGCCCATGTCGGGGTCTACCGCGCCTATGATGGCGTCACCCTGCTCGATGTCCAGGACGCCGAAGGAAGGTGGGGCCTCGCCCGCGTCGTTGGCGACGGAACCCTGGTCGAGATGGCCCCATGCGAGTTCGATGCAGTCAACATAACCCGCTGGCCCTGCCTGCTCGAGAAAGACGGCAAGTTTGCGATCGTCTATGATAAAGACGGCAGCCGGACCGGGCTCGACTTCGACTCTGTAGACTGGTATCCTCAGGGCATGATAGTGCGCATCGGCCAGAAATTCGGCTTCCAGAAATGGGGCAAGCTGAAACTTCCCGTAGAGTACGATTCGATGGGAATCACTACCTCAAAGGAGACTAAAAACAAGAAGGCTATTATCGCTGATAAGGAGGACGGAGTTTACCTTTTCGATACCAACGGTAAACTGCTTCATTTCGAACCGGCAGAGGTGGTAGAGCCCGAAGAGTACGAAGCCCAGGAGGATACGCTTTCAAATGGCAGGTAAGACTAAGGACGTAGCGCTGGTTCTTTCCAGCGGAGGCCCCAGGGGCCTGGCGTTCATCGGCGCGATCGAGGAGCTCGAGCGCCGTGGGTACAATATAACCTCCGTGGCCGGTACCTCGATGGGTTCGCTGGTAGGAGGCATCTACGCTGCCGGCGGGCTGGAGGCCTTCAAGGAGTGGATTTTCTCCGTCGGGTACCGCAGTATGCTCAAGTACATGGACGTTTCGATCTCGCCGAGCTACGTTCTCAAGGGCGAGAAGGTTATCGCCGCGCTCGAGCAGATAGTCCCCGACGTCTTGATCGAGGATCTTCGGATTCCGTACGTGGCCCTCGCGGCCGACCTGTATACCGGCGACAAGGTGGTTTTCCGCTCTGGCCGGCTGTTCGATGCGATTCGCGCTTCGATTTCCGTGCCCTCGCTTTTCAAGCCCTACCAGCTCGGGGAGAAGACTCTTATCGACGGTGGGCTGGTCAGCACCTTTCCGCTGGGCTATGTGGCCCGTAGCGGCCACGACCTGCTCGTGGGCTTCAACGTCAACTCCGCCAACCACGACGAAACGCTGCAGGACTACCTGCGCGAGCGCGAGCACTACCGAGAGTCCGAGGAGCAGTCGCTGATGACGATAGAGGCTATCCGCGAAGACGACATCCTGCCGCTGAAGAAAAAGATAATGCTCATCGGCCGCCAGGGCCAGATCGTTATACGAAATAAGATAGCCGAAGATCGCATGAAGGGCGAGGTCCAGGCAGACGGCAACTACCTGTCGATTATTTCCCGTTCGTTCGGGGTGGCGAACCACAGCATCGCCGAGCTCGAGAAAGAGTTCTACAAGCCGGATATCCTGGCGGAGATGCCCTTCGACAGCTACCGCGCCATCAAGGATTACTCAAAGGCGCGGCAGATTTCCGAGCGCGGGCGCAGGATAATGGCGGAGGCGCTGGATAAATACGAAAAATAAAGGCTTCCCAAACGGGAAGCCTCTATTTGTTTGAAGTGTGCTGAATTATTTTGCAGCAGCAACACTTGCCTTACGATACTCCTTACCGAGCTTCTCGAGCTTAAGGGTAGCCTTGCGAACGCGAGCTGCAGCAGCCTTGTTGCCTTCCTTAACGATGTCAGCCTTGATTGCTTCAACCTCGGCGAGGATTTCTTTAACGAGTTTCTCCATGATAATTGATAATTTGGTTTTAGTTAAACATTAATGTTTAGTCAAATGTAGGTAAAAAAAACCAATTACAAACACTTTTAGTTAAAAAAGTTGACAGAAGGGCCCTATATGGGCTCTTTTTGTGGTGTTTTTAGTGTAATAGTTTAAAAAAATTTTTGAGGTGGAGGAAAGTTGGAAAAGCAATTCTCGTTTTTTATTTTTGTGATATGTCTGAATTCTTAAAAGAAAACTATGCGATGCTTGGTCTGGCAGTAGGTCTGATCGGCATAGTAATCGGGGTGATCTCCTTGATACGCGAAACAAAGAAAAAGCGGGGGAAATAGCCGTCTCGGCCTCGGACGAGATTAGCTGGAAAAATCTGCCAAATCCCGGCCGAGTTGTCGTAGGGCGTTGAGAATCTGCTCGGTGCGTTCGGCAGAGGGCTTCTTGATGCCGTAGATGTATCGGGAGAGGAGGCTTTTGTTGATGCCGATGGTCCGAGCCATTTCTGAGACGTTCAGTTGAGGGAATCTGTGGAATACCTCAGCGATGGGGTTGTCGGAATTTGGCTCCGACGTTTCGTGAAAACTGCTGATATGGATATCTTCATCGAGTTCATCCCAACGAATATCGTCTCCGTCTGATCCAATTTCGAATGCTTCTCGTTGCTCCGGCGTCGCTTCGAGCAATAGTGGGAATGCCTCCAGTGGTCTGCTGTAGGTATTCCCCTGGTCGGTAAGGATATAAATCCTTCCGTTTTTAAACCAGAGCTTTACGATGGATTCCGTCTTATTCATCAAAGTGCTCTTTCCAGGCTTTGGTCATCTCGGCTTTATACTGTTTTACTGCGTCTATCGCCTTTTTTAGGTCGGCCGGTTTAATACCAGTATTGCTGACAACCTCTGCAGTTTCTATAATAATCTTTGCTTTCCCGTCTCCGTTTTTGACGTGAACATGCATTGGTAAGTGTTCTTCTGAGTAGAAGAAAAATCGAAGTCCGAACAAAAATAAAATTGTAGGCATAGTTTAATATTTAGATTCTTTGCGAATATAGGTATAAATTTTTATCCCCGCAAGGGGCGAGGGAGAATTATTTGTGGCCGATCTCGGCCTCGGACGAGATTAGCCCCTACGCCTGGTGGCTCCTGGGCTCTTCTCGTCACTCCGCAAGCAATGTAGTAGAATCCACCACAGTGGGGACAGTCGGATGCGCTATCTTTGCAGAAAAACTATCTGCGTATGAAAAGATTATTTGTCATCATTACTGCATTCGCACTTTTGTCCGCGTGTACTTCTGAGAATAATCCCGGCGACGGGGATCAGCCGGGCCATAATCAGGAACAGGGTCATGATTACACCAACACCGACCAGATGGCCTTCGTGGACATGGGCACGAATGTCCTGTGGGCCACAATAAATGTCGGTGCATTACATTCCACCGAATTTGGCTTATATCTGGAGTGGAGCCCTTTGACCGCTTCCTACGGAGATGAGTTCTCCAATTGCCGCCTGCCCACCTGGGCCGAATACGAAGAACTGGTTTCAGTCAAGACAAGCGACGGGAAATACACGAGCGGTCCCTGCCGGGCCACCTGGGGCAAGGTGAATGGTGTGTACGGTATAACCTATACTAACAAAAAGACGGGGAACGCCATCTTCATGCCTGCGGCGGGACAATACTCTCAGGGCTTACCTTATTTCGTAGGGCAGAGGGTGTATAACTGGACATTTGACTCCAAGGAAGAATGGGATGGATTGCGAGCCACCGCGACAGAGTTTCAGTCAGGGACATCCCCAAGCGCCGGAGCGCACGTGGAAGAATATGTCGCCATTGACCGCTGTACCGTACGCCTGGTGAAGGGAAAATAGACATGAACTGAACGTGCCCGCCTCGGCCGAGATTAGCTCGGCCGGAGGCCTCGCTCGTCTCGTCACTCCGCGGGCAATGCACTGACTTGCGGGTCGGAGACCGACCCTATTTGCCGCAGCGTCAGTCAAAACGAAAGCTAGCTCTCGTTTTGGCTGGCGCTGCAACAAAAATTGCCGCACTTTTCGTGCGGCAATTGTCAGTGCATTGCACTGCGCGGAGAGGACGAGATTCGAACTCGTGGTACGGTTACCCGTACGGCAGTTTAGCAAACTGCTGGTTTCAGCCACTCACCCACCTCTCCTGAAACCATCCTGGCGCAGAAAACGAGTCCCCTTGCGCCGGGCGGGGATGCAAATATACGAAGTTTTTCTGAATTACAACATTTTGTATATTTGTAAGACAGCCGAAATCTCAAAAAACATGAAACATATCCTCATCATTTCGCTCTCACTTGCCATCAGCGCCTACGCCTCTGCCCAGAAACCCGCAGGCCAGTCGAGCAAGGAGGCAGCACTCCCGCAGACCATTAACGTCGATAATTTCCGCTATGCGGGCCCGTTCGAGGTGAAAACGCCCCATAAGGTTGATACGGTCGATATTGCCGGCAAGCCGTTCGATCCCGAGTCCACGCTGGACCGTGAGCTTTCGCTGAGTCTGCCGAAGGAAACGAAGGCGGTGGAAGTCCTGGAGGCGGCTGAGGCCCCGGCCATTCATCTTCTCGGTTTCTCGCTCGAAAACACGATCTACGCGAAGGCGACCCTCAAGCTCGAGGGCCTGAAGCGCAGCCGGCTGTTTGTAGACGGCAGGCCCGCCGGACCGCAGCTCAAGCTCGAGCCCGGAACCCACGACATCGTCCTCAAGGCCCTGATCCTGCCCGGCGAAAAGGATACGCTGAAAGTGAGCGTGGTCCCGGAAAAGGAGGGGAGGATCGCTCTTCGCCAGGACGGCGGCCATATCTTCTCGCTGGACGCGAACACGATCGGCCTTTCGAGCGGCGGAATCACCGTCTCCGCAGGCGGTAAGTTCATCGCGCTGACCTATCGCATGGTCGACGAATCGGGCAAGCCAAGTTCATATACCGAGATTCAGCAGGCCTCAGACGGCCGTGTCCTCGCCCGTACTGACTCCCCGATCCAGTGGATGCCCGCGCGCGACGAATATTATTACACGCGCCCAAGCGCGAGCGGACGTGACCTGTTTTGTGCCAATCCCTCGACCGGCAAGGAGACTCTGCTGGCCCGCAATATTCCGGACGGCTGGTTTACCGTCGCGCCGACCGAGGACTGGCTGCTCTACATGCTGACTCAGGAGGGCCCGAAGGAGGGCGAGGTACATCAGATCCTGACCCCGGACGACCGTCAGCCCGGCTGGCGCGACCGCTCCTACCTCGGCAAATTCGACCTTAAGACGGGGCAGATGCAGCAGCTTACCTTCGGCTGGCACGACCTCTGGCCGGCCGATCTCAGCCCTGACGGGCAAAAGGTCCTCGTCCTGACCCAGCGCGAGCGTCTTACCGCGCGCCCGACCACCCTTTTCTCGCTCTGGCAGCTCGATGTCCAGACTCTTGAGGCTGAGTGTCTTATCGAAGACGACGGCTTCATCCGTGGTGCGTCTTATTCGCCGGACGGCAGACAGCTTGTTCTGACCGGCAGCCCGGAAGCGTTCGGAGGAATAGGAATAAAAGGCCTTAAGCCCGGTCAGACTCCCAGCATGTACGACATTCAGATGTACATTTTCGATATTGAAACAAAGAGCGTATCTCCGCTGACAAAGGACTTCGCTCCGAGCGTGGACGGATCTCCTGTCTGGGCCGCGTTCGACAATCGCATCTATTTCACGACCGACGACAAAGACGTCCAGAACCTCTACCGCTGCTCTCCGCTTTCCGGCGCTATCCAGAGGCTCGCAAACATGGAAGAGTATCTCTATGGGTTCGACCTGGCCCGTACTGCGCCGGTTCTCGTCTATAGCGGCCAGAGCCTCTGCAACGGCGACCGTGCATACTCCTACAACGTCCTTACCGGCAAGCAAAGGGTAGTCAAGGACTTCGGGGCCGAGCGCTTCGCTTCGGTCGAGCTAGGAGCCGGCGGCGCATACGAGTTCGTCTCCAGCCGCGGCGACCTTATCAACGGCTTCTACGTCCTTCCGCCCCACTTCGATCCATCGAAGAAGTATCCGCTCCTCGTCCATTACTACGGCGGCTGTTCTCCTTCGGCTCGCTACTGCGTAGGCTCCTACTCGCCTCAGGTCTACGCCGCCCAGGACTACATCTTCTACGTCGTCAACCCCAGCGGCGCAGCCGGTTTCGGCCAGGAATTCGCTGCGCGCCATGTCAACACGGCCGGCGATGTCGTCTCCGACGACCTTATCGAGGCCACGCTTTCATTCTGCAAGGACCACCCGTTCGTAGATTCTACAAAGATCGGCTGCTTCAGCGCCTCATACGGCGGCTTCATGACCCAGCTGCTGCTTACTAAGACAGACATCTACGCGGCCGGTATCTCCCACGCCGGAATCAGCGACCATACAAGCTATTGGGGCGAAGGCTACTGGGGCTACTCATATTCGGAGGTGGCCATGGCAAACAGCTACCCATGGACCCGCAAAGACCTTTATGTAGACCGCAGCCCGCTCTACAATGCCGACAAGATCCACACCCCGCTGCTCTTCCTCCATGGCTCCGCAGATACCAACGTCCCGATAGGGGAGAGCATCCAGATGTTCACGGCTCTCAAACTCCTCGGCGCTGACACCGCCTTCGTCGTAGTCGACGGCGAAAACCACGGCATCCGCGAGTTCGGCAAGCGCCGCCAGTGGCTCCGCACGATCTTCGCCTGGTTCTCCAAGTACCTCCACGACGACCCCACCTGGTGGGATGAGCTATATCCAGAAAAGAATCTGTAAAAATAAAGAGCGGCTCAAAAGGGCCGCTCTTTTTTATATTCTGATTGTTTTATTTCGCCTTTGGGTGAAGTTTGCGATAGAACTTTACTCCATTGTAGAGCGCGTTCATATCAGAACGCTCGATGAAGGCGGCGCGCACCCAGTCGCCGCGTGTGACGCTGAATTCCAGACTGCGGGT
The DNA here is from genome assembly GCA_900319375.1 of uncultured Bacteroidales bacterium. Lineage (GTDB taxonomy): Bacteria > Bacteroidota > Bacteroidia > Bacteroidales > UBA932 > Cryptobacteroides. Next base: position 34,795 of record ONOI01000001.1, on the reverse strand, counting down.
TAAGATCATACGGCGGGCGGTAACGGTTACGGGCTCGAGCTCTTCCTCATTCGGGAAGCCGAAGCAAAGGCAGCCCTGGGTCTCCATTCTCGCTCCTCTGGGGGCCTTGGCGTGCTCCTTCAGGACAGCGAGTTTCTCAATTGCCTCCTCGAGGGTTGATCCGAGGGGAATGTAAAGGATGAATACGGGATCGAAGTTGACCTGGACAACGTCTGTTCCCACTCCGAGATTGCCGACCTGAAGATAGTACTGATCCTTGTCTGGCATATGGAATACCTGGATTTCAGTTCCATCATCGTGTTCGACCGAGACAATTTCTGTAAACTGCTGGAGGAGTTTCTCCGACAATTTTTTCTCCTGAGCAGAAGCCAGGACGGGCATAACCGCAAATAGCAGCACTGCGAGTGACTTGAAGAGCGTTTTCATCTTATTCCTATTAGTTTAACGATATCAAAACACGTGATTCTTAACAAAGATAAAAAAAATTTTACTGAAACCACGCGAAAAGGGGCTCGCCGCAAGGCGAACCCCTTTTCGCGTGGTCCCAGCAGGGCATGATCCTGCGACTCCCTGATTATGAGTCAGGTGCTCTAACCAACTGAGCTATGGGACCAGTCAGACAAGCGGTCTAAAACCGCGTGTCATCATACTTTGATCTCTACATCAACTCCTGCGGGAAGCTCGAGACGCATAAGGGCATCAACGGTCTTGGCGTTGCTGTCCTCGATGTCGAGGAGCCTGCAGTATGAATCGAGCTCAAACTGCTCACGCGACTTCTTGTTGACGAAGGTTGAGCGGTTGACGGTGAAGATCTTCTTGTTGGTCGGAAGCGGAATAGGTCCATTGACCGTTGCTCCGGTGGTCTTCACAGTCTCGACGATCTTGGACGCCGACTTGTCGACGAGCATATGATCGAAGGATTTGAGTTTAATTCTGATTTTCTGGCTCATATTAACGTTTTTTGTACTTTACTCATCATTGTCATCGGACAGCAGTCTGAACCCGCTCTTCTCGACTATTTCCTTCTGCATTGCAGGGGGAACCTCCGCATAGTGGTCGAAGGACATCGTGCTGGTCGCACGTCCGGAAGAAAGGGTACGGAGTACCGTCACATAACCGAACTGCTCGGAAAGCGGTACGAACGCCTTGATGATGCGCGCTCCGTTTGCAGTACTGTCCATCGCGCTAATCTGTCCGCGGCGGCGGTTGAGGTCGCCTACGATATCTCCCATGTACTCCTCGGGTGTTACCACCTCAAGATTCATGATGGGCTCGAGTATGACAGGTTTACACTTAGGGCATGCATGACGGAAGGCCATACGTCCGGCAATTTCGAACGAAAGCTGATCCGAGTCAACCGGGTGATAAGAGCCGTCAAGTACGGTAACTTTCATCGACTGGACTTCGTAGCCGGCCAGTACGCCGTTGGCCATAGCCGACTTGAAGCCTTTCTCGATGCAGGGGATGAACTCCTTGGGGATGTTTCCGCCCTTGACGACACTCTCGAACTGGAGTCCGGTAACTCCCGGGTCTGCCGGTCCGATTTCCACGATAATGTCGGCAAACTTACCGCGTCCGCCGGTCTGCTTCTTATAAACTTCGCGGTGTTGGACGCTGGTTGTGATTGCCTCTTTGTAGTTGACCTGGGGCGCACCCTGATTGATCTCGACTCCAAACTCCCTGCGGAGACGGTCGATGATGATATCAAGGTGGAGCTCGCCCATTCCGCTGATAACGGTCTGACCGGTTTCGGTATCCGCCTTAACTGTGAAGGTAGGATCCTCCTCGGAAAGTTTGGCGAGCGCTACGCCCAATTTATCAAGATCTGCCTGGGTCTTAGGCTCCACGGCGACTCCGATAACCGGATCCGGGAACTCCATCGATTCAAGGACGATAGGCTGGCCTTCGACACAGATTGTGTCTCCAGTCCTCAGGTCCTTGAATCCGACTGCAGCCGCGATGTCTCCAGCCTCCACAGCCTCGATCGGGTTCTGGTGGTTGGAGTGCATCTGGTACAGCCTCGCTACGCGCTCCTTCTTTGCTGACCTTACGTTCAGGACGTAAGAGCCGGCCTCGAGCTTACCCGAATATGCGCGCAGGAAGGCAAGACGGCCCACGAACGGATCCGTGGCGATCTTGAACACGAGCGCGCAGAAGGGCTCGCTGTCTGAAGGCTGGCGCTCGATCTGGGCTCCATTGCGGGGGTTGATACCCTTGACGGCGCCTTTGTCGAGCGGGGACGGAAGATAACGCATTACTGCGTCCAGGAGGAACTGGACTCCCTTGTTCTTGAACGAAGATCCGCAGCAGGCCGGCACGATCTGCATCGAGATGCAGCCCTTGCGCAGCGCGGCGATAATTTCGTCTCTTGTAATGGAATCCGGGTCCTCGAAGTACTTCTCCATCAGGGCCTCATCACACTCGGCGGCCGCTTCCACGAGCTTGTCGTGCCATTCGTCCACCTCGCCCATCATGTCCTGAGGGATTGCCCCGTAGTGATAATTGACCAGTTCTTCACTTGAGTTGTAGAAGATGGCCTGCTTCTCGATGAGGTCTACGATACCCTCGAACTTGTCTTCTGCTCCGATAGGGAGGCAGATGGGTACCGCGTTCGCACCAAGTTTGGTGCGGATCTCTTCTACGCAGGCGAGGAAGTCTGCCCCGACGCGGTCCATCTTATTGACGTACGCGATCTTGGGCACCCCGTACTTGTCTGCCTGACGCCACACGGTCTCGGACTGCGGCTGTACACGGCCTACCGCGCAGAATGTCGCGATAGTTCCGTCCAACACGCGGAGCGAACGCTCGACCTCGACTGTAAAGTCGACGTGGCCGGGAGTGTCGATCAGGTTGATCTGATAGACCTTTCCCGCGTAGTGCCAGAAAGCGGTTGTTGCAGCGGAGGTGATAGTAATACCCCTCTCCTGCTCCTGGACCATCCAGTCCATGGTTGCCGCGCCTTCGTGGACCTCGCCGATTTTGTGGGTCTTTCCGGTGTAGTACAGGATACGTTCAGACGTAGTTGTCTTACCGGCATCGATGTGGGCCATGATACCGATATTGCGTGTGAACTGAAGATCCCTCTTTGCCATTTTCTACAGGTGTGTCAACTAAAAATTAGAAACGGAAGTGTGCAAACGCCTTGTTGGCTTCTGCCATTCTGTGCATATCCTCTTTGCGCTTGAATGCACCACCTTCGTTGTTGTAAGCCGCTACGATCTCTGCGCACAGTTTTTCTGCCATCGAGTGACCGGAACGCTTGCGGGCAAAAGAGATCATATTCTTCATAGAAAGTGATACTTTTCTTTCCGGTCTCAACTCGGTGGGCACCTGGAAGTTAGCACCACCGATACGACGTGATTTGACCTCGATCTGAGGGGTCACGTTCTCGAGGGCTTTCCTCCAAATATCCAGAGGAGCCTTGTCAGAATCTTTCACCTTCTCGCCTACCATGTCAATGGCATCGTAAAAAATTGAATAAGCGATACTCTTCTTTCCCTGCAACATAAGATTGTTCACGAAACGTGTAACTTCCACGTCGTGGAACTTAGGATCAGGAAGTAGAATCCTCTTGCTAGGCTTCGATTTTCTCATTGTTTTGAAAAATTAAAGATTAAACCATCCTTCAGACTACTTCTTCGGCCTCTTAGCACCGTAGAGCGAACGGGACTGGGTCCTGCCTTCTACGCCAGCTGTGTCCAAAGCGCCCCTAAGGATGTGGTAACGTACACCGGGAAGGTCCTTTACACGACCGCCGCGAACCAGCACGATGCTGTGTTCCTGAAGGTTGTGTCCTTCGCCCGGGATGTAGGCATTGACCTCTTTAGAATTCGTCAGACGTACACGTGCGACCTTACGCATTGCTGAGTTAGGTTTCTTAGGGGTTGTCGTGTAGACACGCACGCAAACGCCACGTTTCTGAGGGCATGCATCCAACGCACGAGACTTCGATTTTACTTCGATGACCTCGCGTCCTTTGCGAACCAATTGTTGAATTGTTGGCATATTAAAATGTTGATAAAATTAAAGCCCCAAAAATTTTGGGGCTGCAAATATAGAGAAAATTCTGAAAAAAACTAGCGGTAATCGGCGAACTCTGCGTCTTTTGCTGCTTTTTCTGCATAAACCGGGTCTTCGCTGGCCTTCGCGAGGTGTTTTTTCACTCCGGAAGCGTCACCCTTTCGGGCGGCTGCGATCGCGGCGATGTAGCTGTCGCGAGGGGTAGCGTCGGAGGCGGCCGCGGCGGCGGAGTCGGTCTGGCCGGCGAGGATGTAGGCCAGGACTTCGTTACGGCTGCCGGTGCCGGCCAGAGCCTGGGCCGCCGCAGCATAGTCGCCAAGAGCGATCTTCGCGGAACCGGCGTTCTTCTTGGCATCGTCTGTACCGGACTGCTCGAACAGGTTGATAGCCTCTGCGTAGCGTCCGCGACGCATCTCGATTACGCCGAGAAGGTTCTGGACATCACGGTCTCCCTCTTCGGTATGTGTAAGGTAAGCAAGAGCGACATCGATCTTGTTCTCGTTAAGGGCGAGGACAGCAAGGTCGTAGAATCCGGTGTTGGAGCCCCAGCGCTCAGTCGTTACTCTATAATAATATTTCTGATTCTCCCTGTCTTCGGTTACTCCGGCAAGGTGAAGGACCTCAGCCTCGGAAAGAAGGGCAAGCTGTTTGCTGGCCATCTCCTTCAGTTCTTCGTCTGAATAGCCGGTATGTTCGGCGTTTACCACGAACGACGCGCGGCGCAGTCCGGGGAACACATCTTTCTTTATATCTTCATATATAAAGGAGAGGTTTTTGATTTCCTGCTCCCTTACTTCAGGGTCGGAGTACATCGAAAGAACCCTCAGAATAAGGTCCTTGTCTTCGATGTCGGAATTGGCCATGGCCTCTTTGAAGCCTTCCCAGTCCTGACCAACGCTGCTGACTTTGATGTCTTCGCCCAGGCCGCTGCCAACCTTTGACCATGTCTGCTCGGCCGCCTTGGCCCTGTCGCCGGAGAGTTTGTCGTTGAGGTCTACGCCGCCTTCCGGAGAAGCGTAGGCGATTATCTCGGCGCTGGTAACATTGTAGCGGGGATCGTTCTGGAGTTCCCTGAGGTATGATTTATATACTTCAAGGGCGTTCTTGTTCTGGGAATTGTTCTTTACCTGCGATGAATTCACATCGAACAGGATGCTGGTCTCGGTAGTGTAGTTCGAGACGCGCTCGAAGCCGTCCGGCTTGAGGGAGAATTCTCCGCTGAGGTCTGCAAGCCTGTATGTTGCGATACATCCGTCTGCGACCTTGATAGAAGGAAGGGGAACTTCCTTACCGGCTACCATCAGCTTACACTGAAGCTCGAGTACACACTGCTCCATTCCGCTGGCGAAGTCGAAGGAGACATTCTGAGTGTGTCGTCCGCCCTTGAGGGGAATGACGCGGTAGTTGGCCTTGATCTGCTCGCCCTGATAGATTACCGCAGTACCGGTCCTCTGTCCGCCTGAATAGACGATGACAGGGGTAGTAACCATCATGGCGTTTGTCTTCAGGTAGCCCTCGGGGAAATTGAGGGTGATTGCGGCATTGATTTTTCCGCCTACTACTTCGAGGATGTGGGGCTCGCAGGTAACTTCGAGTCCTGAACCGCCGCTGTTGACTTGTTTCTGAGATGAGCAGGAGGCTGCGACAAGAGCTGCAACCGCTGCTGCAAGAAATATTTTGAAAGCTTTCATCGTATAAAAATGTTCTGAACACAAAGATAAAGAATTTTTAAGTAACTTTGTGGGCTACGATAAAATGGATACACAGGAATTACAGAGAATTAAAAACAGGTACGACATCATCGGAAACGATGCTGCCCTGAACCTCGCCATTGAGATGGCCGGCGTAGTCGCTCCCAGCGACCTTGCCGTCCTGATCACCGGTGAAAACGGTTCCGGAAAGGACATCATTCCCCGTATTATCCATGACAACAGCCGCCGCCGTACCGCCCCGTTCCTGGCGGTAAACTGCGGCGCTATCCCTGTCGGAACCATCAACGCCGAGCTCTTCGGCCATGAAAAAGGTTCCTTCACCGGCGCTGTTGCTACCCGTAAGGGTTACTTCGAAGAAGCAGACGGAGGTACTTTGTTCCTTGACGAAATCGGCGAGCTCCCTCGCGAGACTCAGGCTATGCTCCTTCGAGTCCTTCAGGACGGAGAGTACCTTAAGGTGGGTTCTTCCAAGGTCGAAAAGACCAATGTCCGCATCATCGCGGCTACCAATATCAATCTTCTCCACGCAGTAGAGACGGGAAAGTTCCGCGAGGATCTTTATTACCGTCTGAATGCCTTCCAGATCAAGATGCCGGCTCTGCGAGACCGTAAAGACGACATCTATCTTCTGTTCAGAAAGTTCACTTCAGATTTTTCCGAGCGCTCCCGCCTCTGTAAGATTTCCCTTACACACGAAGCCATCTCGGTTCTGAAAAACTACCGCTGGCCGGGCAATGTCCGCCAGCTCAAGAACTTTACCGAAGCGCTTACGGTGATGGAGAGCAGGCCCGTGACCCCGACCTCAGACAGGGTGGAGTTGGATGCGGCCGCGTTGCTGCCCCACATGCCCCAGGAGGCCGAGCAGGTCCTTCCCGCGATCGTGGATGGTCCTCAGGCCGGAGGCAGCCGGATGAATGATGAGGATATGCGCGCGATCGTGAAAGCGATCCTCGACCTCAAGCAAGAGGTAGACCGCCTGAAAAAGATAGTCGAGTCGCAGCCTGCCAGCCCGGCAGTCGCAGGTCCCGCCGTGGCCGCTCCGATCGAGGATGAGGCCGAATGGCAGGAATCCCAGCCGTCCGAGCCCGCAGCCCCGTCCGTGAAATCGATACGGCAGAGCAATGACGAGCTGTACGCCGCGACCCTGGCTAAATACGACGGAAAAGTAAAACCCGCGGCCACAGAACTTGGCGTCTCCGAAAGGACCATCTACCGCTGGCTCTCAAACCAGAAAAAGACCGCCCAATGATGAAGGCCCTCCGCATACTTGCTCTCAGCCTTGCTGCGTTTGCAGTAAGCGCCTGCGGCATCTATTCTTTCTCCGGTACCTCTATTAAGCCGGATGTAAAGACTATCACCATCAACTATTTCGAGTATAAGGCGATGAAGGTGAACCCTTCGCTCAGCAACGACCTTACCGAAGCGGTCAGAAACCAGTTCCGCCGTATGACGAGCCTCGAGCAGATGGATATGGACGGAGATCTTGAGATAACGGGTCAGGTGACCGGCTACGATGTCCGCGCTTCCGCCGTTACCGCCGGTGATGTCGCCGCGATGAACCGTCTGACCGTTACCGTGAAGGTGGATTTTACCAATAGAAAGTATCCTGAGGAGGATTTCACCGGAAAGAGCTTCTCGGCCTACGCCGACTACGAATCTACTACCTCGCTTGACGCGGTCGAATCAACCCTCTGCGCCGAGATCATAGACAAAATAGTCGAAGACATCTTCAACGCTACCGTAGCCCAATGGTAAAAAAGAACCTCATAGACCTCAAGACCCTTAACCTTGAGGAACTCAGCGGGGTGGTGAGCCTTTATCCTTGGTTCGCGCTCGCGCGCGCCGAACTGTGCCGCAGGATGGCTGCGCTGGGCCAGGGGGCATGGTCGGATGAGAAATATGCCGAGCAGGCTCTGTATATGGGTTCCCGCAGGCTTATCTTCAACCTGGTCGAACAGGCTAAGGCAAAGGGAACGGAGGCTCCGGTAGGCGAGCTGATCGAGGGTTACTTCGCTCCGGCCTCCAAGCGCCGCGAGGGCAGTCAGGTTTTCGTCGTGGGCGGAGACTACTTTACCGCCGAGCAGTACGAAGGAGTGCGCCTCGAACAAGACAATATTTTCTCGTCTTTTGCCGGCCAGGAAGCAGCTCCTTCGGATGCGGATCCGGTTGAGGAATTCACCGACTTCTGTACGGAGTCCCTCGCGAAAGTCTACCTGGATCAGGGATATAAAGACAAAGCAAAGGAGATTTATTCGAAACTAAGTTTGCGATATCCGGAAAAAAGTGCTTACTTTGCAGCCCTTATTGAAAAAATAGATTAAAAAAGATATGAACGCATTATTCACAACACTCGTGGTCCTGATCGTCATCGCCGCTATTCTTCTGGTGCTTGTAGTTCTGCTCCAGAACGGCAAGGGCGAGGGCCTCGCCAGCAACTTCACCGCCGGAAACCAGACCTTCGGTGTCCGCCAGACAGCAGACCTCCTCGAGAAGATTACCTGGGGTCTCGTAGCATTTATCGCAGTCGTCAGCATCATCGCTTCGTTCGCAACGAAGTCTCAGACAACTACCGTCGACATCACCGATCAGATCGAGAACGTAGCCGAGGAGCCCGCTTTCCCCGCTACTCCCATCCAGGCCAACCCCGACGAGGAGTAATTTCCGCAGAAATTAAAAGAGGCTGTATTCTAGGACAAGAATACAGCCTCTTTTTGTTAGAATACTTGACATTTTGCTGGAGAGAATTTGTGTGTCTTAAATAAAAACGCTAAAATTGAAAAAAGTATTAGTGTGTAATAATGATACACCAAAAGCTCAACAGTGACCTGCTTCTATATTCGCTCTGCCTTTTGCTTCTCCTCGTTCCCGGAGTAAGGCTTCAGGCGGCGGAGCGGGACTCTACCGCCACTATCGCCGGAACGGTTTTTGAACAGATGCGGACCGATATTGACAAGTGGCAGAAAGTTCCGATTCCTGATGCGTTCGTGAGCGTAAGGGTCGGCAAGGACTCTGTTGTATCATCTACAGATCGTTTTGGCCATTTTTCCATAAGCGGAGTAAAGCCAGGACCCGTCCATATCTGGTCGGCCAAGATGGGCTTCGAGGATTACTCGGGGACACTTGATGCCTCATCCGGTGTAAACATTATTCTCATCGAGCTTAAACAAGCACACATCAAACTGGCATCGGCCATGGTCGTAGCCGAGGCAAAACCCATCATTCAAAAAGGAGATACAACTATCTTCAATGCTGCAGCGGTCAGTACCGGCGATCAGGACAATGCGATAGAGATTCTCGCCCAGATGCCGGGCATTTCCTTCGACAAAGGAAGGATATTGGTTAATGGAGAGCCGGTCAAAAGGACCTATGTCAACGGGAAACTGATCTTCGGCGACGATTCGATGACTCCTCTGACTTCTATTTTGGCTTCCGATGTGGTCAATATCAAAACCTACGAAGAAGAGAGTATAGAAAGCCGTCGCTACGGTCTCGAACACGGGAAGAAAGACCGTGTTCTGGACGTCACAACCAGAGACCCTATAATTTCTTCATTCAACGGTTATGCGATGGCCTCCGGCGGGGCTGATTTTCAAAAAGATATCGACGGTAATACTCAAGGGCGTTACGGGGCCGGACTTGTAGGCAATTTCTTCTCCGAAAAATTCCTCGCCTACCTTACGGCTCACGCTAATAATCTTGGGAAAGACTCCTTTAGACAAGACGAGTATCTGCGGAGCGACGGCTCCCTTCTTAGTTATGAGGAAAAGGCTGGTATATCCGCCGGAGTGGAGAAATATTGGGGAGACCGCCTGCTGGGTAGCAATGTAAAAGCTTCTTACGAATATAACTGCGCGAAGGCAAGAAAACGGGATCGGCTGCTAGATGAATTGTTTGATGAGAGCGGCTCTGTTTTTCGCACAGATGCCGATACTACTTCCTTCACTTCCCGCTACGGACGCCACCTTTTCGGCCTGAATTCCAGCTTGTACTCTGAGAGTTTGGGCTCGTTTATGACAATCAACCGTTTCTCAGCGGCAGATAACAGCAACATTTCTATAGAGTCACGGTCAATGACTACGGCCTCGTCCGGAACTGTCCTTTTTACCCATCCGGAACAATATGGAAGAGGGCGTGACTATTCCTTCACTTCCTCGAATATCTGGAGCGGAATCAAGACAGCTAATGGATGGATACCGGGGGCGGCCGCTTCTTTCTCGTTCAGTGATAATACAGGCAGCGACATACAGATAGACACGATGTCTGCTTCCGATCTTTTCAGGCACATTACCGCCGGGACCGCAAGCAAAAGCTATTCAGGAGAAATCGAAGCCTCGGCGAAGAAAATCCTTGTAAACGATTCCCGCCACACATCTTCCATCTCATTCAAGGTCCAGGCTGGCTATAACTATTCCGGTAATTTCAGGAGCTCCTTTGACATCTCCCCAGCGGGTCTCGAATCCCCCAACCCAGACAATTCCTACGACTATTCCCTTTCAGACCGGTACGGACATTTGGGCGTCTTCTATTCCTGGGCCAAAGGCAAGACCAATCTTGAAATCTCGGCCTTTCCAGGTATTGTCCAGAAAAGCGACAGTGAGATAGCGCCGACACCCAGGCGGACGAGTAAAGTGTTTTTTGTCCCACATTTTGGTGGCAGTTTCAAATCGGGCAACTTCTCGGTCGCGCTTTCTTCGCAGTGGCGCGCCCCGGATGCAGACAGGTTTCACGAATGGATAGATGACCGTAATCCCCTGTTTCTTACGACAGGCAATTCGTCGCTTGTCCCGGTTAAAAGTAATCTGCTCTATGGGAACTATGTAATAAACAACCAGCAAAAGTATTCGAGCTTGATTCTGTATTACTCGATTAATATCACGCTGGATCCCATAGTTTCAAAAATTGAATCATTTGCTGAGGACACAGCCCTTCCCGGTGGGTACATCGCCAAATCAGGGTCTTTGCTTTCAAGTTATCAGAACGCCGATTATAGTTTGTTATTGAAGTTCAATCCCCGATGGGAAAAGCGCTTTCAGAAATTTAGGACCAATCTTAGTTTGAGCCCTTCAGTTGAGATAAGCAGAGATATGGCTTTTGCCGGATCTTCTCCGGTGATTCTTCACGGTTATAGTCCGTCTATTTCTTCTGCGATACGCCTTCGTCCCGACAAAAATCTTTCCCTGGCTGCTTCTGCTGCGGTCAAATATGAGCTTAGTCGCAATGACTCTGGCCTTCAGGCTATGGACAGGCTAAGCGCGAACTCATCCCTTACGATGAACTACAATTTCCTGAAAGTATGTTTCTTCGGAGCATCCTACAGGTGGAAGTACAACCATTTTCTCAACAATACGGGCATAAACGACTCGGCACATTTCCTCAATGCCGTTCTTGGAACCCGGCTTATGAAGGGTCGTATGGGTCTCAGCATTTCGTTCAACGACATCCTGAACGCGGGCCACAATTACACAATGACGGTAAGCCCTAACTCGCGGGTTCAGGTCTGGACTCCCTCATACGGAAGGTATCTTCTTTTCAACCTGAGTTTCCGCCTTAACAAGAAAAATTCCGGCACGGAGTACCGCGGAGAACTACAAAGCGGAGGCGAATTCCTCCCGCCAGAGGCCAGAAACGCAGAGTACGAGTATCGAAATTCAACTCGCCGTTAGTCCGGCCCCCCCCGCTGACATTTTGTCAGTGGAACATAATTTGACCTTCAACCGGTTGTCCGTTCAGGACAATCGGTTTTTAATTGTTGTGCACTATGGAGAACAAATACGAATTCTTAAGCAAATACGCCATCGACCTGTGCGAGAAAGCCGCGCAGGGTAAGCTCGACCCGGTGATCGGGCGTGATGACGAAATAAGAAGGGTCCTCCAGATTCTGTCGCGAAGGACCAAGAACAACCCTATCCTCGTCGGCGAACCCGGCGTAGGTAAAACTGCTATTTCCGAGGGCATAGCCCAGAAAATAATCAATGGCCAGGTCCCCGAAACTCTTAAAGACAGGAAGATATGGGCCCTCGATATGGGCGCACTTATCGCTGGCGCCAAGTATCAGGGCGAATTCGAAGAGCGTCTGAAGGGAGTGGTAAAGGAGGTTGTGGACAGCGAAGGAAAGATTATTCTTTTCATCGATGAGATCCATACCCTGGTGGGCGCGGGCCGTTCGACCGGCGCGATGGACGCTTCGAACATCCTCAAGCCGGCGCTTGCCCGCGGCGAGCTTCGCACCATCGGCTCCACAACCCTCGACGAGTATCAGAAATACTTCGAGCAGGACAAGGCCCTCGAGCGCCGTTTCCAGAAAGTGATGGTCGACGAGCCCTCTCCGGCCGAATCAATCGCAATAATGAGGGGCCTCAAAGAGCGCTATGAGAATCATCACCACGTCCGTATCGAAGACGATGCCCTCATCGCCGCCGTGAACCTGAGCCATCGTTATATCACCAGTCGTTTCCTCCCGGACAAGGCCATCGACTTGATCGACGAGGCGGCAGCAAAACTCCGTCTGGAGATGAACTCCGTCCCCGAGCCGATAGCCGAGCTGGACAGCGCGATCCGTCAGCTCGAGATCGAGCGCGAGGCTGTAAAGCGCGAGGGGACGTCGCTGAAAAGCGAAAAAATCGAGAAGGAGCTTGCGGACAAGCAGGCCGAACGTGCTGCCCTTGGCAAGCGCTGGAACGAGGAGAAAACGATCCTGAGTGACATCCAGTCCGCCCGCCAGCAGCTCGAAGACTTCCGCCATCAGGCCGAGGTCGCCGAGCGCGAAGGCAACTACGGAAAGGTGGCCGAGCTGCGCTACGGCAAGATCGCTGAGGCGCAGAAGAAGATCGACGAACTGCTCTTGCGCCAGGCGACCGTGAAGGATCCGCTCGTTACCGAAGCCGTGACCCCGGAAGACATCGCGGAGGTTGTGGCTCGCTGGACCGGTATCCCCGTGAGCAAGATGCTCCAGAGCGAGAAGGATAAGCTCCTGAATATGGAGGCGGCCCTCCACAAGCGGGTCGTGGGCCAGGACGAAGCGATCAGGGCCGTTTCGGATGCGGTTCGCCGCAGCCGTGCTGGCCTGTCGAACGAACATCGTCCGCTCGGCTCCTTCCTCTTCCTCGGGACCACGGGCGTCGGAAAGACCGAGCTCGCTAAAGCGCTGTCCGAGTTCCTGTTCGACGACGAGTCCATGATGACCCGTATCGATATGAGCGAGTACCAGGAAGCCCATACGGTCAGCCGTCTGGTCGGCGCGCCTCCGGGATATGTAGGTTATGACGAGGGTGGCCAGCTCACCGAAGCCGTGCGGCGCAAGCCCTATTCGGTCGTGCTGCTCGACGAAATCGAGAAGGCCCATCCCGACGTGTTCAACGTCCTGCTGCAGGTTCTCGACGACGGCCGGCTTACCGACAACAAGGGCCGCACGGTCGACTTCAAGAACACGGTCATCATCATGACCTCCAACCTGCGTGAGGACGAACTGCGTCTGAGGATGCGTCCGGAGTTCCTGAACCGTATCGACGAGACCATCGTCTTCCATCCTCTGACTACTGACGACATCCGCGCGATAGTCGGCATCCAGATGCGCCTGCTCCAGAAGAAACTCGAGGAGGAGAACGTTTCCCTGACCTGGACCAAGGCCTTCGAGGATCTGATGGTCCGCGACGGCTACGACCCCGACTTCGGCGCCCGTCCCGTCAAGCGACTCATCCAGCGCGAACTTGTCAACCAGCTCGCTGTAGAGATCCTCAATGGCAGCATCCGCAAGGACACCGCCATCGAAGTCCACGCCGTCGACGGCAAAGTCGTCATCCACAACAAATAGCCGTCCCAGCCGTATCGCCACATAAAAAAACCTTTTCGCAGGTGTTTTACGGCTTAAGTCTTTGATATTCAAATAATTGCCAAAAGTCGACTCCCTAATTCACGGAGCCGACTTTTTGCAACTCGCCGATCTCCAAACTATTAGGCCTCTGGCCCCTTTTTCACTGCAACACGCCCCAAAATACACAAGGTGGAATCTTAGGCCCGGGACCTTGTGCGTCGTGGTGTGTAAAACCACCCGAATCACACACCAACCCCTTCAAAATCACCCCTTGGTGTGTAAAACCGCCCAAATCACACACCAACTCCCTCCTAAACGCTTCGTTTGAGGTAGAAAAGCCAGCTTCTCAAAAAGTCGTGGAGGATAACTGTCTGGCTATCAGCAATATCATCAAATTAGGTCTGCCTATTTCGGTAGACCTAATTCACTTATTCCCCTGTGTGTCAAATACTTATCCCCCACGCCGCCAGGACGGTATCTCTCCCTTTTGATGAAGGTCCCCGTCTAGTCGCTCCCTTCGCGTGGCTACCACCCGTGTATACGCAGGGTAACCGCAAATTGGGCCCAAAATGCGGTTTCCCTGACATTTTAACGCAGGGAGACTGCGCTGGTGTTATTCTGCGAAGGCGAGGGTGGCGACGGAGATGCGGACGCCCGGGCCAAAGACGGTGCGGAGAGCGGAGTGGCATGCGGCGAGAGTTGAGGCGGTGGTGCATACGTCGTCTACCAGCAAGATGTGATGAATCTCTTGTGGTGAAATACCTTTTTGCTTATCCTCCGTGCATACCCTCTGTGAAACAGTTGAGGGTATGTGCGTTTTAGGGCCCTTTTTGAACATACCCTCCGCAAAATAAGTGAGGGTATACACGCGCTGGACCGCGAAGGCGCCTGCGACGTTTCGGGCGCGGGCCTCTAAACTTGAATCAGAGCTCGAATCGTTGCCGGAAGAGACGCGGGTCTGGGTCCGGGTGTGGCGGATGCGGCGAAGGAGGCGCGGGGCGAAGGCGACCTCCCGCCGGGCACCCTCTGGAAAGGAGCCGTTTTCTCCGAGCTTCCCCGCACCGGCCGGACGGTCGCTGGGCCCGCCAGCCGCACCCACGCGACCGAGTTCCCGCGCGATTTCGCGCGCTATCACCTCCGCCTGGTTGTACCCGCGCCTTAGCCGCCGCGTCCAGTGGAGCGGGACAGGAACTACCAGATCCACATCGGAAAACAACGGAGAGTCGCGCAAAAGCCGCCCGAGCATCGCCGCGAAGTGCCGCCCTGCCTTGAAGTCACGCCTGTATTTCAGCGCCTGGGTGATGTCGTCGTACCCCGATCCGCGGCGGTAGAAAAACAGCGCGGTCGCCCGTTGATATGGTTCTGGGAGGCCTCCGATTGGGTCCGAGGTGACAGCAACAAGGTCCGGGGGGACAGTAACCGTGTCGTGGCTGACGGAAAATGGATTGACAGATAAGTGGCTGACGGTTGGGTCGGAACTACCAGACAAAGACTGATTGATGCGCAGATTATATTTATCCGCCATCGGATTATGTTCCCACTTCTCGTAGCGGGTGAGGGGAAGGTCCATCGAGCAGGGAAGACACAGGAAACGTTCGCGCAAATTCAACTCCCGGCCGCAGACAAGACACACTCTCGGCATCAGCAAATCAGCCAGTGCCGAGAGTGCATCATTAAGTCGAAGTCTTAGAAGTCTGTAATCCATAGTTGAAATAGTTTAGGACGGGGGAGGGCCCGTAGCCAACAAGCCCGTAGCCAACAAGCCCGTAGCCAACGTATCAGGCCAGAAGTTTAGCTCCCTGGAAGCCCGCTAATCCGCCGCCATCGCCTCTTCGATCTCACCCGGCGAGGCGGGCAGGCGCGGGCCTCCCAGCCTTCGCGCTCCATCGGGCGTCACCAGCACGTCGTCCTCCAGGCGGATACCACCGAAATCAAGGTAGCCCTCCTCGAGCCGTGCGTAATCAATCGCGCCCTTGCCGATTCCTTCCGCCTTCCACTTCGCGATCAGAGCCGGGATGAAATAGATTCCGGGTTCATCGGTAACGACATTTCCGGCCTCCAGCCTGCGCGCCATACGAAGGCTTCCAAGCCCGAGCTGCGAAGAGCGAACCTGATCAGCGTCGTAGCCCACCAAATCCTCGCCGTAGTCCTCCATGTCGTGGACGTCGAGCCCCATATTGTGACCAAGACCATGGGGACAGAAGAGCCCCGCTAATCCGTCGGCAACCAAGGAAGAAGGGTCGCCATGGACAAGCCCGAGGTCGCCGAGCCGCGCGAGCATATGCTCCATCGCCCGGATATGGACCTCGCGATAGGGGACTCCCGGCCGGGTCAGCTCGAACGCGAGCTGGTTACACTCGTAGACTATCTGATACACGTCGCGCTGCTTCGAAGTCCAGCGGCCGCCCGTGGGGTAGGTGCGCGTAAAATCGGACGCATAGTGGTCGTTGCTCTCAAGGCCCGCGTCGATGACGAGCAGCCTGCCTGGCTCGATCGCCTGGGCATGGGAGTGGCAGTGGAAGATCTCGCCGTGCTGCGTGAGGATCGTCTCGAAACTCACGCCCCAGCCCTTAGCAAGCGCCACGGCCTCCATATCGCCCACGATCTGCTGCTCGATCTGGCCGATCTTGATGCCCTTGCGGGCCACGGTGTGCATCTCCTGCCCGAGCACGCAGGCCGCATCGATCAGCGCGATCTCTTCGGCGTCCTTGACAAGGCGCATCTTTACCAGCGCTTTCACAAGCGGCAGCGAAGCCTTGGGGCAGCCCGCCTTCCCGGCGCGGAACGTCTCTTCCGGCCTGAGGCCCAGCAAGTTAGCGAGCATAACGGCGTTGTACCAGCGCGACACCGGCACGAAATGGACCTGACGGCCTTTCAGCGCGGCGGCCAAAGCCCCGTAGGGCGCCGTTTTTCCGATTCCCGCGCTCGCGGCATGGTCGGCTATCGACGGAGTCGGGCCGTTCCAGATAATATCGTCTATATCGCAATCGTCGCCAAAGAGGGTAGTCTCCCCGGTCTCAAGGTCGATCGTCGCGGCCAGGCGAGGCTCGTCAATTCCGAACAGATACAGCCACGTACTGTCCTGGCGCCATTTATAAGCGCACTCCTGATACTGCGCCGCTGATGCGACATTACCTATAAACAGCGCTACTCCCTTCTCGCCCTTCAAAAGCTGAAGCAGCTCCGAGCGCCTTCTAATGTATGTTTCTTTGTTTAGCATAAGCTTATGTAATTAGAATACTACTTCCACCTCGTCCACCATAAAGGTACTTCCTACGGCGCCCTCAAAGTCTCCGCCGTTTCTGCTGGAAGAGAACAGAACGGTAAAACTGTATCCCCATTCTGCGAGGATCTCAGGGTCCGCCTCATCTCCATCGAAAACCATCTCGAACCTGGCCCACTCTTCGGAGATTGGAATGTCGGCAATTCTGCCCTGGCTTACGATGTAAGGGCTCGTATGATAGTCGTCTCCGTAGAGCACGATCTTCTTTCCTGAAGGATCTTCGTTGCGCCAGAACACTCCGGTGACGCTGGCGCTGTCTATCTGATCCTTGATCTCCCTTCTTTTCCTGTCGATGTAGGTCTTTCCGGGGGTGTACTTATACCAACCAACTACCTTGCGGGGCTGACGGTCCACCGGGATGCCGAACTCGGTAGTCTTCAACTCGTCAGTCATAGCCTTGTCCATATTGAAGTTCCCAAGGAACAGCGAGCCGGCGGCGATGGGCTTGCCGATGAGCTTGCCGAACGTACCGGTTGCCTGGGTGTTCATACAGGCGCAATACCCTTCGTAGCCGTCAGCAGAAGCGTAGGTCGGGAATTTCTCGGGCTTGCGCCTTGCGTTTGCAAGCGCTGCGCCCTTGTTTCCTGAAGCCCAGACATTATAGCGGGTTCCGTCTATGCCTTCCTCATAAAAAACGTGGAATCCGTATTTGTCTTTAGTAGTCTCCTCCTTGTAGTTCTCGAAACTCAGTTTTTCGAGCATGGTGGTAGGCATAGGTGTAGTTAAAGTTTCAGGTTTGTCCTTTGAGCAGGAGGCGAGCAGCGCCAGCGCCAGGAACAAGGGTATAATTCTTTTCATATCACAAATATAGCAATTCTTTAGCGGCAAATTACCTCCAGGCGGTCTTCGATAGTGTAGTCATATTCTTCATCGTAGATCCTTGCGGAAGATTTGTGGACATCTTCGAAGAGGACATTCTCCCCGCGATGAATCGTAGCTTCCGTGGGCTTGCCGTCTTTTGTGAAAACTCCGCTGACAGTGAAGGTAACACTGTCTTTATCGACGTTTAATAATTCCAGACCCTTGTCGCCGCCAATTTCCAGACTGTTTCCCAGGCTGGCGGCCTCCGCATAGCGTACGAGACCCTTTCGGGCTGCGAAGATGAAACTGCCGGAGCGGTTGTAATCGAAGCCGGAGTGGTGTTCGGCGACAATGAGCATGGGCGTTTCAAGCGATGGATCGGCGATCAAGCTTTCGTTTACAAATGAATTCCGCTCCCACTCGCCTTCGAAGTGCAGACCGTTTTGGTAGGTGTAAACACCATGTCCGTGCTTGTTCCCATAATCGGCAAACGAACCTTCGAACCGGTCGCCATTAGCATATTCCCACACTCCGTGGCCGACTGTCCGGCCCTCTTCGAAAGTTCCTTCGAAACGGTTGACGCCGGCCGTGAAGCTGCCGTCGAAGTTGTCTTTATCGATCACTCCGTGGCCATGGCGCTTGCCCTCCTTGAATCCGCCGCGATAGACTTCGCTAACGGTCGAGAGGTGGACGCCCTGCTCCCGGCTGTCTTTCTCGACACCTTCGCCGTGCTGGAGGTCGCTGAGCCAGTCGCCGTCGTAGTCGTAACTGTAGCGAGCGCCCCCACCTGTAGAGAACTTATGGTAATGTCCTTTTCCGCTACGGACGCCGTTTTCCCACATACCGTCGTATTCGGCGATATAGCCGCTAATCTTATAATCCATGTGACCGCGGCCATGGGGCTGGCCGGCGTCATTGACTTCGCCCGTGTAGACGTTGCCGTTGGGGTATTTGAAAGTTGCCATACTATTCTTCTTACCACAAAGATATCGCTTTTGGATCAAAGTAACTGAATTTTTGTATATTTACACCAGTATGCGCTTTACCTTCGGTAAAAATTGGACCGTTTTGGAAGACGGAAGGAAACTCTGGGGCAGTGAAAACGGCCTCGGAACTATCGTGTCTCCGAACGGAGATGTAGGGTCCGGCCAGCTCAAAGAAGGAGTGCTCAATGGCTATGGTTTCGCCTTCGTAAAACGCGAATGGGATCAGGAAATCACCCGCAAGAGAACCTACGAAGAAGTGATGGAGACAGCGGAGTTTGACTCCTGCGGCAGGGTAATCTCCTGCGGCAGCCCTATGACTACTTATAAGGAACATCGCGTAGACTGGCTCCCTATAGGGATTGGCCTTTGGGAAAACGGAGTCCTTAAACAACAGTCAAACATGCAGTTCCCCCAAGGACTGAAATTCGAGGGTCAGTGGGTGGAGATGATGTACGAAAAAGTCCACCGCAGATATTTACCTGAAGGCAAAGCGCTGACAGACCTTAAAGAGGACGGCCTGGCGGAATTGGGTTGGACCAAAGCATACCTCCAGCCACTGCCGGACGGAAATATACTGGGAATCGACGACAACGGTATCCCCTTCATCCTCGGACCAGGCGAAGAATTCGTCTACGACCACAACCCTAACCCGACTTGTTACAACAAATACATCTATAAACTAATATCATTATGAGAGGACCATCAACATTTGAAGACCTGGCTGCGGTGATCGCAGTATGTCTTGCTACCGCCCGTGAAGACGGCAACTTCGAACAGATCGAATTCAAAACCATCCTTGACGGCCTTCGCGCTCAGTATAATTTCGAAGGCCGCGACGAACTTCTTGCAGATTATGTAAAGTTTGCAAACGAAATGAGTCTGGATGAAGCAATCCTGCGCATCCAAAGGTTCGACGCCGAAGAGAAGCAGTTTACTTCCGACATGATCTTCATCACTATTGCCAGTGACGGAAAACTCGACCCTTCAGAGGAGAAAGTTTACAAGGGAATGATTGAAGTCTGCGGTCTTCCGCTATTTACAGGAGCAGATAAACTTTAAGCCTTATGAACGCAACTGGTGTAACCCTTGCTGCGATCTATAAGGTCGCAAAGCATTTTATTTATGCCGACGGAGAGGCTTCAACAGAAGAAATACAGCCCCTGTTCGACTTCTTCCAGACATTTCCTTCGGTAGACAAGGATCTGTTGGACCAGATTATGGAAGCCGGCGAAAAGATGGACGACTTTACTGCCATAGGCCACATCAAATCTCTTGATGACGACGGAAAGCAGCAGATGTCCAACCTCTTCGCCAGGATTATCTGCACAGACGGCGAACTCACCGATGACGAGAAGGCCCTGTTCTTCAAGATTCAGGACATTTGCGGCCTGCCCGATCCCGATCTTGGAAACGCCGAAGAGCCAGAACCCGAACCGGAGCCGGAACCGGAGCCCGAACCCGAAAACGACGATGACCAGATCATCCCCGCCTTCCTAGTAGCCAATTTCTATGGCATCGCATCCGTTCAGCAGAGCTCCAACGAAGACTGGAACACCCTCAGCGGCGAGCTCTCATCCTGGATTGGAACGGAAGGCGGAGTCCAGATCGTCCGCTTCACCCCTGCGCTCAATAAACTTTCGGAAAAGCTCCGTCTCAACGAGCGCCATCTCGTGTTCATGGTCGCCCGCAACGGCTACGGAAACAAGACCGTGGGCGACAATATGACTGCGACCATCCTCTACGGAGGCGGCTACCCGATCTACGGCAACATCGTCTTCGCCCTCGAAACCGACAAAGGCTACGAGATCGAAGGCTTCTGCACCAAATCGCTCCTGAACGAAACTTTCGAAGCCATCAACGAAGCGGTCGACGGATTGCTCAGAGTCCAGGGCTAACCTCTTATGGCGGAAAAGGTCAGAGTACGCGAGCGCGAGCGGACAAAACCGGCGGTCGCGACGCAGTCGGCATCCACACCCGAGACCGTTGAGAACACGGGCTCGGGCGTGTGCCCCCATTGCGGAGCGACCATCGCCCCCGGGCTGGAATTCTGCCCGGTCTGCGGGGCGAAACTCGTGGACTACTGTACCTTTTGCGGCGCGCCTATGCGGCCGGAGGACATCGACTGCCCGGAGTGCGGGATGCCCGCAGAAGGGATAGAGTGCCCTACCTGCCACATCCGCAACCACCGCCCCTTCTGCGGGCAGTGTGGCCGGCCGCTCTCTCGCGCCGCAAGAATCGCTGTCGACAGAGCCAAGCTCGACCCCAAGGTCAAGGAAGCGGCCGTGGCCCTGATGCGGATAGCGGAGCTGGAGGCCGAACTCGACGGCGCGGAGCCCGCCCCGGAAGACGACGGACCGCGCGAGCCTACTGAAGGCGAACTGCGACTGCGCGAACTCATGGGCCAGGTCGGTTTCAAGCCCGCCGAGGCCCCGAAGGCCGAAAGGCCGAAGACGGAACGCAGCCGCGCCGAGATTATGGCCGAATATCAGAAGGCGGTCGAGGATGCGAACAGGGCGATGGAGGAGATGCTCCCGCCCGCCGGAATGACCCCGCAGGAGCAGCGCAACTACGCTACCGCCCGCACAACAACCCCTGCGAGTGCGCCCGCCCCGGTCTCGGTGGGAAACGGGTCCATTGTACTACTTGTGAGGTGGTAGATCGCGGCGGAGAGATTTTTACGACCAATGTCGAACGTAAAGTCTACAAACGTATATGAGCAGCGACGAGATACAGAAGACGGAAGCTATCCAAAAGACTCTGTCCGCCTTTCAGAAAACCCTCTCTGCGCTCTCAAAGCCCGGAGAGAAGCCGGTTGGGCCGAGTGATGCTGCCCGCAAACCCGGCGACCAGGTAAGCGCCGGCGGTAAGACCTATACAGTCGAGAAGGTCCTCGGCAGCGGCTCCGAAGGGGATATCTATGTAGTCACCGACGGAAAACGCCGCGCAGTTTTGAAACTCTGCCACCCCGGCTTTACAACAAATACCAAGGTCCTTAAGCGCCTCGAGCGCCTGAAAGGTAAAGGCTATATAGTCGATATCCTGGAGTATGGACCCGACTATGAGCTGATGGATTACTTCCCCGAAGGCAGCGCCGCGACGGCAGGTCTGAAAGGGAATGCGGATGCTATTCTCGCCATAGCGCTTAAAGTTGCGATCGCTCTCGATGAAATCCACAAATCGGGCGTCATCCACAAAGACGTCAAGCCCGCGAACATCCTGATTCGTCACGGTAAGGGCGGCCTGGACTGCGTCCTCTGTGATTTCGGAATATCAGACGAGATAGACGACCGCGGGACCAGCATCACCAAGCAGCTCCGCACCCCCATCTACGCCGCCCCCGAAATCTACACTGACACCGTCACCCTCCCCGAAGGAACTTTCATCGAACTCTCTCCGAAGGCCGATTTCTACTCGTTGGGAATGACCATCCTCTCGCTGTGGATGGGCGAGGGCGTTTTTGACGCCAAGGAACCCCAGCTCGCTATCGACAAGAAAAAGGGGCGCATCGCGATTCCGGCCGACATGCCCGACCCGCTCGCGAAGATATGCCGCGGTCTGCTTATCAAGAATCCGGCTAAGCGCTGGGACTACCCCGAAATCGAAGCCACGGTCCGCGGCAAGGACGACATCTCAGTCGAGGAAGACGAGATTATCGCAGATCTGAACATAACCTACAATGCCTCGAAACATCAGATTGCGAACACCCCTAAGGAGCTCGCGCGCCTGATGCTCGAAGACGAAAGCGACCTTCCGGTCAAATACCTCTACCGCGGTCAGGTCGAGCGCTGGCTGCGCCCTTATCCCGAACTCGCGCTCGAGGTCCATGACATAGTCGAGGAGCGCTTCCGTACAGATCATATTACTGGTCTTTTCGCGACTATCTTCCTGCTCGACTCCTCCATCCCGTTCCCGCTTGCCGGAACCAATCGCAAGACGGGCGAGCCCATGGCGGCAAGCGCCTGGACACTGAAGGATGTCGGCAACTTCTGCAATGAAGCCGTTCTCGATTCCGAAACAGCCCAACGCATCGGAGGAGATGTGTTCCGGGAGTGGGTGAGGGTCCGCAACGTCTCGATCGCGGAGAGTTTTCCGCCTTCCGGAGACAGCTCGGACATCTATATGCTCCGTGTCCAGATGCTCGACCCGCTTTCGGACATCAACCTGATCAACGACCCCTCCAATCCGGACTATGCGATGACTCAGGAAGGATTGGGCAGACTTTTTAATGCCGCTTACAATGCCTGCTATTCCGATCAGCCGGCGGGATGGCTTCTGAAGGATACCATAGCCAATATAGCGGCGAGTTTCAGGAGTCCTCAGAACGAACATTTCATCACGAACTTCTTCGATTCTAAAGGAGACCGTTTTAAGAACCAGCGCTCATGGTTTGTCTACTGTACGGACACCAATTCCGCCGACTATAAGAAAAAATGCGGCCCCAAGGATGACGACTTCCGGGTTCAGGCGGCGTGGATGAAGGTCATAAAGGGCTTCGGAGTAGATCCTCAGTTGCAGTTGTCAAACGGCGTGACGGTTGGTTCCCTCCAGGAACTGTTCTCCCAGCCCTCAAAGATATTGCTCAAAGACTACAATGGAGGAGGTCTTCGCGGTTTCCTCGCAGTGAACCACCAGGAAGACCCTACAGTAGACTACAAACCTCAGTTTACCTACGAGAAGCGCCTTAAAGCCTATCTGGACGATCTGCGAAGGATAGATGAAGACCTTACTCCGGTCACCCGTTTCGACTATGCCTGTAACGAGGCGGACAAACTGCTATCTGCCGGTAAACGTAAGATTGTCGTTCTCAATGCAAGGAGCGTTCTTCAGATTGTAGCGGCAGTCCTTCTTTGCGCTCTGCCTTTGCTGGTGATGCTGACTATGCTTATCTTCTCTATCATCGAACATCCGATGTTGGACGTCAGTAATTTCAGACTGGAAAACTGGACCTGGGTGCTGGGACTGGTAATAGCCGGTATTATTTATTTCGTTCTTGATACAGACGGCTGTCTTATTCCGCTTATCGGCGGAATGATAGGCGGCTTCCTGCTGATGGTACTGGTCAAGTTCCTTGGGCAGTTCATCCTCTATATTTTTGCGGCGTTGATACTGGCGATGCTGGTTTTCCTGTGTATCAAGGTGTTGTTCTTCAAGAGTCCTTTCGCAGATTCGGCCCGCAAGTTCACCCGCCCCGGCTTCGACGAGAAGGTCCTTGAGCCGCTCTATTATGCGTTTTCTACCGACAGTTTCTTTGATTCCTCGCTCAACGGAGCCTTCAACGACAACGATATCAGCTGGTGGAAAGACGACCTCAAGGTCCGCTCCAGGCGCCTCCTCGTCTTTATCGGAGCCACCGTCATTTTTGCCATCTTTATGATCTTCATCCCCAAGAGCGAGAAGCTTTCGAAGTCCGCCGCAGAGCAGACAGAATTGGTTCAGAATAAGTAGTAATTATACCATATGCAGTGTAGCAAGTGCGGAAAAGAAAACAGGCCTGAGGCGAGGTTTTGCAGGTTCTGCGGAGAGGCTCTCGAAAGCGAGTCCTCGCAGAAGGGCCTCCTCGCCAAAGACAGCATAATTCCGGAGCTCGACAGGCTCGACGAAAAGCTCAGGGTCGCTAAGGAGGTGACCCGCGGCGGGGCCCGTATGGGCATGGACAGTCTTGTGCTCGGAGACTCGGGCAGCGGCAAGCATTTCATCTCTCATCTGATTGCCGACAAGATACTCGAAAGCGGGGTGGTGAAGCAGGCCGCGAAAGAGGTCGACGCCGCTGATTGGGCAGAGTTTGCCTCGAAGCTGGACGATAATCTGGCGGGCATGAAAGACGGAATTCTGCTGATTACCAACGCCCAGAAACTCCTCCCTACCAACAAAGCCTCCGAGGTAAACCAGCTCGATAAACTCTTCGCCCGAATGCGCAAGATTGAAGGCGCGCCAATCCTGATTCTTAGCGGCGACCACAACGACCTGGCAGAGTTCCTCGAAAACAATAAGGACGTCCACCGCCTGTTCGAGTTCGAATATAAGCTCGACGCCTTCGGCATCGGCGACCTTGCCGAACTTGCCCTGCAGCTTCTGAGAGACAAGTACAAGGTAGCCATCACGGATGATCTTCCAAGCAAGCTCAATGCCCATTTCGCCTGGTTTATGCGCCAGGCCGATCTGGGCCACACCAACGGCCACCTTGCCGAGATGGTTGCCGAGAGCATCTATGTCAAGGCTATGGCCCGTGGCAGCAAGTCCGTTGAGGCTAGGGACATCGATACCGCCCAGTGTTTCATTCCCAAGAGTGAAGAGCAGATACTCGCCGAGCTCGACAATTATATCGGCCTGCAAAGCGTTAAGGAGGAGATAAAAGCTATAGTCCGCAACGTCAAGACAAAGAAAGAAAAGGGCGTAAAGGATAAGCTCATCACGGACCATTTCCTGTTTACCGGCAACCCCGGAACGGGAAAGACCACATTCGCCCGCAAGTTCGGCGAGGTGCTCAATGCGGTAGGCGCGCTGCCGACCGGACAGTTCGTGGAGATTAGCGGCAAAGACCTGATAGGCCGCTATCTCGGCGATTCGGAGGAAAACGTCAAGAAATACGTAAACCAGGCGATGGGCGGAGTTCTCTTCATCGACGAAGCCTATGCCCTGAACACTCGCTATGGCGACGGCTCGGCCGGTTATGGAGGAGATGCGGTGAACACCCTTATGACACTGCTTGAGAACCGCAAGGGCGAGTTCGTCTGCATAATGGCAGGCTATACGAAGGAGATGGGTGATTTCATCCGTATGAATCCCGGTCTCCCGCGAAGGATGAATGTAACGGTCGAGTTCCCCGATTACTCGGCCCGCGAACTGGAGCAGCTGTTCCGTATGTACCTTGGGCGAAACGACGAAAACGTCGTCTTTACTCTTGACGAAAAGGCGGAGGAACTGCTCCCGAAGGTCTTCGACAGGATGTGGCTCAGACGCGGCGAGACCTTCGGCAATGCCGGCGAAGTCCGCAATCTCTTCGATCTTGCGGTCAAGCGCCATCGCCTCCGTGGCGCCGCGGACGAAATCCTTTCGTATGCCGACATCGTTGGCGAAGAACTGACCGAAGATATCTCGGTCGAGGAGATCATGAAGGAACTGGACGGCCTTGTGGGCATGTCCGAAGTCAAGGATACCATCCGCCGAATCGCGAGTGAAATAGCAACCCAGAAACGACTGATCGAGATGGGCGAGGCCGCAGAAGGCCTGACCAAATACAATTTCGTGCTGACCGGCAATCCCGGAACCGGAAAGACTACCGTCGCCCTCATTTTCGGAAAGATTTTCAAGGCACTGGGAGTGATAGGCTCAGACCGCGTCGTGGAGAAGAAGCCCGAGCAGATTCTCAGCAAGTTCGTTAATGAGAGCCAGGAAAAGATGAATGACGCCATCAACGAAGCGATGGGCTGCGTTCTCTTCCTGGACGAAGCCTATGGGCTGGATCCGATGGATGCAGCCGGTCAGAGCACCAGTTCTGAGGGTCGCGACGCGGTCCGTACGCTGATGGCCCGTATGGAAAAAGAGGCCGGTAAGTTTGTGGTGATCTGCGCAGGCTACCCGAAGGAGATGGATGCCTTTATGAATTCGAATCCGGGTCTTAAGAGGAGATTCTCGCATTTCATCCATATCAACGATTACTCTGCCGAAGAACTGCTGGAGATCTACGAGCGCGCGGCCAAGGGCAAATCCTACAATTTCACCTTTGCGGATGATGCAGTCCGGATGAAGGCCCTGAAGATGTTCCAGGCGATGGTGGCGATGAAGGACGAAAAATTCGGCAACGCCGGAGAGGCTATCAAGAAGGTAGCTGAGACCAAGACTAACATCAACAACCGCATCAACAACACTCCGTTCGACAAATGGACTCCGGAGTTCCTCCACAACGCGTATCTCGAGGACATCCCGTTCAAGGAGCCGGAGAAGATATCGGTCGATGAGTGCCTGGCCGAACTTAACGAACTGGTTGGCCTCGAGGGCGTGAAGACCGCGCTTACAAAGCTGGCCCACACCATCAACAACGAAATCGAGAGCGCGCGGCTCGAAAACCGCCGGCCGGAGATCCCGCTGGGCCATTACCTCTTCCTCGGCAACCCCGGAACGGGAAAGACCACCGTCGCCCGCCTGATGGGCAAGATCCTCTATTCGATGGGCGCGCTGCCTTCGCCGGCGGTGGTGGAGGTGGACAAGACCAAGCTCGTGGGCCGCGTGGTCGGCGACACGGAGGCGATTACCTCCCATGTCATCGACACGGCCATGGGCGGCATCCTCTTCATCGACGAGGCCTACCAGCTTGCCGACGGCCAGTATGGTTCGCTTGCGCTTCAGACGCTGGTCAAGCGGCTGGAAGACGACCGCGGGAAGTTCGTCTGCATCGCGGCCGGCTATACCTACGAAATGGAGATGTTCATCGCCGGCAACAGCGGCTTCGAGAGCCGTTTCCCCGAGCGCAATCGCATCGTCTTCGAGGACTATACGCCCGACGAGCTCTTCGAAATATTCATGATCTTCGCCCGCAAGGACGGCTATATGCTCGATCCCATGGCGGAGAATGCCGTTCGCGGAAAGCTCACTATGCTATACAACCGCCGGGGCAGGACCTTCGGCAACGGCCGCGACGCACGCAACTTCTTCGGCGAAGTCAGGAGCAACCTCGCTACGCGTCTAGCCGAGGAAGGCGGGGTCCACACCCTGGAGGAGCGTAAAACCATCAAAATGGAGGATGTGTTATGATACAGTGTCCTGAATGCCGGGCCTTGATACCCGATGACAGCATTTTCTGCGACCAGTGCGGAAAGGAACTGAAGTGGTGCCCCCAGTGCGGCCGGCCCAAGCGCGGAACCGAATGTCCCGTCTGCGGCAGTCCGCTGGGCCCGCGAATGGTGCCGAAGGTGACACGGGTTTCAGGGGCGATCCCATCATCCGACGTGCAAAATAGTGCATCAGTTCTGGCCGGCAACGGCTGGCGCCTCGCGTTGCAGGCCGGCGCCTTTGGGCGTCGCGGCGGCATATGGCCCGAGCTTGCTGCTAACCCCTATGTCTCTGGTAACCATGGCGTTATCGGCCAGATGGCTGGCGGGTGGACTATTACTGACAGCGGTTCCACGAACGGAACTTACGTTAACGATAAGCGCCTTGAGCCCGGTGTTGCGGTCGAGCTAAAAATAGGCGATCGCGTTCGCATCGCAACTCTTGAATTCACGGTAGAATGAGACTCGATATCCAGGCAGTGTGCCACAAAGGCCTCGTGCGCGACGGCAACGAAGACGCCGTCTCGGTGGGTGGGCTGTTTCTTCGCGACGACTCCGCCGCGCTGACGGTCGACACCCCGGACGACGGCTTTTTCTACTTGCTGGTAGCCGACGGCATGGGCGGCCATGAGGCCGGGGAAGAGGCCAGCGAGTTCGCGCTCTCCGAAATCAAGGAGCAGTTGAACCTCCATCAGATTCAGCCCGGATCGTTCGAGGACGACATTCGCGAGGCGGTCCATTATATCAGTTACAAGCTGAATGGTTTCGCCGCCGAGCGCGGGCAGGTCTATCCGATGGGCTGCACGCTCACGGGCGTTATCTGGCACTACGGCCATACCTGGCTAGTGAACGCCGGCGACAGTCGCGTGTATCGCTTGCGCGGAGGTTTGCTCCGTCAACTCACTGTCGACGAAACGGAGCGCGGCCTGACTGGCGACCCTTCGGCAGACAAACGCCTGTTAAACTGTCTTGGCGGCGGTTGCGAGGGCCGTCTCATCGTTGACGAACTGGATGGAAAACTGCTGCCGGGAGACGTACTACTCGTTTGCTCCGACGGCCTGTGCGACATGGTATCCGACGAAGATATCGAGCAGGCGATTGCCGACGGATCTTCCGCTACCGACCTGCTCCGCCTGGCCTGCGAAGCCGGAGGGGTAGATAACATATCGATAATAATTGCAAAAATTCAATAATATGCTCAATCCCGAAATCAAATTGGAGAAAGACCTTCAGGGTCAGATTTACAACGCTCTTCAGGGCGATGTCGTAAAGTTCGTTCTCAAGAACGCCGAGTACACTTCAGACAGCGACAACTACTGGCGTAGCAAGATGGAAGGCCACTGCATGAAGGCGGACGAGAACCTTCTGGGCGGTTTCTATAAGCTTTGCCACGAAGTCAAGGACAAACTAGGCTACAAAGAAGAGGTTGATTTCTATGTGACAGGCGATTCTACTATCAACGCTTACTCTATCGCAGCAGAAGGGGACCAGCCGGATATCGTCAACGTTAATTCAGAGCTCTTCAACCTTATGAGCGAAGACGAACTCCGTTTCGTAATCGGCCATGAACTCGGCCACCTCATCAACAAAGACACCGAGCTCAAGCGCCTTATCTGGTTCGTCTACCCTCCTCAGACCACCTGCCCTCCGGTCGCTCTCCAGTATAAAATCCATCTCCACGACAACCTCGCCGAACTGGTCGCCGACCGCTACGGCTATCTCGCCTGCGAGAACCTGGGCGCCTGCGTGACGGCTTTCTTCAAGATGGCTTCAGGACTTGACCTGCAGAGGATGGAGGTTGGACTTGGAGATCTACTGATCGACAACACTAAACACCTCGATTTCTTCCTCAACGGCGGCGGCATGAGCCACTACGATCATCCGGTCAACCCGATCCGCATTGAGGCTATCAACCTCTTCGCGAATGCTCTCAACCAGGAGGCGCTCGACAAGGGCATGGATCAGCTTATCCAGATTCTTCTCAAGCTCGGCAACGGCCCTCTTGACGGCCCCATGTCGGTGTTCATCGCCACGGCCGGTATCATCGCAGCCAATATCGACGGCAAAGTTGAGAAGGAAGAATATGAGTATATCCTGAAGAACCTTTCCAATTCCCTGATTTTCCCCAGGGACTTCCTGGCCCAGGTCGCCAAGGGCGATGTCGACAAGATGTTCGAGCAGTCAGTCAATCAGCTTATTCAGTACGATCCTAGCCTCAAGCCGGCTCTGCTGGATTATATCGTAGGAATGGTGCTCGCAGACAAGGACATCACTGAGAAAGAGGTCAACTTCATCTACCACATCGGCCAGCAGCTCGGCCTCAGCGTCAAGGAGGTCTCCCAGATCTTCGCCAGCCAGGTCCAGCGCAACTACGTTCCCAGCCTCGACGCCATCAGCTAGGCCGAATACAGCCAGACACGGACTTTGTCAAACCTGCGGGCCTTCAGGTCCGCGGGTTTTATCATAAAGTTCAGCATCCCGCAGTCGAAGAAGCGGAGCCCCCACTCGTCGTTTTCATCAATCTGGAGCAAGGAGATAAGACCGGGCATTGCCTCACGCGTCTCTTCCAGGTACGGCTCGCCAAGCAATCCGGTATAAGATTCCCGATCGGGAGTCTTGAATGATATGCTTTCAGGCGCCAGGGCTGCGGGAGTGTCTTCGTCGTACATCAGAGTGTGTGTATTCAAACCCTCACAAACTGGGGAGTACAACACTCGGAAACACTCTGAAGGCCATTCGCCCATCCCCGGAGCGGTAAAGGCATCCAAATCACCCAGGAAATAATCGAGCGCGGCGAAGAAGTAGAGCATGCCTTCGTGGGGCAGTAGCCCTTCGGGATCCAGCTCCGCCAACTCCTCGCAGCGTATCTGGCAGATAAAAGTCAGCGGATCTTCGAAGGTTTCGCCTTCATCCGAAGCTTCAACTGTAGGCCAGTCAAGATCATCGGGCAGGTCCGGGAAGCCCCACCATTTGCTCTGGGCGTAGAGGACGTCGTCGGAAGGAGCGGTAGTGAGGTTTATCATAATTCTGCTATTGGATCTCCGTTGACAATAAATGGAATGTTCTTAACAATCACCGTATCCTTGTCTGCTTCTTCGGCTATCTCGTCGTAAGGGGCGATATCCAGATGGATGAACTCCTTGTTCTTAAGCTCTTTGAAGCGCGAACGGTCCTTGCGCTCCTTGGCAGGAGCAGCGGAGTAGCCCAGCATCAGGACTGAGATCATCCAGCGGCGGTGTTCAACCTCCGAAAGCGAAGCCAGAACATCATCGGACATGGCATCCACGGCGGCGCGGGTAGGCTCCAGCCCGAAGGCGCGGAGCTTCAGCGGGATCGAGTTCGCGCTGGCGATGCTCGAGAGTTTGTGGGCGAAAGACAGGGGGGCCCACGCCTCGTCGGGCGTAGCGCTCGCGCCGCCGTACTTCCTGTCGTACAGGAAATTGACCCTCTTGCCCCACAGCGACCTTCTAAGGAACAACGCGTCGCTATCCTCCGAGGCCTCGCCGTAGCTCGCAAGCGAACCGAACTGACCGGTCGCGAGGGCGGCCTCCAACATCTCCGGATGGTCTTTCTGATACACGGCAATCGGGACGCCTCCCTTATACAGTGCCTTTGGCAGATGCAGGGCCGCAGAAATACATTCAGCAGCATCTTCATAGCAAAGTACAAGCACCAGCTTCTGAGCCTTGTCGGCCTCCCATTTCGAAAGCAGTCCGCGCGTCAGTTCGGACGAGAGGTGGCTGTCGATGAACTCCCACTCCACGTCGAGGAAGTCGCCGTAGCCGTTCTGAGGAACGTAGCCCGTGCGGCCGACAGGCGAAATGTAGGTATAGTGAGAAAGATCGAAAAGACTCCGGTGGTTAGCAACGTAATTGTCCATCTTCTCCTGCATGCCGTCATCGACGAACGAGATGACGGTCCGCCCGCCCTTAGGGAAGTGGCATATCTGAGCGGCGATGCTCGCAATCGAGCGCCCCATACGTCCAAAGCCGGCGATCACGATATGCAGCGACTGACCGTCTGAAGGCACGGGCAGGAACTCGGTGTCTACCAGCAGCTGCTCGGCCAGGTAATCGCTGGCGTTGACTATCTCCACCTGCAGGCGCGAGTCGGCAGGCGAGGGCAGGTAGTTGAACACGTCCATGCTCGAGTGCATCTCCAGCGTCACGAAGCAGGGGATGGCAGGGCCCTTAGTGCCGGCGCATATCGAGCGCAGCAGGCCGAGAGTCCAGACGCTCACGGAGTCGTGGGCGGGCTCATCGTCCTCGCCGATAATGTAGATTCGGGCAGCGGAAGAAACGCAGGCGCTGCGGAGGTCGTCTTCGTTGGCCCTCTCGCCGCGATACCATATCAGCCTGCGGCAGAACTTCGGGTCGTCCAGCGCCGTCTCAACCAAGTCGCGCAGCGCCTCCACGTCTGAAGACGTCATCACCGCGATATCGCATCCCTCGAACTCACGCTCGCCCTTAAGCGCGCGGAGCATGTCGAGCAACTGCCTCCCGCCGCCGAGGATGAGGACATGGCCGCGAAGCTTGTAGCGCCTCTCGCCCTTGCGGTACTTCTCCGAAATATTGTCGAATACGTTGGAAAAGGCCGACACTGTAAGGGCGTTCAGGACCAGGATTCCGCCGAAGGCGATAAGCAGGCTGAAGAAGTTCAGCGCACCCTGGCTTCCGGCCTTAGCTTCGAGCGGGTAGCTGCCGGGGTCGAGATAAAGGTTGAGGATTTCAGTCCAGCCCAGGGCCCAGAAACTTCCGAGCAGCACGAGGACTAGAAACAGCGCCAGCGCTATTCCGGCGAGCCAGGCAAGCTGTTTACCTTCTCCTTCGGAGAGTATGCGGTCAATTTTGCGTCTCAGCATATGCTTCCTGAATATATTTGTCTATGTCTTTAAGTTCGATGTCTCCGCGGAATTCGCGAACGAGTTCGATACGCTCGCTGTTGTCGGTGAACATCTTGCGGAAATTCAGCACCCATTCGTTGTCGGGATCGATTTCCTTAAGGAGGTTGCCTCCTTCGAGAGCGGCTACATAAGCCATGTCGGCGATGTGGGCGAGCGGCTCGTCCGTCTGGGAGAACTTCCATTCGATGCCCTGGGATTTCATAAGTTCCCAGGCAGAAAGCGTAAGGAGCATATGGAACGACAGGTAAGTCTGAAGGGCCTCTGCCCAGCTGAAGAAGTTGGACGCCTTATAGAACAACTGCATCGAGGGGATGAAACGTACGAATTCCTCGAGCGCACGGTCGTAGCGTCCTTCGGTCATGAGGACAGACAGGGCGTTGATGATGAGATTGTATGATTTGAACCGAGCCTCGAAAGCCTCCTGATTGAGCTCGAGGTCGTCGACTATCGCATAGTACTCGTCGAAGAACTGATCCAGGAGCTCCATGCGCTTTTTCTTGGAGATCAGCGCTGATTTGGTGCCGGCCTGGGCGACGAGCGGGAAGAGCGCAGTAAAGCGCTCCTTCGCGCTCTTTGCGCCACTGCCGGCCCCGCCCCGCAGAGCCTCCGCTTCATCCTTCATACCCTTTTTCTGATACTGCATCAACAGCAGGGCTGAGATCATCGAAATAAGTTGCTTTGAGCCCGGGAATCCGAGCGAGTCGCTCCTGCGGGCGGCTTCAAGCGCCTTCTCAAGGTTGGGGATGGACTCACGCTGGCCTGCCAGAACGCTTGCGAAGGTGAAGGGGTCCGCACCGTTCAGGTCTTCGACCTTGACGTCGTCCAGCCAGTGCGACATCAGAGCGTGGATCTTTTCCCGCTCCTCCTTAAGATCAGCGAGCGCGGTAAGGACGTCCATCATCAGCTGAAGCCTCTGCACGGCAGGAAGCGCCTTGCAATATTTTTCGAAATCTTCCGAAGCGAGATAGCCCTCGCGCAGTAGCTGGCGGATCTGCGGCCCATGGAAATGGACGAGATCGCTCATCTGCTGTCCGTGGAGATAGTCGCCCTCGACCATGTAGGCCGCGAAATGAGAAGGATCGCAGCCGCCGAGCGCGAAGTACAGGCCCATGGTCTCCCGCAGCGAATCATGCGGGTCGAGTGTAAGGATGTACTCGGAAATCTGCTTCTGGCGTCCGCCGAGGCCGTCTTCCGGGCGGGTGATATACTTGGCTCTCCAGAGGTGGCGGGCATGGTCCTCGTAGAAGAAGTCGTGGAGGAAATTCATCGCGCGGTAGAACTGGACCATATCCCAGTCCTCGCCGGCGAAATGGGCTACGTCGCTTTCGCGAAGACCGCCCGGCGCCGCCGCAATAGTCCAGATTGCCTGGCGCATGTTCTCTCCCAGCGCGAGGTTCTTCACTATCTGGTTGACCATGAAGGTCATGATGTCGTAAGTGGCATCCGGCATATCCTTCCAGATGTCCTCGAGATAGCCGTTGATGGCATCGATCTGGCTGCCCTTTTTGCCGCGGATTTGCCGGAAGTCTTCCTGGGTGAGCGACTCGAAGATGCGGAAGATGCTGTGGACCTTCAGAGGGGAGAGCGTCTTCTTCTTCGAGGTGGCAGCCTTAATCATCTGCTTTTTGATCTTCTCCGGGAGTTCGAGGAAGAAGGTCTGCTCGTAATTCTCGATGAGCTCGGTAGCAGCCTCCTGATCGGCCTCGACTCCAATCATCATTTTTCTGGACAGATAAGGATATGCTTCCAGGACCTTTTCGCGGGCTTCGCTTTCGTCCTGGAGGTTGATCATTACATTGACGTCGTCCTTTATGTGATCGAGCCAAGGCATATAGAGGTCCTTGGGAGAGGTTGTCTCCAGGGCCTCGACGTCGTCCATATAGATGTAGATATAGTTGTCTTCCGCGGCTTCTTCGACCAACTCTTCGAACAGATTGAAAAGCTCCGGTTCGGGCATTTTCCCGAGCATAAGCTCGTCTTCCGGAAGTTCTTCGCGGCCGACGCGCTCGTCGAGTTCGTGGATCCAGCGGGCGATAACCGGGCGCATAGACGAACTGTACTCCGACAGTCCGAACACGGCCAGCAGGCGGATGACATCCGTATCCTCGTCCCACTGTACATAATCCTGGGCCATGTGGGTGCTGGCTCCGTAGCCCTGGACATACCAAACCGCTACATCGGAGGAATCGTCCTCCTCTTCCTCTTCTTCATCCTCCTCCTCCTCCTCATCATCATCCTCATCGTACACATCCAGCTCTATCGATCCCGGCAACAATCTCAGCAGGGTCGACTCTTCGAGCTCCTTTTCCTGAGCCCACCAGGTCGCGGTCCCTTCCTGCTCTTCGCGCGCCGTCTCGGCCTCGATCTGGCGGGCGAGCTGCTCGGTGACCATGCGCTCGAATTCGGCCGAACTAAAACCACCTTCGGTCCATTCGAGGTGATACGGGGTGCAGCGGTCGTCCTCGCCGCCGCGCTCGCCGAAGAGGTGCTGGACTTTCTGTTTAAGAATATC
>ONOI01000006.1:47735-57712 GCA_900319375.1 uncultured Bacteroidales bacterium | reverse complement strand
AAGTGGTACCTCTTCTTTGCTAATGAAAAGAAGAAAAAGCGGTAAGCTTCACCAACCGCTTTTGTCCGAGTCACCAACCGTTTTTGTCCACATTACCAGAGCTTGCTCTCGTAAGGATTCGCACACGAAAAGAGTGTCGGGCTTGCCCGACAACTTTCGTTTGATCGTGGAGGGACGTCGGACGTGGCTCGCGAAGCGAGGCAAATCCGACATGTTCCTTTCGTGGAGGTCTCTAGGACGTGGCTATCACCCTGATTCCGGAGGGTGGTAGCCACGTTTTGGGCCTTTTTCGGTCCTATCACCCGCTGCGCAGAGGGTGATAGCCACGTTAAGAGCCGAGAATAAAAACGCCCGACCTTTAGGGCCGGGCATTTCTTGTTGTTAAACGACGCTTATTAGTCTCCGAAGGAGAAGCGCTTGAAGGCAACGATCTTCGCATCTTTGTCGGCTGCTGCGAGAGCTTCCTTAACAGAGATGTGGTTGTCTGCCATCTGATACTCCTGAGCCTCAAGGGTCTGCTCCTTGAAGAACTTCTGGACGCGGCCGTTAGCGATGTTCTGGATCATCTGCTCGGGAAGGTTTGCTGCCTTCTCCTCGCCGACGGTCTTGATAATCTGACGGGCCTGCTGAGCCTGCTCGGGAGTGAGCCAACCCTTAGCGGTGTTGGACTCGATGTGATCCTCGCTGTCGACGTGGGCAGGGTTGATGCCTGCCTTCTTGAGGGCTGCGTCAACTGCCTTCTGGACCTGCTCTTCCTTGGTCTTCTCGATCGCGATCTTACGCTCGTTCTCGACAACCTCGGCGGGGCAGTCCTCTGCGCTGATAGCAACGGGGTTCATGGATGCAACCTGCATCGCAACACCCTTTGCGATATCGGTGGGGACTTCCTTGTTAAATCCTACGAGTGCGCCGAGCTTTCCGGTAAGGGTGTGGATATACTCCTTTACGAACGGAGCCTCAACGAGTGCGTAGTAAGCAAGGACGTGCTTCTCGCCGGTCTTTCCGG
Organism: uncultured Bacteroidales bacterium; assembly: GCA_900319375.1. GTDB lineage: Bacteria > Bacteroidota > Bacteroidia > Bacteroidales > UBA932 > Cryptobacteroides. Next base: position 56,706 of record ONOI01000006.1, on the reverse strand, counting down.
TCTGAGCCTCGATAGCCTCGGCTACGGTGTAACCGTCTGCCATCTTGCAGGCCTTGAGAGCCTCGACATCAGCGGGGGTCTGGGCGATAGCGATGTCCGCGATGGCGTCTGCAAGAGTCTGGAAATCGGGAGTGCGGGAGACGAAGTCGGTCTCACATCCAAGGGCGACGAGGATAGCCTTGCCTCCGTTGATGCGGGCCTTGACGGCGCCTTCTGCAGTCTCGCGGTCTGCGCGCTTAGCGGCGACCATCTTTCCCTTCTCACGGATGATGCCTACTGCCTTGTCGAAGTCGCCATTAGCTTCCTCGAGGGCCTTCTTGCAGTCCATCATACCCGCAGAAGTCATCTTGCGTAACTTCATTACGTCTGCTGCTGTAATTGCCATAGTGGTATTCTTTTTTCAGTTAATAAACAGACTTATTCAGCGGCGACGGGGGCCTCAGCCTCAACGTCTACCTGCTTTGCACCCTTACGGGCGCGGAGCTTGCGCTCTGTTGTCTTGACGACTTCCTTCTCCTCGGCCTCGGCCTCTTTGTCCTTCTCGAGCTTGCGCTCCTCAAGACCTTCCTGGATGGCGCCGCAAAGTGCGTTGAGAACAACCTCAATGCTCTTTGTTGCATCGTCGTTTGCCGGAATCACATAATCAATCGGGGTAGGATCGCAGCAAGTATCAACCATTGCGAATACCGGGATGTTAAGACGATTGGCTTCCTTCACGGCGTTTGCCTCTTTCTGGACGTCGATGACGAACAGGGCTGAAGGAAGGCGGCTCATATCACGAATAGAACCGAGGTTCAGTTCGAGCTTCGCCCTCTGGCGGTCTATCTGGAGACGCTCACGCTTTGCGAGCTTCTCGAAGGTTCCGTCCTCTTTCATCTTGTCGATGGTACCCATCTTCTTGATGGCCTTGCGGACGGTGGGGAAGTTGGTAAGCATACCACCGGCCCAACGCTCGGTGATGTACGGCATGCCTACTGCAGCGGCTTTCTCGGAAACGATTTCCTTAGCCTGCTTCTTTGTTGCAACGAAGAGGATCTTGCGGCCCGACTTTGCGAGCTCCTTCATCTCTTCGGCAGCTTCGTCTATCTTGACGACTGTCTTGTGCAGGTCGATGATATGGATTCCGTTCTTCTGATCGAAGATATAGGGAGCCATTTTAGGGTTCCACTTGCGGGCGAGGTGTCCGAAGTGTGCGCCTGCATCAAGCAATTCTTGGAAATTTGTTCTTGACATTTTGTTGTTGTTTTTACTTTTCTCTTTTCATCAATCTCCTGGTAGCGACCTGGTCGATCCAGGTGATTTTCCGCAGAGTGGCAACCTCCCAACGGGGATAGTTTAACAAAACCACTACTGTGCTGATAAAACAGTTCTGAATACTAACGTTTGCTGAACTGGAAGCGTGCGCGTGCGCTGGGCTGACCAGGCTTCTTACGCTCAACCTCGCGAGCATCGCGGGTGAGGAATCCTGCGGCCTTAAGAGCGGGACGATATGCTTCCTTGTCGATCTCGCAAAGTGCGCGGGCGATACCGAGGCGGATAGCTTCTGCCTGACCCTTGATTCCACCGCCTACGATGGTGATCTTAGTGTCAAACTTACCTTCAGTCTCAGTAACGGCGAACGGCTGGTTTACGATATAACGGAGAGCGTCCTCCTTGAAGTAATCCTCGAGGGGACGATCATTGATCGTAACATTGCCTGCACCTGCAGAGATGTAAACGCGAGCAACAGCTGCTTTACGTCTTCCAAGGGCGTGTGTCTGTTCCATTTACTCTGATTAGATTTCGTTTAACTTGATTTCGGAAGGGTTCTGAGCCTGGTGCGGGTGCTCGGGACCTGCGTAAACGTGCAGGTTCTTAAGCTGCTGTGCACCAAGACGGGTCTTGGGGAGCATACCCTTGACTGCTCTCCTGACGAGTTCGGCGGGTCTCTTGGCGAGGATCTCCTTAGGGGTTGTGAAGCGCTGTCCTCCCGGATATCCGGTGTAGCGTGTGTAAACCCTGTTGGTCATCTTCTTTCCCTTGAGGGCCACCTTCTCAGCGTTGACGACGATGACGTTGTCACCGCAGTCCACGTTGGGGGTGAAGCCGGGCTTGTTCTTACCGCGGAGGATAAGAGCAACCCTTGCTGAAAGACGACCAAGAGCGAGATCAGTCGCATCGATAACCACCCACTTCTTGTCGACGGTCGCTTTGTTGAGCGATACGGTCTTGTAGCTGAGTGTGTCCATTGTCTTGATCTTAAACAGTTAATACTTTATAAAAAATGCGATCCCTATGGTTAAGGGGTCGCAAAGGTATAAAATATTTTCGAAACCACCAAACGATCGTTCTACCCGAAAATGACTATATTTGAATCAAAGCAGAATAAATAATGGAGAAGAAACTAATAGTATTTGGAAGTATAGGCGGGATACTTCTTTGGGGTATACTGCTTTTTATGTTGATATCTAAAAGTAGGGTCGAGTATTACGTAATTGAAGATATCAATGTTTATCTGGCAGTAGACAGGCGATACGTATATATTAACTCTTCTTCCTACGAGATATCCAATAAAAGGATGCTAAAAGGGTGGAGCAGTCATATCAAAAAAAACGAAAAAGGTTCCACTACTTTAATATTGCCTCGGGGAACAGGTAATATTGTGGCCATTCACACAGATGGTTCACTTGGTCGCGCGAGCGACAGCCCCTGGATATTGTGGCTTCCGTATGATGTCGATGAAGGTGCATTCCCTAATCTAACCGTTTATGGTCATGATGTTAGGTCAGATTGTTTCAAAATAAGACATTTGAAACACAGCGAACTGAGTGTTGATCCCCCTAAGAGAAAGCGTGCATTGGGGGAAGAGGCTGCGGAAGAAGTAATTTGGTTCCTGAAAGAGATAGGTGTTCCTGATCATCCCGCTCAGTTTGACGTTGTCAAAGAGAAAAGGTATTGTCTTAAAGTGTGCTTTTCGAATGGAGATTATATTTATTACGATGAAACACCCGTCGGAAGAGATGATATCGTCAGCTTTCCGGTATTGTATAAGTACGAACCGTTCCCCAGTACTGTGGTCTTAAAAGGGTATCCGCACGGAGATTTCCACTTAAAAGAAACAGTAGTATTGGAGTTCGGAGGAGTGGAATATGAGAGTTATATGAACTATCCTTCTTATAATGCCTTTTTTCTCAGCTCTCCATATGAAAGGGTAGTTCTTAGTGATTAGAATAAAAGTGCGGCCAATAAGTAAACTCATTGACCGCGCTCTTAGAATGCACTATGATCAAAACTACACGGTAAGGATATCCTTTTCCTTCGCGGCGACGAGGGCGTCGATCTCCTTTGTCTTTTTGTCGGTAAGTTTCTGAACTTCGTCTTCTGCCTCTTTTTCGGCATCCTCGCTAATAGTTCCGGCTTTCTGGGCCTTCTTCAGGGCGTCCATCGCATCGCGGCGGGTGTTGCGGATAACGACTTTGGAGTTCTCGCCTTCTCCCTTAGCCTTCTTTACGAGGTCTTTACGACGCTCCTCGGTAAGGGCGGGGACGGTACAGCGGATAAGCTCGCCGTTGTTCGACGGGGTCAGGCCGATATTCGAGTCGATGATCGCTTTCTCGACCGCCGGGATGAGGGAACGGTCCCACGGCTGGATGACGAGGGTCTTCGCGTCCGGAGCGGAGACGGTTCCTACCTGCGGGAGCGGAGTAGGGGTGCCGTAGTAATTTACTAGCACCTTGTTGAACACAGACGGGTTGGCCTTGCCTACCCTATAGTCTTTAAGGCTGGCCTCGAGAAAGGCGACTGCATCCTGCATCTTTTTCTCGGCGCCGGCGATAATGTCTTTTTCGATAGCTGACAACATACCTATATAATATTACTTGTGAACAATCGTACCGATTTTCTTTCCTTCCAGCAGCGACTGGAGAGCGCCCGGCGCGTCGATATCGAACACGACGATAGGGATATCGCCCTGCTCGCAGAGGGCGAAGGCAGTCGCGTCCATCACCTTGAGGTGATCGGCAAGGGCCTTGTCGAAGGTCAGGGAGTCGTACTTGACGGCAGTAGGGTCTTTCTCCGGGTCGGCAGTATAAACTCCATCCACCCTCGTACCCTTAAGCAGGGCGTCAGCCTTAAGCTCGAGCGCGCGAAGGGCCGCGCCGCTGTCCGTCGTGAAGAACGGATTGCCAGTTCCGCCGGCGATGAAGGCGACTCCGCCTTCTTCCAGGACCTTGACGGCCGCGTCGCGGACATAATAGCGGGCTATCGGCTCCATGGGGGTAGCTGTAAAGACCTCGGCTTTCACACCGCGTTCGCGGACGAACTGCGCCAGGGCCATAGAATTTATCACGGTCGCAAGCATACCCATCTTGTCTCCGTCTACCCTGTCGAAGCCCTTTCCGGAGCCCTGAAGCCCACGGAAGATATTTCCGCCGCCGTTGACGACAGCTACCTGGTATCCGGCCTTGACGGCTTTTACTATCTGATCTGCGTATGCGGCGATACGGCTCTCGTCGAGGCCTTTTCCCGACGGGCCGCCGAGACTTTCGCCGCTAAGTTTAAGAAGCACTCGTTTGTACATAGAGCAAATTTAATTATATTTGCAAGACTTACAAAGATAATAATAAAAGCCCACATATTATGTTTATGCTTAACTCTTCCATCGGAAGAAAATTCATCCAGGCTATCAGTGGAGCATTCCTTATCCTCTTCCTGCTCCTCCACGCCACCATCAACTTCTTCTCCGTAATCGACAGCTTTACCGGCAAGTTCGGCATCGCCGCCGCAGACGAGAAACTCTTCACCGCCGGAGACGGCCTCTTCAAACTCGGCTGCGACTTTATGTCGACTCCCGTTATCAGCATTATGGTCCCCGTCCTGGCTCTCGGCTTCCTTGTCCACATCGGCTTCGGAATCTGGCTTTCGGTCCTCAACATCAAGGCCCGCGGCGGAGTGAAGCGCTACGAGGTTGCTTCAAAGGCTAAGGCAGACTCCTGGTCAGCAAAGAATATGGTCGTTCTCGGACTCGTCATTCTCGGACTTATCGCATTCCATCTTACTCATTTCTGGGCAAAGATGCAGCTCCCCGAGCTCTTCGGAATCGGTAATTACGAGAACAATCCTTACCTTCTCCTCGTAACTACCTTCGGAAATCCCTGGATTCTCGCAGTATACCTTCTCTGGTTCGTGGCGATTTTCCTTCACCTTATCCACGGCTTCTGGAGCATGTTCCAGACTGTAGGTTGGGACGGAAAGGTATGGTTCAAGAGACTCAAGGTCATCGGCGTTATCGTTGCAGCCCTCATCGTTCTGATGTTCGTCGCTACTGGCATCAACGCTGCAATACAGGCGCCCAACTTCCTTTAGACTTTAACTTAGGATACTATTCCCACTCAAGGACGCCCCTGGAGTGGGATTTTTTATAGATGAAAATAGGAAACATAGATCTGGGAGAGCGGCCGGTGCTGCTCGCGCCGATGGAGGACGTCACGGACGCCAGCTTCCGCATCCTCTGCCGCGAGCAGGGGGCGGCCGCCGTCTATACCGAATTCGTCCCCTCCGACGGCCTTATCCGCGACGCCCACAAAGCGATCGAGAAGATGAGAACGCTCGAAGAGGAGGCGCCCGTCGGGATCCAGATTTATGGCCATATCCCCGAGTCTATGGTCAAGGCCGCCAGGATGGCCGACCATGCCGCCGAGATCGCCGGGGGCCATGGAGCCGACCTTATCGACATCAACTTCGGATGCCCGGTCAGCAAGATCGCCAGCCGCGGCGCCGGATCCGGGATGATGCGCGAGCCGGACAAGATGGTCGCGATCACTAAGGCCGTGGTCGAAGCGGTCGGGAAGCCCGTGACCGTAAAGACCCGCCTCGGATGGGACGAGAACTCGAAGATCATAGTCGAGCTCGCCGAACGCCTACAAGACGTCGGGATTCAGGCGCTTACGATCCACGGCCGTACTCGCTGCCAGCTCTACAAGGGCAAGGCGGACTGGACACTGATCGGCGAGGTCAAGAACAACCCGCGCATGCACATCCCCATCATCGGCAACGGCGATATTGACTCGCCGCAGAAGGCCCGGGAGGCGTTCGACCGCTATGGGGTAGACGGGATCATGGTCGCCCGCGCAACCTACGGCCGGCCGTGGATATTCCGCGACATCCGCCATTATCTGGACACGGGCGAGCTGCTGCCAGAACCGAGCGTGCGCGAGAAAGTAGCCATCGCCCGCAGGCATCTCCGGCTGTCGCTCGATCTCAAGGGCGAGCCGCGCGGAGTCTACGAGATGCGCAGGCATCTTTCTTGCTACTTCCGCGGGCTGCCGGACTTCAAGGAAACCCGGATCCGGATGGTCACGACCCTCGACGTACCCGAACTGTTTTCGATACTGGACGAGATAGAAGAACGCTATGCTGATCTATAGAACGGTACTCAAACTGCGCCACCGCGCTTATGACAGCGGCCGGAGGCCGGTCGCCGAGGCTGGCGTGCCCACGATCTGCGTGGGCAACGTCACGGTCGGCGGGACCGGCAAGACGCCGCTTACCGAACTTATCCTCCGCACCCTCGAAGGGCGCAGGCTGGCAGTCCTCTCCCGCGGCTATGGCCGTAAGACAAAGGGCTATCTGGAGGTAGACCCCGCGGGCGATGCCGCTCTTTATGGAGACGAACCGCTCCAAATTGCGCGCAAGTTCCCCTCTGTAAGGGTCGTAGTAGACGAAGACAGGGTCGAAGGCTGCAACAAGATAGGTTCTGCGGTAGATGCTATCGTACTGGACGACGCGTATCAATACAGGAAGCTGAAGGCTTCGCTGAGTATCGTTCTGGTAGACTATAACCGCCCGATTTTCAAAGATTCTCTCCTGCCTTTCGGCCGCCTTCGCGACCTGCCGGAAAGGATCTTCAAGGCAGATGTGATTATAGTCACGAAATGCCCTGCCGCGATGAGCGACTACGAGAAGGGATGCTACGCTCAGGACTATCTGAGAATGACCGGCTACGAGCCGGCCTCGCGCTCGGCTTACACTCCCGCAGGCGAGAAGATTCCCGTTCTCTTCACTACGATCGAATACGCCAAGCCCGTTCCCGTTTTCGAGGGCGCGGAACCGTCCTGGCCACGCTCAGATAAAGCGGTAGTTATCAGCGGCATCGCCCGAAACGCCCCGTTCATCGATCATCTCGCCGCTTCGTATTCCCTTACGAGGGTGTTCTCCTTCCCCGACCATCACATATTCAGCGAGAAGGACATCCGCAGTTTTGGCGACGCTATCCTTCTGAATCCTTTCGCCTGTTTCTTCACTACGGAAAAAGATGCCCAGCGCCTTCTGAAGTGCGCCGGGCTGAGTGATGATGTAAAGAAACGTCTGTTTGCGGTCCCGATCGAGGCGAGATTCCTCTCTTCCGCGGAGTCCGACCTATTCTCCAGTCTCCTCAAAGATCTGACAGAAGGCGGTGTCAAGGCGGACAATGTCCTTTAGGCGGCCCTCCATCTCATATCCGCTGAGGGAGCGGGTGAAGTAGACATCCTCGAACATTTTTCCCAATCTTCCGAGGAATGAGGCCTGGCGGAAAACCAGGTTGTCTTCCGCGTCGCGGCTCACGAGCTCGTACCCGCGGGCCTTCATATGCTCTTCGATCTTCGGAAGGATCTCTTCAGTCGATCCCTTCACCCTGATCCTGCGCTTCCCATACCCGAACTTCGGATATATCGCAGCGAAGATCGCTACTATCAGCAGCATCGACCAGATTGAATTGAAACCGTTTTTGAATAGCGACTCCAGCGGCGCTCCTTTAGCTGTCACAAAGTAAATGACTGCCACGAAGACGACGAGCAAAACCGTCAGCTGGAGAAAATATTTTAGCGAACGAACAAGATACTTCATACTGCAAACCTTAGATTTGCAGAGTAGTTTTCTGCACCAAGGCTTGTGCAGACAGGACCTGAATAAGAATATTGCCTTAGTCTGAATAAGGTTTGTAGGTGACAGATCGACGGTCCACTGTCCGCTTAAAAGCAGTGCAAGTTATGAAAAAAATCTATGTCGGCATCGACATCAGCAAAGAAAAGTGTAATCTTTGCTACCGCAGCGGTCTTGATATTGTCCGCGAAGAAGAGTGCTCAAACGAAGTTAAAGTACTCAAAAAGGCCTTTAAATCAGCATTGAAGGCGCTTGACGCAGCGATGGACGAAGTTCTCATATGCGCCGAATATACAGGAAGATATATCTATCCTCTGACCATAGCATGTCAGGAGCTGGACCTCTTCCTTTGGCTGGATGATCCCACCCGCATCAAGAACTCCATGGGACTCACTCGCGGGAAAAACGATGCCATTGACGCCACCAGAATTGCCGAATATGCTTTTCGGTATAGTGATAAGGCCGTCCGATATGCCATCCAGGATGCGACCTTAGTATCCATGAAGAATCTGCTTTCAGACAGGGAGTTCCTCCTTACCGACAAGAAGCGTTATCAGGCGCAGCTCTCCGACCAAAAGAGGTATATGGCTCCCGGAGACTTCAAACATAAAAACTCCCGCTGGAAAAAAGTCATCAAGTCTATCAATGAACAGATAGCAGCCATTGATGCTGAGATTGCGGCGCTCATCGCTGCAAATCCCGTATTGACCCGTCAAAAAGAACTGCTTGTAAGTATTGACGGTGTAGGCGACCACATTGCAATCAATATGATAGCCATTACAGGGGGCTTCACGCGCTTCCAGAATGCGCGGCAGTTCTGTAGCTTTGCCGGCCTCACACCATACAAGTACGACTCGGGCACATCAGTTCGCTCAAAAGCCAAGATATCAAAACGTTCCAATCAGACCATGAAAGCGCTCCTACATATGAGTGCTGTCAATGTCGTATACAAAATGAGGGGAGGAGAATACAAAGAGTACTTCGAACGGAAAACAAAGGAGGGTAAACATGTTATGTGCGTACTCAATGTAATACGCGCAAAACTCGTTCACCGAATGTTTTCCGTCATAAG